>NZ_JASNRB020000028.1:0-70306 GCF_030411975.2 Massilia orientalis | reverse complement strand
CGACCTCAGTTGGATCACCACGCCTTCCAGCTCGCCCTACTTACACTGATCAATTTGGTGCAGGTTGTGAAAATTTGTGGGGAAGGGTCAGGGTCAGACCCCGTTTTTTGGCAACAGGTCATAGGCAACGGGCTTTGGAAAACAAAAAACCCGCCGGACGCAAGTCGGGCGGGTCTTCATCACGCTCAGCGCGCGACCAGGGCCGCGCGGGCGTTGCTGTCGGGTGTATTAAGCCGACAGGGCCTTGATGGCGGCAGCCAGGCGGCTCTTGTGGCGAGCGGCCTTGTTCTTGTGGATGATTTTCTTGTCAGCGATGCTGTCGATGGTCGACACGGACTGCTGGAAGATTTGCGAAGCAGCGGCCTTGTCGCCAGCCTGGATGGCCTTTTTGACGGCCTTGATTGCGGTACGCAGAGTCGAGCGCTGAGCCGAGTTGTGTGCGTTTTGCTTGACTGCTTGACGAGCGCGCTTGCGCGCCTGTGCGGTATTTGCCATGGAATTTCCTAATCGGGGTCAAGTTGCGTTTGCAAACATTCAAACCGGCCCATTCCAGTGCCTGCCAAACGAGTGTCTGCTAACAGAATTCAATACAGCCCTCGATTATAGCGAAGGTTTCATCGAAGGGCAAATCCTGGTTCGTTTTTGTGCAATAGCCCAGCTATAATCGCGGGCTATGAACCTACTCAAGACCCTGGCAGCCATCTCGAGCATGACGATGCTGTCCCGTATCACCGGCCTGTTGCGCGACTCCCTGTTTGCCCGCGCGTTCGGCGCCAGCGATTATACCGACGCCTTCAACATCGCCTTCCGCCTGCCCAACCTGCTGCGCCGCCTGTTCGGCGAAGGCGCGTTCTCGCAGGCGTTCGTGCCGATCCTGGCCGAGTACAAGAGCCAGAAAGGCGATGCCGCCACCCGCACCCTCGTCGACCACGTCGCCAATACGCTCGTGTGGGCGACGCTCGCGACGAGCGTCGTCGGCATCATCGGCGCGCCCATCGTCCTGTACGTCATCGCCAGCGGCCTCGAAGGCCCCGCGTTCGACGCCGGCGTCGTCATGACCCGGCTGATGTTCCCGTACATCCTGTGCATGTCGTTCGTCGTGCTGGCCGGCGCCGTGCTGAATACCTGGCGCGAATTCAAGATCCCCGCGTTCACGCCCGTGCTGTGGAACCTGTCGTCGATCTTCTTCTCGCTGTTCATGGTGAAGTATTTCGACGTGCCGATCTATTCGATGGCGGTGGCCGTGATGGTCGGCGGCGTGCTGCAGGTCGGCATCCAGATCCCCGCGCTGAAGCGCATCGGCATGCTGCCGCGCCTGTCGATCAATCCGTTCGCCGGCCTGTCCGACCCGGGCGTGCGCCGCATCCTCAAGAAGATGGGCCCGGCGGTGTTCGCCGTGTCGGCCGCGCAGATCAGCCTGCTCATCAACACCAACATCGCGTCGCGCCTGGGCGCCGGCAGCGTCTCCGTGCTGCAGTACGCCGACCGCTTGATGGAATTCCCGACCGGCATGCTCGGCGTCGCGCTGGGCACGGTGCTGCTGCCCAGCCTGTCGAAGGCGAATGCGGACGGCGATCCCGCCGAATACTCGGCCCTGCTCGACTGGGGCCTGCGGTTGACGTTCCTGCTCGCGCTGCCCGCCGCCGTCGGTCTCGCCACGCTGGCCGAACCGCTGATCGCCACGCTGTTCAACTACGGCGCGTTCAACGCGCGCGCCGTCACGGCCGCCACGGCGCCGCTGATGGCCTATGCGGCCGGCCTGCTCGGCATCATCCTCGTCAAGATCCTCGCCCCGGCCTTCTATGCGCGCCAGGACATCCGCACGCCGGTCAAGATCGCCGTCGGCGTCCTCATCGCCACCCAGCTGATGAACCTCGTGTTCGTGCCGGTACTGGGCGTGGCGGGCCTCGCGCTGTCGATCGGCCTCGGTGCGTGCATCAACGCGAGCTTCCTGTTCACGGGCCTGCGCCGGCGCGCGATCTACGTGCCGCATGCGGGCTGGCTGGCGTTCTTCCTGAAAGTCGTCGTGGCCGTCGCGCTGATGGGCGCCGTGGCCTGGTTCAGCCAGGCGCAGCTCGACTGGGCCGCGCTGCGCGCCCATCCCCTGCTGCGCGCGGGCGCCCTGTTCCTCATCATTGGAGCCTCCGCCGTCGTGTATTTCGCCGTGCTGCTGGCGCTGGGCTTCCGGCCGCGCCACTTCATGCGCCGCGCTAAGTAGCCGGGACGGGCTGGGGTCCCTCCGCGGGCTCGCCCTCTTTCTCTTCCTTCTCCGGCGGCGCAGCGGCACCCGGCGCCTGCTCGGCCGGCGCGGGCGGCGGCGCGTCCCGCTCGGGAAACAGCGACGGCTGCGGCGGCGTGCCCGCGGGCGGGTCCTGGAACAGCGACGGCTGGCCGGGCATTTGCGGCTTGCCCTGCGCGAGCACCTGCCCCTGCATCAGCGCCTGTCCGGTCGCCGCGAACTTCCAGTCCGACACGTGCTGCTTGTTCTCGAAACCGGAAAAGCGCTTGTCGAAATTTGCCACTTTCAGCGGCTTCGCCTTCGACAGGCTGTACACGGCCAGCACGCCGCGCCGGTCGCCGGGATTGGCCCACACGATGCCCCACTCGGCCTTGCCCGTCAGCGGGTCGACGAAGATCTTGCGCAGATGCCGGCGCACGCCGGGAAAACGCGGATCCTTCAGCAGTTCCTGCAGCGACGGCGGCTGCGCCGGCTGGCCCTTCGGCGTCGCTTCGGCATACGTACGCAGTGCCTCGCCGAACGCGGCGCCGATGTCCAGCAGTTCTTCCTCGGCGGCCGCGCGCCGCAGCAGCGCGTCGACCTTCAGCGTGGCCGCGCCCACGAGGCCGATCACGGTCACGAGGATGATGAGGCCGAGGTAAGTAAAACCGCCCTCGCGCCGCGGCGTCCTACCATTCCGCATACGGCTTGCCGTTGCGGCCCGTGCCCGGCGCGCCGCTGTGGATGTCGTGGATGCCGCCCTTGTCGCCATCCTCCGGCGGGACGACCGTCCAGGCCGAGTCGCTGTCCGCGATCGGATCGAACGGCAGCGCCGGCAGGTATTTTTTCTCGACGAGCTGCTGCAGCGAATCCGGATAGCGCCCCGTGTCCTCGTGAAACTGGTCGATCACGGCACGCGTGTTGCGCAGGTTCTCGGCGAGGATGGTCTCCTTGGTGCTGTCGACCTTCGGGAAGAAGCGCGGTGCCGCGAGCGTGAGCAGCAGCGCCACGATGCCCAGCACCACCAGCAGTTCGATCAGGGTAAAACCCCGTTGTCGTTCGACGTTCATGTCTTCACCAGCGGTCGTAGGGGATGCCGTTCAGCCCGACCTTGCCCGAGGTCGAGTAGACGTCGTACACGTCGTCGCCCTCTTTCGGCTCGTCCGGCTCGCTGGCGTAGCTGCGCTTGCCCCACGTCTCGGCATCCTTCAGGTCGGGGTCGCCGTTGAACGGGTCGCGCGGCAGGCGGCGCAGAAAAAAGATCTTCGCCTTCTTCGGGCTGCGCTGGTCCGGCACGCCCTCGACGAGCACTTCCAGCTTCGGCGGATAACCGCTGGCGCCGGCCTGGCGCGCCACGCGGCCTTCGTCGCCGGCCTTCTTGTAGGCGTCGAGGGCGGCGCGGATCTCGCGCAGCGCCACGCGCAGCTCCTGTTCGTGGCGGCGCTGCAGCGCGATCTGCGCGGTCGGCACCACCAACGTGCCGAGCAGCGCCAGGATCGCGAGCGTGACGAGCAGCTCGATCAGGGTGAAGCCGCGCCGGCGCCGGGTGCTCATCTCACGCTTACTTCTGGTTCGGGAACGCGGCCTGCGACGCCGGCACGCGGTTGGCGGCCGGCTGCACGGGCGTGACCTCCGGCTGCGGCAGCGGCGTGATGTCGATCGCGGGCGCGGACGGCAGTTCCGACGGCGAGCTGGACGCCGGCGCGGGCGGCAGCGTGCCGGTCCTGCCGACGCTGGTGGCCGGCACCATGCCGGTTTCGCCAATCACGGGCAACGGCGCGGGCGACGGCGCCGGCGGCTGCGGTTGCGACTGCGCGGCGGGCGGCTGCACGGCGCCGGCGGGCGGCGCCGGCGGGCGCGCGGGCGCAGCGGCCGGCGCCGCGCGCGCACCCTGCGCCGGAATCTGCACCGGCGTGCGCACGTTCGTGTCGGGACGGCGCCGGAAGCTGGATTCCGTGCCAGCGCTGAATTCGGAGCTCGATGCCGGCGGGCGCTGCAGGGTGCGGATCAGGTGCGGCGTGATCGACAGCACGACCTCGGTCTTGTTGCGCGTGTCCTGCTGGCTGCCGAACAACCGGCCCAGTATCGGCAGGTCGCCGATGCCCGGCAGCTTCGTGCTGCTGGAGCGGTCTTCGTTCTTGATCAGGCCCGCCAGCACCTGGTTCTCGCCATCCTTCAACTGCAGCATCGTGGACGCCGAGCGCGTGCCGATGCGGTACGCCGTCGTGCCGCCCTTCGTCGTGACCGTGTCGACGAGGTTGCTGACTTCCAGCGAGATGCGGATGCCCACCTCGTTGTTCAGGTAGATCGTGGGCTCGACGTCCAGCTTCAGGCCCACGTCGACGTAGTTCACGGACTCGGACGCGAAGCCGCCCACGCCCGACGAGATGGTCGTCGTGATGGTCGGCAGCTTGTCGCCGATGACGACCTTGGCCTTTTCCTTGTTGCGCACGCGGATGCGGGGCGCGGCCAGGGTGTCGGAGTCGCCGTCCGTCTTGCTGGCGGTGATCGAACCGGCGATACCGGTCACGCCGATCGTCGTGCTGTCCAGGTGGTGCAGCTGGTCGATCGTGATCGCGCCGCCGGCCGCCGACGTCAGCGGCGCGAACGCCAGGCTCGTGGGCCAGTCGATGCCCAGGTCGAGCAGGCGGTTGCGCTGCACTTCCAGCACCTCGACGTCCAGCATCACCTCGGCCTCCGGCACGTCCTGCAGCGCCACGAGCTGCGACGCCAGCTTCACGGCTTCCGGCGTGTCGCGCAGGATCACGAGGTTGAGCTTCTCGTCCACCACGACGTCCTTCGATTTCAGGATCGTCTTGAGCGTGTTGCCGATGGACTTCGCGTCCGCATTGGCCAGGTAGAAGGTCTTCACCGTCATCTCCTGGTATTCCTTCTGCTTGGCCGCGATGTTCGGGTAGATCAGGATCGTGTTGCCGTCCATGACCTGGCGCTCCAGCTGGTTCGTCATCAGGAGGTAGTACACGGCCGCTTCCACCGTGCTGTTCTTCAGGAAGACCGACGCGCGCTGGTCCGTCTTGACGTCCTTGTCGAACAGGAAGTTCAGGCCCGAGTGACGCGCGATGACTTCGAAGATCTGCTTGATCGGGGCGTCGCGGAATTCCAGGTTGATGGGCGTGCGGAACGCGGCCGCCAGCGCCGCCTCGGGCGAATTCGCCGCGATCTTTTCGTTCACCTCGGCCAGCAACTGGCGCGCCGGTTCGTACGTCGGACGCTCCGTCAGGATGGCGGTCAGCTTCGTTTTCGCCGCGTCGTAATCCTTGCGGTCCAGCGCGGCGCGCGCTTCGCCCATCAACACGCCGTGGCGGCGGTCGGCATCCACCTGGCGCAGGCCGGCGCGGGCGCGGTCGTTGAGCGGATCGATCGCCAGCACGCGCCGGTAGTCCGCCACGGCCAGGTCGACCTTGCCGTCGGCCAGTTCACGGTCGGCCTGCGGCAGCAGGCGGTTCGTGGCTGCATCGCGGGCGCGCAGGTACGCGGACTTGTACTGGACGTTGGCCGGATCGGCGGCCAGCGCTTCCTGGTACTTGGTGAGCCCGGCCTCGACCTTGTCCTGGGCCACGAGCTCGTTCCCTTCGCGGTAGGCCATTTGGGCCGCGCAGCCGGACAGCAGGATGGCGAGCAGCGCCGGGAGCAGGCGCCGGGCCAGAGTTGGGCGAGCGATCAATCGAATACTCCAATATTGAGCTGCTGAACCTGGTTCAGCGGGAGGTAGGTCAGGGTCAGGACCGGCGGCGCGATGGACTCGACGCGGTACGTCCCGTCGATCACGGCGCCCTTGTCGCGCACGACGTACGTGCGGTCGCCGCGCGCCAGGTAGACTTCCCAGGCGCCGTCGCCGACGGACTTGCCGATGAAGGTGAACGGCAGCGGCGGCGCGGTGGGCGGCGGTGGCGGCGGCGCGGGTTGCGGCGGCGGCGGCGGGGGCGGCGGCGGCGTCCAGTCCTGGCGCCCGAACGGACCGGCGCCGTTCTGCCCCTGGCCGAACGCGGCGTCGCCGTCCCCGATCAGCGTGTCGCGCGGCACCAGCGCGAGGATCTGCTGTCCCGCGGGCGCATCGCCGGCCCTGGCCGCCGGCACGGCGGGCACCGGTGCCGGCGCGGCCGTGCGCACGAGCGCCGCCTTCGCGACGGGACGCTCGGCCGGCTCGGCGATGTCGCCTTCCGGCGACCGGTCGCCGAACGCGGCCAGCAGCGCGGCGCCGACGAGGGCCAGCGCGAGGATCGCGTGGCGTGGCTTGATGTCGGCCTTCTTCATGACGGATCCGTCCCGTCGCGCAGGTACAAGGTCAGCTTCAGGCGCGCGTCCACCGTCGCGTCGCCGATGGCGTCGCGGTGGAAGGTGATCTCGTCCAGCGAAGCGAACGGAATCGTGCGCAGCGCCGCCATCGCGAACTGCCAGATCGCCGCGTAGCTTCCTTTCACCGGCAGGTTGACCTGGTACGTGTACACCTTCGCGTTGCGGTCATAGCCAGGCTTGTACTCGCCCTGGCGCAGCACGAGGCCCGACTTGGTCGCGAGGCCGAACAGCGTCTTGACCTGCTGCTCGGCGCTGCCGCGCACGCCCAGTGCGCCGTAGAAGGCGGCGAGGTTGTCCGGGGCCTGCACGGGCACGGGTGCCGGCGCGGATGCAGGTGCGGGCGCGGTGGCCGCCTGCGCCTGTTGTTTCGCCTGCGCGGCGCGTGCTTCCTGCGCCCGTTCCATCGCCCACACGGCATGCAGCGTCCACGCCAGCGCGCCCGCCATCACGAACACGAGGATGCCGGCCGCCGCCACGAGCGGATTCGCGCGCAACAGCATCAGGCGCAGGCGCAGCAGCGGCGACGTCAAGGTCGTCTTCATCGCGCGGACCTCCACTGCGCATCGATCTGGAAGCGGATCGGCCGGTTCGCGTCCTGTTCGTTGATCTCGTGGCGCGCCAGCAGGACGGTCGTGAACCACTCGACGCGCTGCAGCGCCTCGACGTAGGCGATCATGTCGTCGCTGTTCTTCGCTTCCGCCGTGATGCGCACGCTGCTCTTCCTGGCGTCCGGTTCCAGCGCCAGCAGCGCGATGGTGGCGGGCGTCGCCGCCTGGACGGCGTCGTGCAGCCCGCGCCACGGCAGGTTGAGCTGCTGCACGGACGCGTTCACGGCGCCGGCCTGCGCGGGCGGCACCGTGCGCGCGGGCGCGGCGACGGGCGTGCGCGCGACGGCGCGGGCCTGCGCCTGCGCCTGCGCGACCTGCGCCGTCCGTTGCGCCTCGATGGCTTGCAGCCTGCGGTATTGCGTGATGCTGCTGCCGAGCCCCGGCGCCAGCCCGAGGGCCACGAACAACAGGCTCCACGTCCCGCGCGGCGCGCGGTGCCACGTGCGCGCGAGGCTGGGCGGCGCGAAATCGATACGTACCTTCTTCATGGCGCCCTCCCCGTCAGCGCGAGCCGGGCGCAATCGGGCCACAGCGGATCGGTTTCGTCCTCGAACAGCGTGCAGGCGAATTTCAGCCGGCCGGCGCTGCTCGCCCAGCCCTTCGGTGCCGGGCCGCAGATCTGCAGGCGCTCCGGCCGCGACAGGCCCACGCGCAGGGCCTCGCGCGCCACGTGGCCCTCGAGCCAGTCGCGGTCCGCGCCCGCGGGAATCGGCGCGGTGCGCACGGCCGCGAGCAGGTCGCCGTCGAACGCGGCAACACTCAACACGCCGCCGTGCACGACGCCGAACCACGCGCCCGCGCGGCGCACGCGGTGGTGCTGGTTCAACGCGGCGACGAATTGCGGCACGATCTCGACCAGCCTGAAACGCTGGGAGATTGCTGCCGTCGTCAGTTGTTCGAGCAGGGACAGCGGCACCGCGGCCGCGAGGAACGGGCGCGCGGCATCCCAGTCCGCGCTGATGCGCCACCCGGACACGCCGCCGCCGAACAGCGCCTGGTAGCGCAGCATGGCCGCCGCTTCCAGGTCGGCGAGGCGCGTCGCGCCTTGCGGCGGCGTCACCTGCCACAGGCGCGCGAGGTCGTCGGCCAGCACCACCGTCACCGGCAGGCCGGCCACGTCATGCTCGCCCAACAGCATGCCCAGCGCCGCGCCGAGCGACACCGGATCGGCGCCCGTCGCCGCCACCTGGCCGAGCAGGCGCGCGCGCTCGTGCGGCCAGATACTGGTGCGCACGAGCGCCAGCGCGTCCGGCGCGATGCCGATGCGCAGCGACTGGCCGAAGCTCGACTTGAAACCATTAAGCATGCAGCGTGACCCTCCGGATTTCCTCGATGGTGGTGGCCCCGCGTTTCACGAGATCCAGCGCCGCGAGGCGCAGGCTGCGCGTGCCGTTGGCGGCGGCGGCGGCCTTGATGCGGCGGATCGGCTGCTTGTCGACGATCAGCTCGCGGATCTCGTCGTTCAAGGTCAGGATCTCGGCGATCGAGCGGCGGCCCTTGTAGCCGGTGCCGCGGCAATCGCCGCACCCCAGGCCGTGCATGAATTGATAGTCGTGCACGTCGGCGCGCGTCAGGTGCGCGGACGCCAATTCGTCATCGGAAGGCGTGTACTGGACCACGCAGCGCGGGCAGTTCATGCGGATCAGGCGCTGGGCCCAGATGCCGTTCAGCGCCGACACGAACGCGTACGGGTCGATGCCCATGTGCGTGAAGCGGCCGAACACGTCGAACACGTTGTTGGCGTGGACCGTCGTCAGCACGAGGTGGCCCGTCAGCGCCGACTGCACCGCGATCTCCGCCGTCTCGCGGTCGCGGATCTCGCCGACCATGATCTTGTCCGGGTCGTGGCGCAGGATCGAGCGCAGGCCCTTCGCGAACGACAGCCCCTTCTTTTCATTGACGGGAATCTGCAGGATGCCCGGCAGCTGGTATTCGACGGGGTCCTCGATCGTGATGATCTTTTCGCGGCCGTTGTGGATCTCGGTCAGCGCCGCGTACAAGGTCGTCGTCTTGCCGGAGCCCGTCGGTCCCGTCACGAGCAGCATGCCGTACGCCTCCTGCGCGAGCATGCGCAGCGTCGCCAGCGACGGCGCGTCGAAGCCCAGCGCTTCCAGCGTGAGCGAGCCGTAGGCTTCGATCATCGCGCGCTTGTCGAGGATACGGATGACGGCATCCTCGCCGTGGATGCTGGGCATGATCGACACGCGCAGGTCGATCTCGCGCCCGGCCGACTCCACGCGGAAGCTGCCGTCCTGCGGGATGCGGCGCTCGGCGATGTCCAGCTCCGCCAGCACCTTCAGGCGCGAGACGATGTGCTCCGCCAGCTCGATGCCGCCGACGGACGCCGCGTGATCCAGCACGCCGTCCACGCGGTATTTCACCGCGAGTCCGCCCGCGGTGCTCTCCAGGTGGATGTCGGAGGCACCGGCTTTCAAGGCGTCGTACAAGGTCGAGTTCACGAGCTTGACGGCGGGGCTCGCGGCTTCCGACACGGACGCGAACGACAGCACCGTCGCGCTCTTGCCGTCGCGGCGCCCCTCCCCGCTGTCGCCGACGAGCGTGTCGACGGCGCGCGCGGATTCCTCGTGCTTGCCGAGATAGGCCTGGATGTCCGATTGCAGCGCGAGGCGCAGGTGCAGCGGAGACGCCGCCGTCGCGCCGGCCTGCGCCTGCAGCCACGTCTGCAGGTCGAGGTCGAACGGGTCCGCGATCACGCCCGTCAGGTGTTTCGCATCGTCGCGCAGCAGCACGCAGTGGCGCGCGAGCGCCTGCGCCAGCGGCAGCAGGTCGAACGCGGGCTGCTGGCCGAACATCTCCGGCGTTTCCATCGTCGACAGGCCGAAGGGCTCGGCCAGCAGGCGCACGATCTCGCGCGGCTCCAGGCCCGACAGGCCCTGCAGCTCTTCGACGAGGGAACGGCGCGATTGCCGGCTCTGCGCGCGCGCGCGCGCCAGCAATGCGGCATCCAGGGAGGCGAGCGGCGCGTTCACGACATGTCTCCGGCGAGATCGAATATGGGCATGTACAACAGCACGACGATGGCGCCGACGACGAGGCCGATGGCCGCCATCAGCAGGGGTTCGAAGGTACGGGTGAAACGGTCGATCCAGCGGCCGATCTCGCCGTCGTAGAACGCGGCCGAACGCGTGAGCATCGTGCCCATCGAGCCCGTGCGCTCGCCCACGCGCAGCATGCGCAGCGAGATCGGCGTCGTCAGGCCGTTCGCCTCGAACGCGTCGGACATCGGCCGTCCCGCCTCGATCGCGGCGCGCGCCGCTTTCAGGCCGCCGGCGATACCGGGCGATACCATGCCCTGCACGGTGTCGATCGCGTTCACGAGCGTGATGCCGCCTTCGTTGAGCATGCCCAGCGTGAGGTACAGGCGCGAGAGTTCATAGATGCGGGCGCGCTCGCCGATGCCGGGCAGCCTGGCCAGCAGGCGCGCGGCGCCGCCCTGTTTCAGGGCACGCCGGATCGCCCAGGCGGCCAATGCGACGAAGGCGGCGAAGCCGATGAAGAGTCCCCCCGCATGCCGGCCCGCGAACTGGCCCCAGTCCAGCATCAGGCGCGACATCCACGGCAGGTTGCGGCCCGCGCCCTGGTACACCTCGGCGAAGCGCGGCACGACGTACGACATCAGAAAAATGCTCACGCCGCCGCCCACGAGCAGCAGGATCGCAGGATAGATGGACGCGCTGACGACCTTGGCGCGCACGGTGTCGATGCGCTGCTGGTATTCGATATAGCGTTCGAGCGCGCGCGGCAGGTCGCTGGTCCCCTCGGCCGCGCGCACGATGCCCACGTAAAGCGGCGGGAACAGCGCGGGCTGCGCGGCCATCACGGCCGACAACCGCTTGCCTTCGCGCAGGCCGGCCAGCAGCCGTTCCAGCACGCTGCGCGTGGCGGGACTGGTTTCCTTTTCCAGCAGCGCTTCCAGGCCTTCGACGATGCCCAGGCCCGCCGTCAGCAGCGCGAGCAGTTCCTGGCTGAACAGCACGAGCGACAGCTTGCCGCCGCGCTGGCGGCGCAACAGCGGCGCCTGCACGGGTTCGATCGCGCTGACGAACAGCCCGCGCGCCTCGACCTGGCGGCGCGCGTCCGCCTCGTCGAGGGCGTCGACGAGCACGCTGGCGATGCGCATGTCGGGCGCAAGGGTGCGAACCGCGAACTGCATGGGAGCGACAGGCGGGAGGCGTTATTGGGAGCTGAGGTCGGCGTTCTCGCCTTCGCCGCCCGGCTGGCCGTCCTTGCCGAGCGAGAGTACTTCGTACTCGCCCTTCGTGCCGGGCGCGCGGTACTGGTAGGCGTGGCCCCACGGATCGAGCGGGACACCCTTCTTCAGGTACGGGCCGTTCCACTTGCCGGACGCCGTCGACGGCGCCGTGAGCAGCGCGGCCAGGCCCTCCTCCGTCGTCGGATAGCGGCCGACGTCGAGGCGGTACGTGTCCAGCGATTTTTCGAACGCTTCGATCTGGGCCTTGGCGACCGTGACCTCGGATTTGCCCAATTGGGAGAAATATTTCGGGCCGACGTAAGCCGCCAGCAAACCGATGATAACGATAACTACCAAGAGTTCAAGCAGGGTAAAACCAGCCTGGCGGACCCGCGCGGCGGTGTCCTGGTTCTGCACACGATACATCCAACCGACTCCTCTATTGCTTTAGTGTAAAGCCTTGCGTGAAGGCTACCATGGCCCCGTCATGGCGACAAATCATTTTCCCGCATCGATCGTCGGTGGAATTCGCGAACGGATTTCTTGTTCGCAAAATTTTAACCGCGTTCTGCTTGCCTGAACACTGTTACAGCAATCGTCCCCCCATCCCTGGGGTCGGGAATACGGACTGCCTAGCATACCCCGTTATCTGTGTGAAATCCTTTATGATTTTTCGTTAATTGAAGAAGGATTTATGTGGTTTTTGCGCGATTTTTTCTCGACTGCATTTAAAGTTTCTTTGAGGATATTTCCTAACATCATCGCTTATCGTCGTTTATTTCCACGCGAAAATCTTTCGAAAAGATAATATTTGCACGAAATTAACAACAAAAATATTGAGCCACGGAAAAACCGAGGTTACAGTGACGCATCGATGAGTTTTGCGTTGCCTTGAATCATGAAAATCTCCGCTTTCCGTACCGCTGTCGCCGTCACCCTCGCCACCCTGCTCGCCGCCTGCGGCAGTGGCGCCCAGATCGACCAGCCGGTCCAGACCGCCGCGATGACCGGCAGCGCCGCCCAGGTCGCCTCGGCCAACTCGCCCGCCCCGGATTGCGCGGCCGATGGCTGCCAGGGCCTGCGCATCATCGACGCGAACGCCGAAGCCTACCGCTACGAAGCCATGCGCCGCGCCGCCGCCGACGCACCGCAGTCCTGATCACTGCTCCAGCAGCCGTAAATCCATGCAGCGCGCCAGCGCATGCGCCCGGTTGTTGACGCCGAGCGTGCGGTAGATCCGCTGCAAATGGTTCTTGACGGTCAGCGCACTGATCCCCAGCAACCTCCCCACCTCGTCATTGCTCTTCCCCGCCCGCAGCCAGCCGATGATTTCGGTCTCGCGCGCGGAGAGCGCACGTGCCGGCGCCCCGTCCACGGCCGTCCGCGCCGCCGGCAGCCGCCCCAGCGCCAGGTGCAGGTGCGGCAGCAGCAGCTCCAGGAAATACGCGTGACGCGCCGTCGGCCGCGCCGCCAGGCCGAACATTAAAAACACGCTGCCCCCGGCGCTCGTCGGCCCGGTGCCATGCGCGAGCACGTTGTCGAACCCCAGCCGCAGGATCTCGCCGCCCAGGCCGTCCGGCGCCTCGTGCGCGTCGATCGCCGCTGCCAGCCGTCCACCGCGCGCGATGCGCAGCGCCAGATCGGTCAACGCCTGCTGCGCCCCCGGCGCCAGCACCGTGCCGTGCAGGCATTCCACCCGCGCCAGCGCGCCGCCATGGCCGAATTGCAGGCACACGAGCACCCGGTGCGGCAACAGCGCCTGCACCTGGCCCTGGGTCCACAGGAAGAACTGGTGCGGGCCGGCCACGCGCAGGCCGGACTCGATGGCGCACAGCAGGTATTCCTGCTCCTGGCGGCTGAGGATGACGACGGGGTCCACGGTCAGGCGACGAAGCGGTAGCCGGTGCCGCGCACCGTTTCGATATGCTCCTGGTGACCGCTCGGCTGCAGCGCGTGGCGCAGGCGGCCCACGTGGGCGTCGACGGTGCGCTCCTCCAGCACGGCGTGCCGGCCCCAGACCTTGTCCAGCAATTGCGAGCGGGTGTGCACCCGCTCCGGATGGTGCATGAGGAAGTTTAGTAAACGGAATTCGACGGGCCCCAGCGCGATGGGGCTCGCCCCGGCCACCACGCGCTGCGTGTACGGATCGAGGTGCAGGCCCGCCATCTGCACGGCGTCGACGGACGCATGCGGCGCACGCCGGCGCAGCACGGCCTGCATGCGGGCCAGCAGCTCGCGCGGGTTGAACGGTTTCGTCAGGTAGTCGTCGGCGCCGGCCTCCAGCGCGAGGATCTTGTCGTGCTCCCCTGCGCGCGCGGACACCATGATGATGGCGATCCCGCGCGTGCGCGCCTGCGCGTGCAGGCGCCGGATCAGCGCTTCGCCCGACTGGCCGGACAGGTCCCATTCCAGCAGCAGCATGTCGGGGACGGCATCGTCGAGCAGGACGAGCGCCGACTCGGCGTCCGCGCACAGGCGGACGTCGTGGCCGGCACGGGCCAGGTTCAGTTCCAGCAGTTGGCGGACGGCCGGGTCGGGGTCCACCACGAGGACATGTGCGCGCATATAAGGTCCTTGTCTCGGCGACAACAGGAACGAATATGCACTAAGCAAAGTCCTCTGAACAATATGATTTCTATTGGAAATTCATATGTTTATCGAATAAATGACCGACACGCAGCCCCGGTCATCCCCGCGCAAGCGGGGATCCATACTGAGCTGGCCTGAGTGGCTCAGCATGGACTCCCGCTTTCGCGGGAGCGACGGTGCAAAGTAACGAATCAGGCGCGGCGCCGCTGCATCGCCCCCAGCAAGACCAGGCCGGTCGCGACGATCAACCAATCCGCCGGCTCCGGCACCGGATTCACGGTCGCGAAGCCGGGATCGACGGCAATCGCCGCCGGCTCCCCCGCCACCAGGCTGATCTGCGCCGCCTGGAACGACAGGTAGTCGCCCACGCTGTCGAGCAGGCTGACCGACAGCCCGATGCTGCCGCCGTCCGTCGGCACGCCGCCGAACGTCACGTCGAAGCCGAATTTGCCGCCCAGCGTGATCGACTGGAAGAACTCCGAGAACGCGTCGCTCGAGAACGTGTATGAACCGCCCGATTGCACCACGTTGTCGAACGACGGCGTGCCCGTGAAGGCCCCGTCCAGGCCGCTGATCGTCGCCGTCAGCACGTCGCTCGTGGCGAACGGCAGGAAGTCGATCTGCATGTAGCCGTCGCCGCTCGTGCCCGTCGTGTCGAGGGCCACGTGGTAGACCGGGTTCGCGCTCGCGGCGCCGGCCAGCAGGGACAGCGCCAGCAGCGCGCGGGAGAAGAAGGTTTTCAGGTTCATCATGTGCGGTCTCTCAATCAAAAGGTGCCGGAATACAGTTTGGACGTGAACGTGATGCTCGTCTTCGACGGGTTCGTGAAGGTCAGCGCCACGGTCACGGCCGCGCCCGGTGCGAGGGTCGTGCCCGGCAAGGTCACGTAGGGCGCGCCGTTGAAAGCGCCGCTCCGGTTGTCGAGCGTGACGCCGGCCGGCAGGCCCTGCAGCACGTATTGCAGCGGGCCGGACAGCGCCGCACCGCTCGTGTTCGTGAACGTCACGTTGCCGCTGAATTTACCGGTGACGCGGTTGTAGCCGAGCGTGCCCGGCACGATCTTCACGCTGGCCGTGACGTCGGCGTAGGCCGGCGCCAGGTTCAGGCTCACGACGACCGGATCGTGGTCGGACGCGCGGAACGGATTGTTCACGTACGGGTCGTCGGCGGTGTCGCCGAGGTTGTAGTCGATCGCATCAGGCTCGTCCGCATTGTTGTGCCACTCGGTCACGCCGGCCACCTGCGGGTCGAGTGCGCCGCTGGCCAGCGCGTGGTCGAGGTAGCCGCTCTGGCCGTCGAACACGTACGAATACGGGGTGCCGTTCGGCCGCACGAAGCGCTCCAGCTCGTTGACCATGCCGTTGTCCGTCAGGTACGCGATCGGGTCTTCATGGCCGTACGCGTTGAAGTCGCCCACGGCGAGCACGTCCGGATCGCCCGCGGCCGCCACGACGGTCGGGATAAAGTAGGTGAACAGGCGCTTGGCCTGCAGTACGCGGGTGGCGGTCCAGCAACCCTGGCCGTCGCCGCCGTCCGTGTCGCCGGCACCGGCGCCGCCGCAGCTGCCCTTCGACTTCAGGTGGTTGACGATCAGCGAGAACTTCGCGCCGTTCGCGTTGACCTTGAACGTCTGCGCCATCGGCGGACGGTTGTTGACGGCGTCGCCGTCCGACAGCGCGCCGCCCACCGGCGTCAGCACGGCCGGTTTGTAGATCATCGCCACGCGGATCGCGTCCGTGCCCGTCGCGGCCGGTTTCGCCACGTAGGCGTACGTCGGCGTGGGCGCGCCGATCGCCTGGTTCAGCGCGTCGACGAGGTAGCTCACCGTGATGTCGCCGTTGTTCTGGATTTCCATCAGGCCGACGGCGTCCGCGTTCATCGCTTTCAATTCATTGACGATCTTGTCGCGCTGGCGGTTGAACTCGGCCAGGTTGTCGGCGCCGCGGCAATTGCTCCTGGACGGTGCGGACGAGCCGATCGTGCAGCCCTGCCCCGTGCGGCCCCATGCGTCGGTGCCGTCCGTGAACGTCGTGAAGAAGTTCAGCACGTTGGCGCTGGCCACGCGGACATTGCCCGCCACGACGGTCGGCGCATCCTCGCGCGCGTTCGTGCGGCTGAACACGGGCGTCTCGGTCGGTTGCAGCTTGTACCAGCCGCCGCCCCCGCCGATGGCGCCGAAGTCGAGTACGCCGACGAGGTCCGTCACCGTATCGCCCGCGCGCACGGTCTTGTCGGCAGCGAGGTAAGGGATGTGCGGCGGCACGGTGAAGATGCCGTCGTCCAGGACCACCATGTTCTGCGCGTTGGCGGCGATCAGCGCGTTCGCGTCAAGCGTGCCGGCGCGGTAGCGGTTCGTCGGCGTCTCGCGGCGGCCGTTGGCCAGCACCAGTTCGCCGCGGTCGCCCAGGTAGCTGTTGCCGTTGACGGTCAGCGGACTCGTGAAGCGCACGAGCATGCCTTCGTAGTGGCTCAACTCGGTCGGCAGGTCGATGTTGACGGGCTGGATCGTGTTGCCGCTGCCGAGGACCGTGGCGGCGCTGACGTCCTTCAGTTCCGTGTACGAGCGTTTCGCACCGTTCGGCGTGAACTCCGTCACGGTGCCCGTCACGCGCACGAGGTCGCCTTCTTTCACCGCGGCTGCGGTCGAGGCGCCGAACACGAAGATCGCGTCGGACGTGTCCGGGTCGCCGTCGCCCTGCGGATCCTGGATGGTGAAGCCGCTGCCCAGTTTCTTCGTGACGACGCCGGACGTGGTCTGCACCGTGTTCACGTACGGGCTCGCCAGGCCGCTGCCCTGGATCTGCGGGATCTTGACGAGGCCGCTGACGGCCACGTTGACGGTGCAGCTCGCGGTCTGGCTCGCGTCGTTGCCGAACGTGATCTCGACCGGATATGTGCCGGCCGGCAGGCTCGCGTCGACGACGAGGGTCGCGGTCGCCGTACGGTTATCAGAGGTGGCCGGCGTGAAGCCCGTCAGGCTGATGCCGGACACGGCGCCCTTGCTGATGGCGGCCTTGTCGACGAGGCTGTCGGCGTCGCTCGCCTGCAGCGGCGCGGTCGTGCCGGTGCCCACGTCGATGCCCACGCTGCCCGGGCAGGCCAGCACGATCGGCAGCGGCAGCGGTCCGCCGCTGCACGACATGCGTTCGCTGGCCGTGGTGCGCGGGCTTGCTGCGCCGGTGACGAAGTCGCTGCTATTGTCGTTGGAGTCCAGGCAGCCATTGTTCTTGCGAATCACGGCCAGCGTGTTCGACGGCGCCGGCGTCGCGCCCGAGCCTTCGTAATAGCCGGCGGTGGTGCCGAAGCCGACGAGGTCGACGACATTGTCGACCGGCTTGCCGCCCGCCAGTGCCGTGATCGAGTTGACGAGCGCGACCTTGCCGGCCGTCGCGCTCATCGGGATGGTGCCGGTGGTGTCCGGCGTCAGCGCATCCGTGCCGCCGCTGCCCATCGCCTCGTGCACGAGGTAGTACTGGCCGGCGGCCAGCGTGACGCTGGCGGGCAGCTTCGTCACCTGCCAGGTCGTCCCCGTGGCCGATGCGTATTGCACGCTCCAGTTGGTCAAGGTGACGGCCGTGTCGCCCGTGTTCAGCAGCTCGATGTAATCGTTCTTGTAGGTGGCGCCGGAATTGCCGCCGCCGCCATAGACCTGGCTGATGACGACACCGCCCGGCGCGGCGAACACGGGGGCGGACAGGCCGGCCAGCAGCGCGGCCAGCACGGTCATGCGTCCTGGAGAATGCAAATGTGTCATGGGTTATCCTGGAAATGATTTGTCAATGCAACACTTAACAAATGTATATTAAATGCACAAATTGACAACATCATGACCACGGATTAGTCCGAACGGACCAATCAGCGTTTGCGGTAGGGCGCAGCCAAGGGTTCGCCGATGAACAGGCCCTGCGTGGGCCAAGCGACGCTCTTCCAGTAGGCCTCGATTGCGCTATTGCCCTGCACATAGTGCTTGAGCAGCACCGCCGGATTCGGGAATTTCTGCCAGTGGTTGCAGGGCTCGCTGACGGTGCCGTAACTGGCGGTCGCGCCCGCTTCCAGCCAGCGCAGGCTGCTCATCTGCTCGCCGCCGAGCAGGTCGCCGCCCAGCGACGTCAGGTGATCCGCCAACGCGCCGGGCAGGAAATGCAGCGTGTCCAGTTTGGCGACCTCGGCCATGCCCGTCTCGTAGATCATGACGTCCTGCGCGCCGTCCAGCACGTCGGCCTGCATCGTCTTCGTCGCCAGCTTGCGCGCGGCGATCCTGCCGGCTGGCGGGAAGAACTGCGCGCGGGAATTGCGCGCCTTTTCCGACGTCGCCAGGAAGTAGGCGGTGGCCGGCACGATCCGGAAACCCGCGCTGGCGCCGCGGTCGATGAGGGCTTTTGCCTGCTCCACGGATTCCGTCGGCAGCAGCATCGAGATGCGGATCTTCAGGTCGGTGTAGGGACGAGGAGAACTGGAATTGAAGTAAGGGCTCGGCCGCCCCGGCAAACACGTCTTGATGCACTGGTCGGGATCGAACCCGAGGCTGTAGGCGCCCGTGATCGAATTGCACGCGACCTTGTACGGCGCCGTCCATACCATCAGCACGGCCTGCACCTCGGGCCGCAGGTGCGCGTCGATCTCTTCCTTCAATTGCGCGAAGCGTTCCGGACTGATCTCGTGCGGCTTGCCGGGAATGCGCACGTGCACGACATTGGCCGCCGGGATGCCGCGCCGCTTGCGGTAGTACTCGCCGACCTTGACGCTGTTCGGCTCGGCATCGTTGATGACGATCGCCAGCTGATCCGGCTGGAGGTTGGAAGCGCTGACGAACTGGGCGCGGGCCGGTGCCGTCAGGACGGCGGCGAGGAGCAGAAAGAGGCAGAGTCTCGGGATCCGGATCATAGGCAGTGGCAACGTAATGAAAGACGGGAGCGCGAGGCTCCCGTTCATCATGCCACAGCTTGCAAGGCAAACAACTTAGGAACGGCTTAGCGTACGCTTGCGCACGGTAACGCCGAGGATGCAGATGCCAGCCAGCAGCATCGCGACGTTCCCGGGCTCCGGCACGGGCGAAATCGCGAACACTTCCATTGCATTCAGCTTCACGATCTCGCCGTGCAGGCTGCCGTCGATGATGCTGTAGCCTTCGTTCGCCGGATTTCCATAGCTCAGTTGCCACGACGTGGCGGCCGTCAACGCGTCGTTGACGTACAGGTCCGGCCCGGAACCGAAGATGGGACCGTAGCCGACCTCGTTGTACGTCTGGCGCAAGCCCTGGCTCGGCAGCACGTAGTCGGTGAGGACTTGCCGGTACACGGCCGGGGTCGTCATGTTGAACAGGAAGGCCGTGCGCTGCCAGTCGCGCTGGGTCTCGTGCCAGCCTTCGCTTGAGGCCCAGCTCTGCGGGTTGTAGCCGCCCACGAGGTAGCTCGCGCCGGCGTCGTTCGTCACGTCGAACAGGGTGAAGGTCGCGCCCTTCCCGTCCGCGCCGGCATGGAAGGCGTCCGACGTATCGCCGGGACGCAGGGTGTACACATTGTTGAGGTTGAATTCGCCGGCGCCGAGCCAGCGTTCGAGTTGGGCGTGGCTGTCCGCGTCCAGCAGAGCAGATCCGCCGATGATATCGCCTGCCGCCGCCGTGCCGCCGACGCCGGCGAGCGCGCATGCCGCGATGATCGTCTTCATCTTCATGATGTTCCCCCGATGGGTTTCGACGATGCATTGTATGCCGCATGCGCGCGGCCATACGCACTGTAGCGCTACGGAATCAAGGGAAAGACGCGTCCGCACGGGCGGACGCGGGGAGACACGCTTACGCGCGTTTGTAGATGTCCTCGAAGCGGACGATGTCGTCCTCGCCGAGGTAGCTGCCCGACTGCACTTCGATCAGGTGCAACGGCAGCTTGCCCGGGTTTTCCAGGCGGTGCGTCATGCCGATCGGGATGTACGTGGACTCGTTCTCGGACAGCAGGGTGACGTTGTCGCCGCACGTGACGCGGGCCGTGCCGGACACGACGATCCAGTGCTCGGCGCGGTGGTGGTGCATCTGCAGCGACAGCTTTTCGCCCGGCTTCACGCAGATGCGCTTGACCTGGAAGCGGTCGCCCGCGTCGATGCCTTCGTAATAGCCCCACGGACGGTACACCTTCGTGTGGTACAGGTGTTCCGTGCGCTCGTTGCCCTTGAGGTGGTCGACGACGTTCTTCACGCGCTGGACCATGTCCTTGTGCGCGACGAGCACGGCATCGTTCGTCTCGACGACGACGAGGTCCTTCACGCCCACGACGGCCACGATGCGGCTCTCGGCGCGCACGAGCGTGTTGCTCGTGCTGTCGAGGTAGACGTCGCCGCGGATCGCATTGCCGTTGGCATCCTTGTCCTGCACGTCGGCCAGCGCCGACCAGGAACCGACGTCGCTCCAGCCGATGTCGGCCGCGACGACGACGCCGTCGCGCGTGTGTTCCATCACCGCGTAGTCGATCGAATCGGACGGGCTCGCGGCGAACGCGGCTTCGTCCAGGCGGCAGAAGTCCAGGTCGCGGTAGGCCGACTGCACGGCGGCGCCGGCAGCCTCGGCGATCGTCGGCGCGTGCTTCTCGATCTCGGACAGGAAGCGGTCGGCACGGAACATGAACATGCCGCTGTTCCAGTAAAAGCCGCCGTCGGCGACGAAGCCTTCGGCCGTGTTGCGGTCCGGCTTTTCGACGAAGCGCTCGATCTTGTAGCAGTCGTCGCAGCCCGGCAGCGGCTCGCCGCGGCGGATGTAGCCATAGCCGGTTTCCGGGGCGCTCGGCACGATGCCGAACGTGGCCAGCGCGCCCTGCTCCACCTGCGCCGCCGCGCGTTCCACGGCAATGCGGAACGCTTCGTTCTTTTCGATCACGTGGTCGGCCGGCAGCACGAGCATCACGGCGTCCGGATCCTGCGCTTTCAGGAAGGCCGCCGCGGCTGCCACGGCCGGGGCCGTGTTGCGGCCCGCCGGCTCGAGCAGGATGCCGTGCGGCGTGATGCCGACGCCGCGCAGCTGCTCGGCCACGAGGAAGCGGTGCTCATTGCCGCACACCACCAGCGGCGCCATCAACCCCGGCCAGCCGCGGACCCGCAACGCGGTTTCCTGCAGCATTGTCTTGTCCGTCACCAGCGGCAGCAGCTGCTTGGGCATCACTGCCCGCGACAGCGGCCACAAACGGGTACCGGCACCGCCGGAGAGGATGACTGGGTAAATTTTCATGCGTTGGCTTTCTCTAATGTCTTGTCTGTTTCTTCGGCCTGCTCTGTGCGCCGGCTGCGGCGACGGTCGCGCGCGTTCAGCCACTCCGACGAGCTGTACTCGGAGGAATGCTTCATCTCCCCGGCACGGTCGATGCTGTAGTCTTTGAAAACGATCATTTCATGTAATGTCACGTCGTTCAGCACGCGAGTGTACTCGAAAAGCACACTGCGGACGACCTCGGCACCCTCGCAGATATGGCTGCCGTGGCCGATCCACGTGGGGCCGATGATCGTGGCGCCGGCCTCGATCTTGACGCCGGAACCGATGTAGACGGGGCCCTTGATCGTCGTGCCCCGCCAGTCGATGCTCGTGTTCAGGCCGGTCCACAGGCCGGGCTCGATCTGGATGCCCGGCACATCCATATGGTTGACCTCACCAGTCAGCACGTTCTGCAGCACTTCCCAGTAATCGCTCACGCTGCCGATGTCCAGCCAGTTGAACGGACGGCCCTGGGCATAGAACGGCATGCCCTTTTCGGCCAGCAGCGGGAACAGTTGGGAACCGATGTCGAACTCCACGCCCGACGGGATCAGGTCGATCACTTCCGGTTCGAAGATGTAGATGCCGGTGCTGATGAAGTTCGACAGCGCGTCTTCCTGCTTCGGCTTTTCCTGGAACTGGGTGATGCGGCCGTTCTGGTCGGTCACGACGACGCCATAGCTCGACACCTTGTCCCACGGGACTTCCTTCGTGATGACGGACGCCATGGCACCCTTGCGGCGATGTTCCGCCAGGGCAGCCTTGAGGTCCAGGTCGATCAGCGCGTCGCCGCACAGGACGATGGTCGTGTCGTCGAAGAAGCCGCCGAATTCCTGGATCTTCTTCATGCCGCCGGCCGAACCGATCGGCACGGCGACGACTTCGCCGTCTTCCTTCGTGTAGCCTTCGAAGGAATAGCCGATCTGGACGCCGTACTGCTCGCCCTCGCCGAAGTATTCCTCGATCTTTTCGTGCAGGTGGCTGACGTTCACCATGATCTCGGTCACGCCGTGCTTGCGCAGGTGCTCGATCAGGTAGGCCATCACGGGCTTGCCCAGCACGGGGATCATCGGTTTCGGCAGGTCATAGGTCAACGGACGTACACGCGTACCTTTGCCTGCTGCAAGAATCATCGCTTTCATGGTTCGGTCCTCATACGTTTATTTTGGGGTAGTCTGGTAGCGCCAGGAATCAGCGCACATCTGAGCGATGTCACGCTGCGCGGTCCAACCGAGTTCCTCGCGCGCTTTCGTCGGGTCGGCGTAGCACTTGGCAATGTCGCCGGGGCGACGGTCAACGATCTGGTAGGCGATCGGCTTGCCGCAGGCCTTCTCGAAGGCATGCACCATTTCCAGCACGCTGTTGCCATTGCCGGTGCCGAGGTTGTACGTGTGCAGGCCGGCACCCTGTGCCAGCTTGTCCAGGGTCTTGACGTGGCCGATGGCCAGGTCGACGACGTGGATGTAGTCGCGCATGCCGGTGCCGTCCGGCGTCGGGTAGTCGCCGCCGAACACGGACAGCTTTTCGCGCTGGCCGTTGGCGACCTGGGCGATGTACGGCACCAGGTTGTTGGGGATGCCGTTCGGCTCCTCGCCGATCAGGCCGCTTTCATGGGCGCCGACCGGGTTGAAATAGCGCAGCAGGGCGATGCGCCAGTCCGGCTCGGCCTTGAACACGTCGCGCAGGATGTCTTCGATCATCAGCTTGCTGCGGCCATACGGATTGGTGGCCGACAGCGGGAAGTCCTCCTTGATCGGCACCGAGGCCGGATCGCCATACACGGTGGCCGACGACGAGAACACGAGCGTCTTGCAGCCGAACTTGGCCATCGTCTCGAACAGCGCGACGCTGCCGTAGACGTTGTTGTCGTAGTAGCGCAGCGGCTGCGCCACCGATTCGCCGACCGCCTTCAGGCCGGCGAAGTGGATCACGGCATCGATCTTGTGTGCACCGAACACGGCTTCCATGGCCGCGCGGTCGCGGATGTCGCCTTCGACGAATTCGAAGGGCTTGCCGGTGATCTTTTGCACGCGGTCTTGCACGGAACGCACCGCGTTGTACAGGTTGTCGTACACGACCACGTCGTGGCCGGCGTTCTGCAGTTCCACGACGGTGTGCGAACCGATGTAACCCATGCCGCCAGTAACGAGAATCTTCATGAATGCTCTTCTTTCTTAAAAGTGTTGCCGCCGCCGTGCCCATTCCTTGAGCCGGCGCGCATCGTTATGTTGTCGGCGCGGAACTCCTCCCGCGCCATCCCTGTCTGGTGTTTTGGTGTACTGCAACCTCGTGGACGCTATCGTGCGCCCTTCAACTTCAACTCCTTGAGGAACAGCCAGATGAAGGCCATGTCCTCGATAAAATACCGACGGAACATACGGCGCGGCTCCTGCAGGAAACGGTAGAACCATTCCAGCCCGGACTTCTGCATCCAGAGCGGGGCGCGCTTGACGTGTCCGATCGCCACGTCGAAGGTCCCGCCGACGCCCATGGCGAACGGCACCTTCATCTCGGCCTGCCAGCGGCCGAGGAACTGCTCCTTCTTGGGCGAACTGATCGCCACGAACAACAGGTCGGGGCGCGCGGCGCGGATCTGCTCGACCACGTCCGCTTCTTCCGCCTCGCCCTTCCAGTAACCGTTGCGGTAGCCGGCCAGCACCAGGTTCGGGTATCTGTGCCGGTACGTGGACGCCACCTTGCTCACCACTTCCTCTTTGGCGCCGAGCAGGAACACGCGCCAGCCCTTCTCGCCCGCGCGCCGCATCAGCGCCTCGAACAGGTCGCAGCCCGCGACCCGTTCCTTCAGCGGCCGGCCCAGCAGGCGCGACGCCCACACGACCGGCATGCCGTCGACATTCACGAGCGCGCAATCGTTGATGATCCGGCGCAGTTCCGGATCGCGGCTGGCCTTGACCAGCTTGTCGACGTTGACCACCACGTGTTGATGGGGCCGTCCGCTATGGATGAACCCCTCGACCGTCTGCAATGTCTCTTCCATCGTCAGGTTGTCGATGGAGCACCCCATCAGCGTGATGCGCTCGTTCATGTCTACTCCATGGCGTTATCCGCGGATTTCCTTCGTCAGGACGTCCACGATGCGTTCCGCCGCCTTGCCGTCCCACAGGTGCGGCCGGCGGCCCTGCTTGCCCTCGCCGCGCAGGATCTTGCGCGCCTCGAGGAGGATCGCGGCCGGGTCGGTGCCGGCCAGCACGTTCGAACCTTCGTCCACGGTCACGGGGCGTTCCGTGTTCTCGCGGATCGTGACGCAGGGCACGCCCAGCGCCGTCGTTTCTTCCTGCAGGCCGCCGCTGTCCGTCAGCACGACAGCCGCGTCCTTCCACAGGTTCAGGAACGCCATATAGGCCTGCGGGCCCGCCAGGGTGATGTTCGGACCGAGGTCGATGCCGAACTTCTCGATGTTCGCGCGGGTGCGCGGGTGCACGGGGAAGATCAGCGGCAGGTCGGCCGCGATTTCCTTCAGCGCGCCGGCGATGCGCGCGAACGTGGCCGCATCGTCGACGTTGCTCGGGCGATGCAGTGTCACGACGCCGTAGCGCTCGCCGGCGCCGTTGCCCCCTTTTTTGCGTTCGGCCTTCCACTTGCTCGTCTCGAACGCGGACGCGTCCGCGCTGCCGAGCTTTTCGGCCTGGTACAGCACGTTGTCGACCATCACGTGGCCGACGTAGTGGATCGCGTCCTCTTTCTTGCCTTCGCGGCGCAGGTGTTCCACGGCCGACGGCTCCGTGACGAAGAACCAGTCGGAGATGCTGTCCGTGACGAGACGGTTGATTTCCTCCGGCATCGCCATATCGAAGCTGCGCAGGCCGGCCTCGACGTGGGCGACCGGGATGTTCAGTTTCTTGGCGACGATCGAGCACGCGAGCGTCGAATTCACGTCGCCCACGACGAGCACGGCGTCCGGGCGCTCGCCCTGGCACAGCTCTTCGAAGCCGATCATGATCTTGGCCGTCTGCTGGGCGTGGCTGCCGCCGCCTGCCGCCATGAACACGTCCGGCTGCGGGATGCCCAGTTCTTCGAAGAACACATCGTTCATCTCGCGGTCGTAGTGCTGCCCCGTGTGGATGATCTTGAACGCCGGCGCATCCGCGCGTGCCTGCAGCGCGCGCACGATCGGCGCGATCTTCATGAAGTTGGGGCGGGCACCTGCGACCAGATAGATGAGCATTTGAAACAATCCCTTTAGTTATGGAAAAACGCTGTTAGAAAAACGTTATTGTAAACTTGCACTCGACCGGAACGGCGGACGATACGGTGCTGATCTTCAGAACGTCGCACGGCTGCCTGCTTTCATAGCAGCGCGAGTACCAGCCGAGCGGCGGATTTTCGTTGCCGCGCACCAGTTCCAGCTTCAGGTCGGCCCCATGCGCATGCATCTGCAGCGCGAAGCGCTTGCCCCGCACGTGCAGGCCGGCGCTGTTCAGGCGCACGTCCAGGCCGGGCGCGAAATGCCAGAACAGCTCGACCTGGTGATGTTTCTTGGCGGCGATCTCGTCGCGCACCGTCAGGGTCGCGCTCGCCGCGTCGAACCGGACACTGCGCATGTGCCGGACGGGATCGGCGAGGCGCTCGTAACCGTCGTGCGAACCGCGGAAATCGAATTCGTGCGGCGATTGCGGCATGCGCTCGATCGAGGCCCGCGCCTTTTTCAGCCACATGAAGCGCCCGCCGGACACCGACTGGTCGAGCCCGTCGATGCGCACCGTGTTGTGCGCCGACGTGCCGCGGAAATAGTCGCGCCACTTGGGTTCCTGCCAGTACGAATACGTGCCGGGATCGACGAGGCACTCCTCGCCGCCGATGGAGAGCGTCAGCGCCAGCGCGTCCGCATGGCCGTGCGCGGCGATGCCGAGATAGCCCAGCGGGCCGCAATCGACCATGCCCTTGATCTCGCCGGGCTCGCCGAAGTGCGACCCGAACAACAAATAGCCCCCGTCCGGGAACGCCCAGCCCGTCTCCGACTCGTGCGGATCCGCTTCCGGCCGCTTGCCGGGCAAGGTGTGCAGCAGCCAGCGCACGCCGGGATGCGTGGGCTGGCTGCGGCGCAGCACGGCGTCGCCCAGCGCCAGCAGTTGTTCGGCGCGGTCGCTGCCGGGAGAATCCAGCCGGAACACGATGCCGTCGTCCGCGTCACCGACCATCGGCACGTTGCCCTCCAGGTCGCGCACGGAGCGCAGGAAGCGCAGCGCGCGCAGCAACGCGGTCCAGTAGGCGCGCGAGAACGGGTGGTCGCAGGCCTGGCCGACGAGGCCCGCCACGAACAGGAATTCGGACGAAAAGATGTGGTACGCGAACGCCTGCTCGCGGTTCACGCCGTCGCGCGAGAACTGCGCCTGCGCTTCGTGCTCCAGCTCGCGCCGCGCCTGTTCCAGCCACGCGCCCGACGACTTCCAGCACGGCCAGATCGACGCGCCCACGTACAGGCCGGCCAGTTCGCCGATCAGGTGATTGTTCGCCGACGAATGGCGGGATAAATGCCGCGCGATCGCGGTGCAGTGGGCGTGGATGCTGTCCAGCCAGTCGGCGCGCAGGCGCTGGCCCTCCTCGCCCGCGAACAGGCCGCTGCCTTCGCCGCCGATCATCTGCCACACGAGGCCCCAGTTGATGAGGCGGATGCCCAGTTCCAGCGAGCTCGTCCAGTTGGGGCCGACGAGCGGCGGGCACTGGTCGAGCCAGCTGCGCAGCTGCGCCTGCAGCGCGTGCAGCCAGGCGACGTCGTTCGTCACGGCCCACGCCTGCGCGAGGCGCACGAGGTGCAGGTGGCGGTTCAGTTCCCACACGTGCTTGATGTCGCCGACCTGTTCGCGGTTCGTGATCGTGATGTCGCCCGCGTAGATGGCGGGTCCGACGACGCCGCTGTCCGGATCGCGGTTCCACACGGGCGGCATGCCGACATCGAATCTACGGTTGGCGAACAGGACGACGTGGCCGGCGCAGATGCTGTCGGCGTCCGCCAGCAATGCGTCGCGCTCGGCCTGCAAGATGGCGGGCAACGCGGTGGGTGCCCCGCGGACGCTGAACGTGCGGGCCCGGGGCAGCGGCGGCGCGGCGCGGGCGCGCATGCGTTTCGCCACGCGCGTGACAGCCGCCTGCTGGATCCGATAGCCGACCTCGGCCACGGACATGCAGCGCAATCGGTTGACCAGCCAGACCATCCCTGTCGCTTCGCTCATCATCGTGTCCCCGCCAGTTCACGGTAGATTGCGGACAATTGCCCGCACACCACCTCGGTTGAGTATTGTTGTTCGATGGTTGCGCGCGCACGTTCCGCCAGCCGGTCGCGCAGGGCGGTATCGCCCAGGAGTCGTGCAAGCGCCCTGGCGAGCGCCCGTTCGTCGCGCGGCGGCACCAGCAGGCCGTTGTCGCCGTCGCGCAGGGTTTCGGGAATGCCGCCGACGTGCGTCGCGACGACGGCCTTGCGCGCCGCCATCGCTTCCAGCATCGACATCGGCAAGCCTTCCGCGTGGGAAGGCAGGCAGAACACGCTGGCCTTCGCCAGCTCGGCGTCGCGCGCCTCGGGGCCGACCCAGCCCAGCAATTCGATGCGTTCGGCGATGCCCAGCTCGGCCGCGCGCCGGCGCACCCCTCGCGCGTCGCCTTCGCCGCCGAACACGAGGCGCAGCGGCGTCGGGCCCGATGCTTCGCGCACCATGCGGGCGCCCGCTTCCAGCAATTCATGCACGCCCTTGGCCGTTTCCAGCCGGCCGAGGAACAGGATGCGGCCGGGCACGGCGGCGTCCATGGACGGCAGCACCGGCAGCGGCACGGCATTCGGCACGACGGCCACGCGGGCGCGCGGCGCGAACGCGTGCACGAACTGGGCCCAGCTTTCGGACAGGGTGATCACGCGCGAACTCGCTTCCAGCGTGTGGCGGATCCAGCGCCGCAGCAGGAAGCCCGCTTCCTCGGCGGCGAACGTGCGGAAGCCGCCACCGTGCAGGTGGAAAATGGTCTTGCAACCGGCCAGGCGCGCGATCAGCAGCACGACCGACTTGCGCAGGAAGCTGGCGTGCGACGCCGCGTGCACGTGGACGACGGCCGGATGCCGCACCAGGCAGGCGACGAGCGTCTGCCAGAACCCGGCCAATGCACCCTGCACCTTCACGAGCGGCGAACCGTCGCGGTGCGTGGTCACGTAGCGCACCGATTCGCGCTCGAACAGGCCATGACGGCGCAGCACGGACACCACTGCCGCCACCCCGCCCCTGCCTTCGAGCGCGGTGCCGACCATCAGGACCCGTGGCGGGGCCTTCGTCCGCATCTGTGCTGGTCGTTCCAACGCTCAAGCCCTTATGAAATGGACAATATTTCGATAGTACATCATGATTTTTCCGCCGTGCGCACGCTTCAACTCTCGATCGCGATGAACTCGAACTTGCCGTTCGGCCCACGCGGAATCGCCGCCACGCGCTCGACGCGCACCTTCACACCGGGCACGCGCAGCAGGAACTTGTCGACCAGCGCCCGCTCGTCCGCATCCGAAAAACCGTCGGCCGTGACGACCCGCAGCACGAACTCGCCGGCGCCGCGGTACAGCACCTGCCCTTCGACGAGGTGCCGGTCATGGCCCTGGAAAACGCGGTCCAGCCGGGCGATGATGCGGCCGTCCGGCAGGGTGACGATCTTTTCCTGGCGCCCGATCACGGCCTTGATCGTCGGGAACACCCGGCCGCAGGGGCAAGGTTCTCCGTCCGGGATCACGGTGTCGCCCGTGCGGTAGCGCACGAGCGGCATCGCGGCATTGTTCAGCGACGTGCCGACCAGTTCGCAGGCACCGCCCTCGGTATCCAGCAGCGCGACGCCGGAATAATCCGTGAGCACGTGGTAACGGCCCTCCTCGCACGTGCCGATGGCGGCCACGCGCTCGGCCTGGCCGTACCAGTCGAACACCTTCACGCCGAATGCCTGCTCCACGGCCGCGCGCACGTCCGGCGCCAGTGTCTCGGACGACGTCATCACGCCCCGGAGGGCGCGTCCGCGATAGCTTCTACCGGCCGCGTTGAGCCACGCGGCCAGCGCCGCGATCGACGACGGGTACGCGTGGATCACGACGGGATCGAAGCGTTCCAGTTCGGCTATGTAGCGGCCGATCGTATCGTTCGACAAATGGTACGAGGACATCATGAGCATATTGCCCACCCAGTCGCGGCACCAGTAACGCCCGTCCGCCGGATGGTCGGGGCAGACGATGTCGCCGCGGATCCACGCGCGCGGCTGGCCTTTGCGCCAGCCTATCCATTGCAGCTGGCGGTGCACGAAACCTTCCTCGCGCACGAGGTTGGCGAGCGACTGCACGATGGTCAGCGGCGAGCCGGACGTGCCGCTCGTCTTGATGGTCGTGCGGATCCACGAACCGGGGCCGCGCGGGCGCACCAGTCGTTCCGGGTGCTGGCGCACGTCGGCCTTCGTCAGCATGGCGCTGCCGGCGGACAGCCGCGGCAGCGCCGTCCCGTTGCCGTCCAGCGGCACGCCGACCTGGCGGGCGCGCCGCGCGACGTACGCGGCGAGCGCCTCGCGCGAGCGTTCGTTCGCGACCAGGCCCGGATAGACGAACGCCCTGCCCCAGACGTTGCGGACCACTTCGCGCACGAGCGAACGCAGCGAGCACTTCAGCGAGTAGGTCCACATCGACATTGTTACCGCGACTCCGTCAGGATTTTTTTGTAAGTTTTTGCAACATTGTTACCGAGAATATCATACGTTCGGTGGCTGGTTACGTACGGTGGCCCACGTAATGCGAACTCGGCGGCAAGCGCCCCATCATTTAACAATTGCAGAACGGCATCGGCGAACGGCACCGGCTCCATGGTCACGCACAGGCCCGCCCCGCTCTCGTCGATGACAAGTTTCTGGTCGGGGATATCGTTGGCGACGCTGGGGATGCCGAGCGCCAGGTATTCGACGAGTTTCGTGGGCGACGACACGTCGAACAAGGTGCCGCGCGGGATCGGCGACAGGCCCACCTCGGCCCGCACGGCATAGCCGAGCGCCGTGCGCTGGGGCAGCCAGCCCGTCAGCAACACGTGGCCGTCGAGGCCGCGGCGGGCGATTTCGCGGCGCATCCACGCCATCTCGTCGTCGGACGGGGCGTCGCCGGCGATCACGAGCAGCACGTCGGGATTGTTTGCACGCAGCCTGTCCGCCACGTCGAGCAGGAAGTCGGAGCGGCGCGAACGGGCGATGCGGCCCAGGTACAGCACGACGCGGCGGTTATCCAGGCGCGGATCGTCGACCGGTTCGACATTGGCGCGGTCGAACAACTGGGCGTCCACGCCCATCGGCACGGCCGTCATGGTCGAACGATCGAAACCTTTCGCGGCGAGCCAGTCGGCCATCGCATCGCTCTGCACGAACACGTGGCGCGCGCCGGGCAGCACGAAGCGGTAGATGGCCGCGCGCGATGCCCACGCGCGCAGCGCATGGCCCAGCCATTTCAGGCCGCGGCCGTGACGCCCGATGTCGTCGCGCCGGACCTCGAAGCCTTCGACGATGGGGAACGACATCCAGTAGAGGAACGGCACGCGCAGCAGCGCGGCCACGATGCGTCCGAGCACGCCGCTGGCGATCTTGTCGCGCACCTGGATGCAGTCGGGCCGGCCGTGGCGCAGCGCACGCACGAGGCCCAGCAGGTCCCACAGCGGCGCGCACACGCTGGCGAAGCGGCTGCGCAGCGAACCGACGACGTGCATGCCGCCGGCCGGCCACGGCGACGCATCGCCGCTGCCGCCCTGCCCCACCAGCTCCGTCGCCACGCCGTAGCGGGGCATCTCCGTGCCGAACAGGGTGCGCACGTCGGCGCGGATGGGGGGCAATGGATCGCGGACGACAAAGAGGATGGAGCGCATGGATTCCTTGCCTTATGAACAACGCATGGAATCCGATTCTAGCTTACTCGTCACTGCGCACAATTGCGCGAGTCTTAAGGAAACCTAGGCGGCCCTGAGCGCGAGCAGGCGCGGCAGCAGCGCGGCGCTGGCCTCGCTGTCGATCTTGCGGCAGAAGTGGGCGCGCGACGCGGCGATGCGCTCGAAGTCGCCCTCGTCGAGGATTTTCGGGTTGCGGGCGCCGTGTTCGGGCCACTGGACGTAGCGGAAATTCTGGCCCAACACGCGGAGCGCGAACGGCGAATTCATCACGAGGGTCTGGAAGAACATCTCGTCCGGACACGCGCAGCGGCGGAAGAAGCGCACGAGGCCGGGGTCGCGCGCGACGCGCGCGAGGATGTCCTGCACGCAGGCGCGCGACAGCGCCCACCACGACGAGCCGCCGTATGGCCGCATGCCGCCAGGCAGGCGGCGCGTGATGCCCGTCGCGCGCATCGCGCGGTTGACGATGCGGCAGGCCCAGCGCAGCAGGCGCGGGCCGTCGTCGCGGTAGAAATACTGGTAACGGAAGCCGGCCGCCCACTGGCGCGGTCCGGTGCCGATGGCGACGGTGTCCAGCAGTTCCTGGTGGGCGTGGCGCGCGAGCGCTTCTTTCAGGCGCGCATTCGACAGCAACGGGAAGTCCTGGGCGGACAGGAAGATGACCTTGTCGAAATCGGGCACCTCGGCCACGATCTGTGCGAGGGAGTTCAGCACCGCCTGCACCTGGCTGAACGTGCCCCAGTGGACGTCGACGCGGTCGCGCACGAGCCGCGCGGACGGGTGCACGGCGGCGGGGTCGAGCGCGCACTTGCGGTCGAGGTTCACAACCACGCGAAAATCGTCGTCGCGCAGCTGCTCGACCAGCGCATTGAGCTGGTCCAGGTCCTTGTGTGCCTGGATCAGGAATACCTGTGTCGTCATCGCGCCGAGTCTAGCACGGGGCGTGACGACACCACGTGACGGCTGGGTCAGTTCAGGTTCACCGACTGCGTACCGACCGTCAGCGTGCGGGTCGTGCCCGACGTGGCGACCTTGGTGGTGGGACGCTTGCAGCCGACGTCGATCAGCACGAGGAACTCGGCCGCCGACTTGCCGTCGTTCTTCAGGTAGAACGCGCCGTGGTCTTCCGTCACGCCGGACTTGGGCGCCGGGCCGCTCCACTTGGCGAACGGCGCATTGCCGTTCAGGTCGCGCAGGCACACCGACTGGCCGCCCGCCGCGATCTTGACGCTCGACGGGCTTTCGACCGTCATCGCCACCGGCGCGTGGAAGTTCCACTCGTACGTGTGGGCGACGACCGCCTGCATCTTGTCGCGCACGACCATCGCGTTCTGGCCGTGCAGGTACCAGATCTGGCGCTTGGCCATCGTCAGCTGGCCGCCGTACGACGGGGTCGCGTCGCCTTCGGCGTAGTCGTAGGTCGACTGGGCCGAGAAGCCGGTGACGCGGCCGTTGCGCTGCAGCTGTTCGCGGTAGCCGGTGACCACCTGGCCCTTGCCGCCGTCGAACGTGACCGCGTTCTGCGACTTGGTCTGGTGGTACCAGTCGGTCCACAGCGGCGAACCGTACCAGTCGTACCAACCGGCCTTCACCAGCAGCGGCTGGCCGGCGACCGACAGCAGCAGGCCGTTCTGGTCGCCGTGGCTGTGGTTGAACGAGCCGTACGGGCTGGACTTGAAGTAGAACGATGTGCGGCCCGTCGAGCCGATGTCGCTGTGCATCGCGACCCAGCCGGTGCTCGGGTAGTAGGCCGAGTTCGAGGGCGGGACCTTCAGCGTCGTGCCGCTCACCGGCATCGGATACGGCGCTTCGACCACGGACAGCGAATCCTCGAGGCCCGGCAGGTTGGCCACGTACCAGGCGGCGCGCGGCGACACCATGCGGTTGGCGAAGGCGCGGAACACGCGCGGGTCCGGCTTCGTCTCGGAGCCGTCGCCGAAAGCGTGGACTTTCGAGCCCGGCGGCGTGAACTGCGTCGCGAAATCGAGGAAGCCCAGCGTCCACGGCTTGGCGTACAGGTTCACGCCGGTCGCCTGGACGATCGGGTCCCACAGCGCCGTCATGTAGCCCGCCGCGTACTCGGCGTAGGCGGTGCCGTTGGCGTAGCCGCCTTCCGCACCGGACCACGGCGACGGGGTGTTCACGTACGCGCGGAACGTGAAGTCGAACCACGTCTGCGCTTCCGGGATGTCGCCCAGCGCCAAGGTCGAGATCAGCGCCATGTAGATCATCAGCGTATTGCCGTGCGAATCGAACGGGTACTGGTCGAGGCGGCCGTTGTCGCCTGCGATGTTGCCGTACATTTCCGTCACGCGCGTCTTGACGACGCCGAGCCACCTGGCCTTGCGGGTCGCGTCCAGGTCACCGGCCAGCAGGTCCATGCCCTTCAGCAGCGACAGCGCGATCTGGCGCGTGGCCTGGTCCTGGTTGGCGTAGCTGGTGGGGCCGGCCGGATTCAGCGAGGCCAGCTGGTCGCCGCGCTTGAGCGCTTCGGCCAGGTGGACCGGGTCCTTCTTCAGGCGCCACAGCACCGCGGCCGCTTCCAGCTGGCGCGACGATTCGTTGATGCGGTTGCGCACGTCGGTCTGCTGCGAGGCCATCTGCGCCGTCAGCGGCGACGCGATCACGATCGGCCAGCGCGAATCGGACAGGTCGGGCAGCGCCGTCATCTGCAGCTTGACTTCGTTGATGATGCGGCTGACGTACGGATCCAGGTCGGCCTTCCTGGCCGAGCTCCACGTCGAGTACGCGGTGAACGACGGGGCCAGCGAACGGGGACGCGCCTTGTTCAGGATGCGCGAACGCAGCGTGGCGTTGTCGGGCACTTCGAACACGGTCGACTTGCTCGTGATCGCGAACGCGCGCGGGGTCGACCATTCCGTCGAACCGGCGGGGCGCACGCGCCACGTGTAATTGCCCAGCGCCAATGCCTTGGTCGGCAGGTACCAGTTGCGCTCGACCGTCGCCTTCACCGGCGAGCCGCCCGACGGGGTGATCTCGATCTCGTAGCTGGCCGGACCGGTCGGATGACGCGCCCAGGCAAATCCCGGCGGGTTCTGTGCCTGCACGGCGCCATTGGCCGGCGCGGGCTGGACGACCAGGGGATCGGTGGATTGGGCCCAGTCGGCGCGCGCGCTGAACGACATCAACAGCGACGACAGTGCAGCGACGGCGACGACGCCCTTCCGGTGAAATTTCATGTACTTGCTCCGAGAAATATTAACTGGACGACTAGAGGGTCAGCCCGTCGGCAGGAAGCCAGGGCCCGATTTGCTTGAAGCGCTCTGCTGATGCAAATGAGCGCTGTTCGATACGAGAAATAGTACCGTAAATAAATTTTCTCGCGGAAAAATCCCCTTAGAAATCAAAGATTTTTCTCGTATACCCCACAAATCGGACGACCCTGTAGACCCCTTATTAACGGTAATATTTCCAGGCAGCTAAAAGCTTTTTTTTAAAAGAAAAGGCTTTTTGAAAACTGTGCAGTTATTTCGGCAAAGTTGATCGATTCGTCATCGAATTAATGACTTCGACAATCATGTTATTTATTTAATCCGGAACAAACATTACGATTGCATTACCGGTACGCCGGCGTGCGCCTCGGCGCGCAGCGCGCGCATGCGCCTGGCGTAGCGCAGGCAATACAGGCCGAACGCGAGCGGCGCCTCCTTCAGGTAGCGGCGCCGGACCTGGAACTCTTCCTGGCGCGCCTTGATCTTGTTGGCGGACGAAACGCTGCCCGCATGGTCGCGGAACACGGTCAAGGGCCGGGCGATCGTGGCCGGCTGCGCCACCTTGCCCAGGCGCAGCCACAGGTCGATGTCCATCGCGTATTTCAGTGTTTCGTCGAACATGCCCACGCGGCCGAACGCGCTGCGGCGGATGAAGACGGCCGGATGCGGCACGGACGCGCGGCCCGCCGCGAACGCGTGGTAGCTGAACGGCACCATGCGGTACGGCGGAACCAGCTGGCCATCCTTTAACACCTGCACGGTGCCGAACACCCAGTCCACGCGTTCGCTGGCGAAGCGCTCCGCGACGACGTGCAGCACGTCGTCGCTGGCGTAGTAATCGTCCGAATGCAGGTGCGCCACGTACTCGCCGGTGGCCGCTTCGATGCCCTGGTTCATGGCGCGGCTGATGCCGCCGCCCACGTCGCGCAGCACGCGCTTCCTGCCCGGGTACGCGGCGATCATCTCCAGCGTGCCGTCGGTGGAACCGCCGTCGACGAAGATGTGTTCGACGTCCTGGCAGGTCTGCCGCTGGACGGATGCGAGGGTGTCGGCCAGGGTGGCGGCGCTGTTCCAGGTGCACGTGACGATCGAAAAGGTCGGTTTGTTCATGGGATCACTCGCGATAGAAGTCCAGGATCTGGGGGACGGCGTGGAACACGTCCATCGGAAAGGCATCGGGCAGCGGCACCGTCGCTGGCGCACGGCCGAGGGTGTGGGCCAGCCGCTCCACGAGCCGCGGCATGGTCTCGGCCAGTTGCAGCTGGCCGTCGTAATACTGGTACGCGGCCAGCTCCGGCGTGCCGCCGCGCGCCAGCGCGAGACACTGCTTGCCGAGGGCCAGCGCTTCCAGCACGGTGGTGCCGCACGGCTCTTCCCACACGGACGGGATCACGAGCACGTGGCTGCGCGCCGACATGCGGATCACCTCGTCGTACGGCAGCCAGCCGAGGAAGCGCACCTGCCCGTTCGCATGGCGGCGCTCCAGCGGGTTCCGCAGCGGTCCATCGCCGATGATGGTGACGCGCGCATGCTTCGGCAGCCAGCCCTGCACCTGCGCGAGGAATTCGCCGAAGCCCTTGCCGGCATCGATGCGGCCGACGAGCAGGACCTCCCCCGCCCTCACCTCGTCGGGCCGCGCCGCGCGCTCGCGCAGGTACGGGTAGCGGATGAAGTTGTGGATCACGCGGGCGCGCGACAGGTCCGCGTCCGGCACGGCGCGCAGGAATGCCTGGCGCAGGAAGTCCGACACGAAGATCGTCTTGTGGCGCGAGAACGCTTCCGCCGTCTCCGACCGGTAGCGGCGCACCGCCAGCCCGGACATCTCGCGCCGCACCGCATTCGGCGCCGGGTGGATGCACGCGGCGCAGTCGCGCGCGTCGAGCGTCGTGCACACGTGCTCCTGCCTGAAGCGCAAATGGATCACGCATTCGCTGCCCTGGTCGTGGCGTGTCTGCACGAAGTTGACGCTCCGCGGCACGTAGCGCCCCGCCATCGGCAAGTGGCCGTGGTAGTGCACGACGTCGTACTTGCCCGCCTCGCGCAAGAGCGCGCGCGCGATGCTGCGCGCGAACCATGGCCGCTTGACGGGATTGAAGAAGCCCAGCTGCGACTCCTTCCACCCCGGCCGGGAAAAATCGAAGCCGGGCAGCACGCGGCCTTTAAAACCGATCTCGGCCGCGCTGCCGCCGTGGAACCGGTCGCTGCGTCCCATGATGTCGACCTCGTGCCCGAGCTCGAGCAGCGCGTTCGACAACGTCACGACATGCTTGCCCAGGCCGCCCACCTGCGTGCCCGGCAAGTCTTCCGACACCATCAAGACTTTCAAGCCGCTTTCCTCATCGATAACAACCCTTTCACCCGCGTCCATGCCGTGCTCATGTCGTCCCGTTCGATCACGAACAGGCTGCCGTACGCGAGCAGCAGGCCCGCCGTCAGCAGCACGAGCAGGAGCAAATCGACCGGGCCGCCGTCGAACAGGCGGTTGCCCGCGTTGGCGGCGACCGCGACGACGGCCACGCCCGCCACGCTGGGCAGGTAGGCTTTACGGACGAGTTCGCCAAGCCGCGCGGGCACCGTGCGGCCGTGCACGGCGACGAGAAAGGCGCAGGTCAGCAGCACCGACGCGACCAGATGGCCCCACGCGGCCCCGTCGATGCCCCAGCCCGCAACGCCCACGTAGACGACCAGCAGGCCGAACACGGCGCGCGCCAGCGCGAACATGCCGGAAAAGCGCGGATGGCCCATGCCGTCGTTCACCAGGGACGGCAGGCTCGTCAGCGAATCGATGAATTGCGACAGCGCCATCACGGCCAGCACGACCTGCCCCGCGCGGGCGAACTGCGGGTTCATCCAGTAGAACAGGATCTGGTACGAAAACACGGCCACGAGCACGAGCACGGACGCGTTGATGAACACGACGTAGCGGCTCGCCTTCAGGTACAGCCGGTTCAAACGCTCGAGCTCGCCACGGGCCGCCAGCGCGCTCGCGGCCGGGAAGAACACGCCGGACAGGCGGTACGTGAGGCTGAGGATGCGGTTCGCGAGCGTGGACGCCACGGTGAAGTAGGCGAGCCCCGTGACGCCGACCAGCGCGCCGATGATGAGCTTGTCCGCGTACGCGTACGAGAGCGTCGCGAAGCGGCTCAGGAACGAGTACGCGGAAAAGCCCAGCAATTCCTTGCGGATCGCCGCGCCCGGCTTACGGTAGCGCAGGTCCGGCAGCAGGCGGCGGATACCGCGCCACAGCACGGCGCAATTGATCGCGCTCGCGATGACGCGCAGCAGGATCACTTCGAAGAGGCCATAGCCCAGCATCAGCACGGCCACCGTCAGCAGCGGCACGGCGGTGCCGAACAGCATCTCGATGCGGCTCGCGATGTCGTAGCGCATCAGCGATTGGGGCACGCTTTGCAGATAGCTCTGCAACTGGCCGAGGAAGAAGCCGAGCGCGGCCAGTTGGAGTGTCGCGACCGCTTCGTGTTCGAGCGCGGCCGGTACGGAGAACACGCGGGTGACGAAGAAGTGGGCGCCGAAGAACAGGCCCAGCCCGCCGACGAGGCCCACCAGCGAGTACACGGACAGGCCGAAGAACACGGTCTCGCTGATGCGTTCCTGGTCCTTGCGGGCGTTGAATTCCGCGATGTATTTCACGGAACCGGCCGTGACGTTGATGTCGATGACGGCGAAATAGCCGACGATCGCCGTCACGAGCGAATACACGCCATAGTTCGCATCGCCCAGCCCTTGCACGACGAGCGGCACGGTGCCCAGCGCCACCAGCGCGGGGATCACGGCGCCCAGCAGGTTCGAGAAGGCGTTGCGGACGAGGCTGAGGTTCATACGTGCGCCGGCACCAGGTTGACGTGGCGGCGCTTGCGGGACTCGACGGGCTGCACGGCCGGCTGCGCGCTCGCCACGGCCATCGCCACGTACGGCAGCGCGAGGCAGATCGCCAGCATCTGCGTCGTGCGCACCTGCGGGAATGGCGTGCCGACGAGCAGGTCGGGCAGCATGAACGCGAGGCCCGCGGCGCCGGCCGTCGCCAGGCCCAGCAGGTCCGGCGGCAACGTGCGCAGCGCGTGGCGCGCGAGTCGGGTGAACGCCCAGATGGTGCCGCCCAGCAGGATCAGCCCAGGCAGCCCAGCCTTCAGGGCGATGTGCAGCACGCCGCTGTGCACGAACAGGCCGCCGTCCTGCCCCGCCTGCCACGAGATGTGCTGGTAGCCCGTGTAGCGGCCCCACGTGCCGATGCCCGTCAGGGGGTGCGAGATGAAATCGGCCAGTGCGAATTTCAGTTCCAGCACGCGCTCGCTTTCCGCGCCGAAGCGCTTCGATTCCATGTCGTAGAACAGGCTCGAGAAGCCGCCGCTCGCGCCCTTCGTATGGCCCAGGCGCCTGAATGCCGCGTACAGCAGGCCCGCGCCGAGGACGGGCGCGCCCAGCGCCATCATGTGGATGCGGCGCTGCAGCGGGAAGCGCATCATGATGATCAGGAAGGCCAGCACGAAGCCGATCCACGCGCTGCGGCGGTACGACAGCACGATGCACGCGGCCGTCGCGAGCAGGGTCGCCCAGTCGATCGCGGTCCAGAACAGCGAGCGCCTGTGTTTCACCACCTGGAACAGGTTGACCGCGGCGATGGCGAACGCGATCGTGCACAGCAGGCTGTCGTTGATGTCGAAGAACGTCAGCTTGATCTTGATGGCGTTCATGTTCGCATACACGTTGTTCGGGTCGCCGCCGAGGAATGCCCAGCGCGCAAGGCCGAACAGGGCGCGCCCGAGGCCCGCCAGCATGATGAAGCGCGACAGTTCGATCGCGTGCTCGCGGGTGCGGAACGCCAGCAGCATCAGCGAGACGAGCGGCGCCATCCAGACGATGTTGGAAAAGCCGGACGGCGCCAGCGCTTCGGCCAGGGTCACGTTGGAGAACAGCGCCACCGCGACGTGGCCGCCCAGCAGCAGGACCCACGCGAGGAACCACGGCCGCAGGTTGCACGGCGGCGCCGGATAGCGCTGGAAGCCGGCCGACACGCGCGCGCAGCACCACGCCCCCGCCATGCACCACAGCAGCAGCGGGAAGAACAGCACGCCCGAGCCGCGGCTGTAGATGCCCGGCGTGGCGGCGGCCGCCAGCGAACCGTAGCTCGTCGAATTCTTGAAGAAGAACACGGCGATGTACACATAGGCGAGGAAGCGCGGCCACACCATCCCGACGCCCATCCCGGCCACGGCCATGATGGCCAGCACCACGACGGCGATGAACGGCAGCGAGGTATAGAAGACCAGGAGGAAGTTCTGCATGTCCCGTCAGCCCTTGTTGGTGGCTGCGCCCAGCAGCTTGGTGCGGTCGTGCGGGGACATGGCGTCCAGCATCTGGTTCACGAAGCGATCCTGCACGCGGTAGGCGCTGTGTTCGTCGGCCTCGATGGTCGACACGCGCACGAGCATGCCGTCGGGGATCTTGCCCGTCAGGCCGTACAGGAAGCGCTGGTATTTCTGGCCCAGGCCCGACATCACGGCCTTGTCGCCGACCGTCACCCAGTACGTGATCGGCTCGTTGCGCGCGTTCTGGCGCGCAACGAGGCGTTTCACGGGGACGCTGCCATAGTGGGTCGGAAGCTCGGCCTTGTGGTCCTGCACCATGTCGAAGCCTTGCGCCACGTAGCAGACTTCCGGCAGGTGCAGCTGCAGCTGCTTGCTCTGGTCGCCGCCGTATGCGATCGACAGCATCACGCGCTGGCCCGCATCGTTGACGTAGGTGCGCGCCAGGGTCTGATCATACAGGGTGGCGATGAGTTCCTTCTGCGTCTCGTCGGGCGTGAGCGGCACGACGGTGTTGTCGACCGTCCAGTTGCCGAAGCGCTTGGGGATCATCGCCTCGAGGTCGAACCGTTCCTGGACGGCGGCCACCTTCTGCTTCGGCGTGAGCGCGCCCGTCAGCGCGGACGTGCCCGCCATCGCCACGCCCAGGAGCACGCTGGCCATGAATCGGCGGTTCATGTTGCCTCCCTGCGCCGGATGAACCACTGCAGCGCGGAGTCGATCGACAGGATCAGCACGAGCGCCGTGACGAACAGGACCATGCCGGCGAACCCGTGCAGGAAGCCCTGCCCCGCCGCGTCGCCGAAGTAATACGTGATCAACGTGAGCACGACGACGCGAATGACGTTGGCGGAGAACGAGATCGGGACGATGAACAGCGCGAGGCCGATGTTGCGGAACGCGGACGGGTGGCGCATCAGGTTCAGGTAGAACAGGCCCAGCGCTTCCAGGGTCAACAGGGTCTGCAGGCCGGCGCACGCATCCGCCACGAGCAGCTGGTACTGGCCGATCTGCAGGATCACGCCGGAGCGGCTGATCGGGTAGCCGAACGCGAACAGCAGGTGTTCCGTCGCCCACGACACGGCCATCTTCATCGGCATCGTCACCGCGGCGACGAATTCGCTGGGCAGCGGCACCATGAACAGCATGAAGAAGAACGGGAACCACAACACCCGGAGGGCGCGGCCGCCCCGCTTGACGAGCAGCACGGCCGCCATCACGAGGATGATCGCGACGATCTGCAGCATCAGGATGTTCTGCGACCGGCCCAGCAGGTGGGCGGCCAGGCCGATGGCGAGGATCGGCCAGCCGGCCCAGCTGGCGCGCGGGGGCGTCGTCGCCTCGATCACGTCCGGCCATTTGCGGTAGATGAGCCACAGCGCGAGGCCGAAGATGATGGGCCCGTGGCCCTGCTCCTCGCCGACCCAGGCGCCGGTGAACAGGTCGTAGAACGTGGGGACGAACAGGATGGCCAGGCCCAGGAAGACCGGCCACCATTCGGGCAGGACGCCGCGCAGTGCGCGCAGGTCCGGTGCATGCTGCCGCACGGTGCTGGCGCGTGCTCCGGTGTCCATGTCAGAACTCCATCACCACCGAGCCGAGGACTTCGCAGCCGGCGTCGACGAGTTGCTCGGCGGCGCGGCCGATGTGCGAGATCCGCGTGTAGTTCTTGCGCGTGACGAGCAGCGCGCCGCCGGCGCGGCTCGCCACCGCGACGGCATCCATGCCGAGCTGGAACGGCGGCACGTCGTACAGCACGATGTCGTAGCGGCTTTCGAGCTGCGTGTTGAGGTTGCGGAAGCCTTCGCGCGCCAGCAGTTCGCCCGGGTTCGGCGGGAGCGTACCGGCCGGCATGATCGACAGGTCGATGAACGCCGGCACCCGCGCGATCACGTCGAGGTCGGCGCGGCCGGCCAGCAGGTCGGACAGGCCCTGGCGCGGCTTGAGCGCGAACGCGTCCTGCTGGCGCGGGGCGCGCAGGTTCGCGTCCACGAGCAGGGTCTGTTCGCCCAACTGGGAAAACACGATCGCCAGGTTCGAGGCGAACAGCGCGGACCCGTCTTCCGGGTCCACGCCGACGATGGCCAGCGCGCGGCGCCCGCGCGCGAACCAGCGCAGCATCAGCTGGCTGCGGATCGCGCGCAGCGATTCGACCTGCGGGCAGAACGGATCGTAGGCGGCGAGCAGCTTCGGCGACAGGCCGGCCTGGCCCTTCTGCAGATACGGGTACGAGAACTGGCGCGCCAGCACCTGCTGGATGTCGTCCTCGCTGACCAGGCCCAGCCGCACGGCCGCTTCGCCGAAGCGGATGCCGGTCTCCTTCTGCATGCGCAGCACGCGTTCGGCGTCTTCCGGCTTGAGCTTGCCCGAGTCGAGCAGCAAGGCACCCATGCTGGTCTCGGGACCGGCGCCGGCGCCGGCGGGGAGCGTGTTGAATATCGGAGAGTTCATGGTGGGATCCAGGATCAGTTAAGACGGAGCAGGCGGCGCGGCGTCATCAGCGAGCGGATGCCCCCCGTCCGTCCACGCGGCGACTTCCATTCGATCGTGCCCAGCACGGGGATGCCCAGCATGTCCTTGACGTCGCTGGCCGAACGCACCGGACGGTTCAGCAGTTCCAGCAGCAGCGCCACGCCGACACCGAGGATCGTGCCCAGCAGGAACCCGATCAGCGTGTTCAGCAGCACGCGCGGGCCCGACGGCTGCGTCGGCGCCACGGCCGGGTTCAGCAGGGAGATGTCGGATTGCTCGGATTGCGCCTCGATGCGCGTCTGCGAGAAGCGCTGCGACGCGGAATCGAACGCGCGCTGGGCGCTGTCGAGGTCTTTCAGCAGCACGCCCAGTTCGTCGCGGGCGCGATTCATTTCAAGTACCTTCGCCTTTTGCTCGGCGACCGCCTGGCGCAGTTCCGCCTCGCGCTGGCGCAGTACCTGGGCGTTCGCACCCACGCTGCGCGAGACAGTGCCCAGCGCGGCATTCAGCTCGCCCTGCACCTTGTCGAGCTCGGCCTTGGCGGCCTGGTATTGCGGATGGTTCTTGCCGTAGCGCTGCGACGTGTCGGCGAACTTGCCGCGCGCCTGGGCGACGTTGGCGCGCATCGTCTGGATCAGGGCGTTGTTGGCGACGTCCGGCGACGTCAGCGCGGAGCCGGCCGCGGCCTGGCGGGAGTTGCCTTCCATCGCGGCCGTCTGCGCCGCCACCAGTTGGGCGGACAGGTCGTTCAGGCGCGCCAGTTCGACGTCGACGCGGTTGTTGTCGAGGCTGACGATGCCCTTCTCCTGCTGGTACTTGGACAGGCGGGCCTGCGCGGCCTCGACGTTGTCGCGCAGTTGCTTGGTCTGTTCGTTGAAGTACGAGGCCGTCTTCTTGGCCGGATCGGTCTTCAGCTGGACGGTGATCTTCTGGTACTCGTCGGCGAACGCATTCGCCACCGCGGCCGCGAACGCGGGGTCCGCGCCCTTGAAGCTGATCTCGACGACGGACGATTCGCGCGACGGCACGATCTCGAGTTTCTTCAGCAGCAGGTCGGCCAGCCAGTCGCGCACCGAACCCTTGCCCTCGGTCGCATCCTTGAACTGTTCGACGACGGCCGGGCTATTCGCCAGGTGCAGCGCGTCGACGACCCGCAGCGCCACGTTCTTGCTGCTGATGATGTCGATCTGCGTGGCCATATACCCCGGCAGCAGCTGCCCTGGCATCGTCAGCCCGGTCAATGGATCCACGCCTTTGTAGTTCAACAGAACGGATGCCGTTGCCTTGTACGTCTTGGCCTGGATCAGGCTGAACCCGAGGGCCAGCGCGACCGTGACCAGCAGGGTCGTCAGGATGATCTTCTTCCGTGCAAGCAAGATCAGCAGGAATTGATGGACGTTCATGATGAACCTTTTAATTCGGAGTGGAACGAAAACCCAAGACCGCGTTACCTATACAAACAACAAAAAGATACTCTGCACACCACTAGCGTATCGGGACCTCGAGAAACCGTAGCGAGCGGAAGCAGCTTTGGCCGAGAAGCGCAGCCGTACATCCGGTACGGCGAGCATCGCAGGCCAAAGATGCGACGCGCAGTAGGTTTATCGAGGTTCCCTCAAAACCAGGACTCTTTGACCGTGATGACGTCGTCGACCTGGACCAGGTCATCGGCCTTCGCTTCGATGGTGTGCGGCGTGCCGCCCGCGTCGCGGCGCGTGATGCGCAGGCCGCGCTGCGTGCCGCGCTGGGTCAGGCCGCCGCCGGCCGACAGCGCCTGCTGGACGGTCATCGCGCGTTCCAGGCGGAACGGTCCCGGACGCTGCACTTCGCCCGTGATGTAGGCACGCGGCGCGCGTTCGACGAAGATGATGTCGCCGCCGGCGACTTCGTAATCGCGGTTCAGCTCGCCCTTGCGCACCATCTCGACGACGTCGATGGTTTCGCGCGTGGTGACGCCGTTGCGGGTGCGCACGAGGCTGACCATGTCGCCGCCTTCCGGGCCGATGCCGCCGGCCAGCGCCAGCAGATCGAGCACCTTGCGCGGACCGTCGACCGGATAGCGGCCCGGACGGTTGACCTGGCCCAGCACGGACACCTGCTGGCTCGCCAGCGTGGTGATCAAGAGGTTGACCTGGGCCTTCTTGAGGTAGCCGCCCTTTTCGAGCAGGCCGCCGATTTTCTTTTCCGCCTGTTGCGTCGTCAGGCCACCGACCTGCACTTCGCCCAGCAGCGGGAACGTCATGGTGCCGCCTTCCGAGACGCGCGTCTCGATCGCGAGGTCGGGGCTGCCGTAGACCGATGCCTTGACCACGTCGCCCGGGCCCAGCAGGATTTCTGCCGCACCGGCCATGCCCGCGCCGAGCATGAGGACTGCCGCAACCATCCAGTGTACGAGTCGTTTCATCTTCTTCACTCCTTATGGGTCGTCAATGTTGGGATTACTTCAGTCCGGCGACGCCGCGGTCCAGCGCTGCCTTGTCGGCCCCGGATGCGTTGTCGGCTGGTGCGTTGTCCGCCGCGGGCATGGCGGCGGGTGGCGCCGCGGCGGGATCGGCATTCGCCACCGCGCTCGCCGGCGCGGCCTTGGGATCGGGCACCATCGATTTGTTCAGGTACTCGATCTTTGCGGTGGAACGCAGGCGCTGCAGCTCGGCCGCGGCCAGTTCCTTGTTCTTGCGGTTCACGAGGAATTGCTCGATCTGGTTCGATGCGACCTGCAGCGAGACCGGCGCATCCTTGACTTCGGCGACGGAAATGAACATCGCGCGCGGCCCTTCCTTGACGACGAACAGCTGCCCCTTGGGCATGCCCAGCAACTTCGAGGACAGCTGCGGCGGCACGTCGGCCGTCGAGCGCGTGACCTGGTTACGGCCGTACTTGATCTTGTGCGTGTCCAGCCACACGGCGACCTCTTCCAGCGACTTGGCGCTGTCGGCCGCGCTGCGTACCTCGGGCGTCAGGTCGTTGGCGGAGATCACGAGTTCGTTCATGCTGAACTGCTTACGATTGGAAAAGAATTCGGGATGCTTGTTGTAGTAGTCCTCGACTTCCGCCGGCGTCGGCTTCGCCACGTTGCCGACGCGCTTTTGCAGATAGGCCTGAGCGATGATCAGCGATCTGGCGCGGTCGATCGCCTGCATGACCTTGGGATCGCGGTCGAGGTTTTCCTTGGCGGCCGCGTCCTGCAGCAATTGGCGGTCGATGAGAACCTGCAGCAATTGCTTGCTGGCGGCATCCTGCTGGGCGGCAGAGACGCCCGCGCGCTGCAGTTCCTCGTTGAGCTGGAGTACCGTAACCTCTTCCCCATTCACGCTCGCCAGCGCCTGGCCGGGTTTCTTTTCTTTCGCCTTGTCGCCGCACGCGCTCAAGGTTGCCGCAACCAGGATCAGCGCGGCGCACAGCACGCGCTTCGGAGTCGTAGGAGAGGATGTGTTCATGTTGGCAGCCACGTGGTTGTTGTTCACTGGGTTTCCTTGGGAATGGGGTGGAACTCTTGTTATAGCCCGCTCATTCTGGGAGCCGCACGACGCGGACTCTGTTCGTCAATTAACACTCTGCCGTACGGCTCCCGCCGCGATCGCTCAGGCGGCGGCCCGCTTTTCCTGGTCCGCCACCAGGTCGACGAAGGCCGCGTACGCGCGCCGCAATCCTTCCGGCAACGGTGTGCGCGCCTGCCAGCCGAGGGATTTCAGCTTGGACACGTCGAGCAGCTTGCGCGGCGTGCCGTCCGGCTTGGTGGGATCGAATGCGATGCGGCCGCGGTAGCCGACGGTCTCGCCGACGAGCCACGCGAGGTCCGCGATCGTGACGTCCTCGCCCGTGCCCACGTTGATGTGCGAATGCATCGGGTCGGTGTACGACGCATAGGTGGCGTGGTCGAGGTTCATCACGTACACGCTCGCTTCCGCCATGTCGTCGACGTACAGGAATTCGCGCATCGGCTTGCCGCTGCCCCAGATCACGACTTCGGGCGCGCCGGCGAGCTTCGCTTCGTGGAAGCGCCGCATCAGCGCGGGGATCACGTGGCTGTTTTCCGGGTGATAGTTGTCGCCGGGACCATACAGATTCGTCGGCATCACGCTGCGGTAATCCGTGCCGTACTGGCGGTTATAGCTTTCGCACAGTTTGATGCCGGCAATCTTCGCCATCGCATACGGTTCGTTGGTCGGCTCCAGCATGCCGCTCATCAGATACTCTTCCTTGATGGGCTGCCGGGCCAGGCGCGGGTAGATGCACGAGGAGCCCAGGAACAGCAGCTTGTTCACCCCGTTGCGCCAGGCTTCGTGCACGACGTTCGCCTGCACCATCATGTTGTCGTAGATGAAGTCGGCCGGATACGTGTTGTTCGCATGGATGCCGCCGACCTTGGCGGCGGCCAGGTAGACCTGGTCGATGCGCTCGTTGCGGAAGAACTCTCGGACCTGGGCCTGGTCGGTCAGTTCGAGTTCCGCGTGGCTGCGCGTGACGATGTTCGTGTGGCCTTGCGCGCGCAGCACGCGCACGATGGCCGAACCGACCAGCCCGTTATGGCCGGCCACATAGATGCGGGGTTGAGTATTCAACGTTCACTCCAGTGAAATTGCAACGTTGTAGCCATGCGAGGCGAGAAGCTTGTGGCGACGCGCCGTCTCGAGGTCGTGCGCCACCATCTCCTGCACCATCGCTTCGAAAGAGGTGCGCGGCTCCCATCCCAGCCGGCGGCGCGCCTTGCCCGGGTCGCCGAGCAGCGTGTCGACTTCGGTCGGACGGAAGTATTGCGGGTCGACGGCGACGATCGGTTGGCCCACCACGACGCCGGTCGCCTTGTCGCCATGGATGGCGGCGATCACGCCGCGTTCGTGCACGCCCTCGCCCTGCCATGCGATCTCGATGCCCAGCTCGCGTGCGGCCACCTCGACGAAGTGCCGCACAGAATACTGGCGGCCCGTCGCGATGACGTAGTCCTCGGGCGTGTCCTGCTGGAGCATCAGCCATTGCATCTCGACATAGTCGCGCGCATGCCCCCAGTCGCGCAGCGCGTCGAGGTTGCCCAGGAACAGTTGCTGCTCCAGGCCTTGCGAGATGTTCGCGAGGCCGCGCGTGATCTTGCGCGTGACAAAGGTCTCGCCGCGGCGCGGCGACTCATGGTTGAACAGGATGCCGTTGCATGCGTACATGCCATACGCTTCGCGGTAATTCACTGTGATCCAGTAGGCGTACAGCTTGGCGACGGCATACGGGCTGCGCGGATAGAACGGCGTCGTCTCGCGCTGCGGGGTTTCCTGGACAAGGCCGTACAACTCCGATGTCGATGCCTGGTAGAACCGGGTCGTCTTTTCCAGGCCGAGGAAACGGACCGCTTCCAGCAGGCGCAGGGTGCCGAGGCCGTCCACGTCGGCCGTATATTCCGGCGATTCGAACGACACCGCCACGTGGCTCATCGCACCGAGGTTGTAGACTTCGTCCGGCCGGACTTCGCACAGGATGCGGTTGAGGTTCGACGTGTCGGACAGGTCGCCGTAATGCAGGTGGAAGTGATTGTCCTCGACGTGCGGATCCTGGTAGATGTGATCGATCCGCTCGGTATTGAAGAGCGAGGCGCGCCGCTTGATGCCATGCACTTCGTAACCCTTGGCCAGCAGCAGTTCCGCGAGATAGGAACCGTCCTGGCCGGTGACACCCGTGATCAACGCTTTCTTCATTGGCTGTTGTCCTGGCGAATTGTTATGCAAAATCAATAAAAAATTGCAATCTCAGCAATTATTTTCACGCAGCCCATCGGGCGCCGCAAGCGCCGATCCGATTGAATCGGCCTCTTTAAGCGGGAGCTAAGCGACCCGGCATGTGCGCGCATTTAACGCGCGGCATCAAGACGCGCGCGTTTCAAAACGCGTTCTCGCGCGTGAGCACCACTTTCACGGTCTTGAGAACGATCCACAGGTCCAGCCACAGGGACCAGTTGCGCAGGTAATCGAGGTCGTACTGGATGCGCGCTTCCATCTTGTCCAGCGTGGCAGTTTCACCACGCAGCCCGTTGACCTGCGCCCAACCGGTGATGCCTGGTTTGACCTTATGGCGCAGCATGTATCCCTTGATCAGCTTGCGATACTGCTCGTTGTGCGCGACCGCGTGCGGACGCGGCCCGACGATGCTCATCCTGCCCTGCAGCACGTTGACGAACTGCGGCAGCTCGTCGAGCGACGTGCGGCGCAGGAAGCGGCCGATGGGCGTCACGCGGTCGTCTTCCTTGCGCGCCTGCACGATGGCATCGCCGTTTTCCATCACCTTCATCGAACGGAATTTGTAGACGATGATCTCTTCGCCATACAGGCCGTAGCGGCGCTGGCGGAAGATCACGGGGCCCGGCGAACTCATCCTGACGACCGCGGCGATCACGAGCATCAGCGGCGCCAGCAGTAGCAGGATCAGGCTCGACAGCACGATGTCGGAACCGCGCTTGATGGTGCTGTTCAGGCCCATGAACGGGGTCTCGCAGATCGCGATCACGGGCATGCCGCCCACGTTGTCGAAGCGCGCCTGCATCAGGTCGAAGATATAGACGTCCGGCAGGAAATAGACGGACGCGGTCGTGTCCTGCAACTCGTCGATGAGCTTGCGGATGCGCGGCTGCGCGGAGATCGGCTGGCTGATGAAGATCATCTTGATGCCGTTATCGCGCACGTACTGCACCAGCTCGCTCGTCTTGCCCAGCATCGGATGCGGCAGCTCGGCCGGGTGCCGTTCGCCGTCGCGGTCGTCGAAGAAGCCGCGCACCTGCATGAACAGGTTCGGATGGCGGTCGCAGATGCCGGCGAATTTCAGGCCCACGTCGTTGACGCCGACCACCACCACCGAGCGCACTTCCTTGCTCTTGCCGGGCCGGCTCGCAATGCGCACGGCGATGTGGCTGCCCAGCAGAATGAGCGGCGTGGCAACGGCCCAGGCCAGCAGCACGCGCTCGTCGTAATAGTATTTGAGGCCGCTGGACGAGCCGAGGAACATCAGCACGGCGATCGTCACGCACCAGCCGAACACGGTGTCGCGCGCGTAGGCCCACATGCGCCCGCCGCGCCACGTGCGGTACGGATCGACGTGCTGGTACACGGCCGACGAAATGAAGAAGGCCAGCACCATCAATACCAGCAGGTAGCCCGAGAACGGCTCATGGAACAGCACCGCCGACAGGTACAGCGTGCCCATGATGATCAGGGGATCGAGTACGCGCTGGAAGAACGAGATCAGCGGTATGTCATTGACCGTCATGAGAATGATCGGAAGCTGCGCATTCAAAACTGCGCATTGGCCGACAGCGACACGCTGTTCGACTTGAAGCTGCCCGTACCGAGCACGGGCGATCCGCTGCGCGCCTGGTGCGCCAGCCCCGCCGACACCTGGATGGTCGGCCGCGGCGTCCACGTCGCGGACAGGCTCTGCGTGCGGATGGAATCGCGGATGTCGCCCGCGCTGGCGAACGACGCGCGCGCGTTGTAGTTGCGCCGTTCGTAGACGGCGTCGGCATTCACCTTGATCTTGGCCGTCGCATCCCATTGCGCGCCGACGCTGGCGCCCTTGTTCAGCGTATAGCTCACGACCGTGCTTTCCAGCGGCGCGAAGTCGCGCCAGACGGCGGCCCGGTACGTCATCTTGCCGCGCGGCTGGTACGTGGCCTTGATCTTGCCGGCCACGCCGCTCGTCTTGCCGGTGCCGAACGACGGCTGGTCGCGCCGCGTGTAGCCGACCAGTGCATCGAACGTCGTGGAACCCGTCGCGATCCACAGCACGCGCGCCTTCAGTTCGTCCTGCGTGAAGTTGTCGTTGAGAAGATTCGGACCGACGGGGCGCGGATAGGGATACTTGCCCTTGACCCGCCGCGCCACGAGGCCGACCGTGCTGCCGCTGCTGGGCAGGTAATCGAGTTCGACCTCGCTCGCATCTTCCGTGCGGTTGTTGTAGCGCTGGGCGAACAGCTCGTAGTCGTACTTGTCGCGCTGGAAGCCCGTGCGCACGCGCCAGGACGAGTGAAAGCGCCACGCGCCTTCCGCGAAGTGGCTGCGGCTGCGGCGCAGGTTGCGCTCGTTGCTCTGGAAATCGGTGTAGGGCGCCAGCACCTGTTGATAGGTGGTGCCGACCTTGCCTTCGAGGCGGTTGCCGAGTTGCCAGAACCAGGTTGCCTGCAAGTCCTTGCCATCGTAATTCAGCTGTTTGAAGTGGTCGAAGTCGTATTTCGACAGCTTGGCCACGATGGAAATCCGCTGGCGGCTATAGGTCTTATCGAAGATCAATCCGCCCTCCCGCATCCACCAGGAATCGGCCCGGGTGCCGTCGAACCCGGGCTGCCCCTCCGGCACACGCAGCAGGTTGTCGTCGTGGCCGTAGCCGACGCCGGCATACAGGTGGAGCGCATCGCTGGGACCGGCGCCGGCCGGCAACGTGAACAGGGTGCAGAGCAACAGGGCAAGGGGACGCACGCGGAAATTCAGCATGATGGTTAGTCTTTTTCTTGAAGTTAATGGCGGACGGCTTACCAGTAAGACCAGCTGCCGGTCCGAACCACCCACACGCCCAGCAGGCCGTTGGTGACGGCGTGCGCCAGGATCGGCGACCACAGGTTGCGGTGACGCATGTACAGCAGGCTGTAGGCCGCGCCCGCGACGATCCCCGCAAGCCAGAGGTTATGTTCGACACCGAACAGCACGACAGTGATGACGAAGCTTTTGATGGAGAGTTGAGAGGGCTCAACCGACGCGAAGTCTGGCGCATCCACCCACCGCATTAGGAAAGAGCGCCAGAACAACTCTTCCATGACGGGCACGACGAGCGCGGCGCCGGCGATGCGGATCGCCACGAGCAGCCAGTCGATGCGGCCGTCGACGCGCGGATCGAAGCCGGACGGGGAACCGAACACCATCCAGCCGGCGTCCAGGCTGATCCACAGGACGAGCACGAGCACGCCCGTCGCCAGCGCGGTCAGAGCGTGCAACGGTGCGAGATAGAAGGGGGTAAATTCGCGGGAAAGTTCTTTGTACTGGCGCCAGAACAGCGCCAGCAACAGGGCCACGAGGGCGATCTTGGCGGGATACAGCCAGCGCAGGGTGTCCGGCGCGACACCCAGGCGTTGCAGCACGTCGCCGATGACGATGAAGGCCAGGTAGGCGGCGAAGGGCAGGATGCGGAGCCAGGCCGCGCGGTTGAACATGGGAGCGTCGGTGCGGATGGCTGCCGTGGCGGGCACGGCGCAGCGGTCGTCATGCTCAGTCATGTCTCTCCGTCAGCGGGCGCCTGGCCCGCGCTCAGCGATGCGCTAACGCATGGGCTAGTCTCCCCGCGCGCGCGCTTCGAGGCCTTCCCAACGCTCCAGGGCGTCGAGCAGAAGCTCCTCGATTTCCGCGTAACGCGCATTGATCCGGCGCGCGTCAGCGGGATTGGTCTTGTAGAAGTCGGGCGCATTCAGCTGTGCCGCGATGGCCGACTGCTCGTCTTCAAGGCTGGCGATAAGCTGCGGCAACTCCTCCAGCTCTCGCTGTTCCTTGTAGCTCAACTTTACCTTCTTGCCCGACGCGTTCTGTGCGTTGGATGACATATCCTGCGCTTTCGCCGGCGCGGCCTTTTGTGCCGCCGCGGGCGCCGGCGCCGCCTTCACGCGCTCCCAGTCGCTGTAGCCGCCGACGAATTCGCGCCACGTCCCCTGCCCTTCGGAAACGATGACCTGCGTGACGACGTTGTCGAGGAATGTGCGGTCATGGCTGACGAGGAACACCGTGCCCGAGTAATCCGTCAACAGTTCTTCGAGCAGTTCGAGCGTCTCGATGTCGAGGTCGTTGGTGGGTTCGTCGAGCACGAGGCAGTTGGCCGGCTTGGCGAACAGGCGCGCCAGCAGCAGGCGGTTGCGCTCGCCGCCGGACAGCGATTTCACGGGCGAACGCGCGCGCTCGGGCGCGAACAGGAAGTCGCCCAGGTAGCTCATCACGTGCTTGCGCTGGCCGTTGATCTCGACCCAGTCGCTGCCCGGCGCGATCGTGTCGGCCAGCGTCGCTTCCTCGTTCAGTTGCGCGCGCATCTGGTCGAAGTACGCGACGTTCAAGCGCGTGCCCAGCTTGACGTTGCCGCTGTCCACCGTCTCTTCGCCGAGAATGATCTTCAACAGCGTCGTCTTGCCCGCGCCGTTCGGGCCGATCAGGCCGACCTTGTCGCCACGCATGATCGTGCCGGTAAAGTCTTTCACGATCACCTTGGCGCCATACGACTTCGAGATGTTTTCCAGTTCCGCGACGATCTTGCCGGAGCGCTCGCCGGTCGCCACGTCGATGCGCACCTGGCCCTGCTGGTCGCGGCGCGAAGCACGCTGCAGGCGCAGGTCTTCCAGGCGGCGCACGCGGCCTTCGTTGCGGGTGCGGCGCGCTTCCACGCCCTTGCGGATCCACACTTCTTCCTGTGCAAGCACCTTGTCGAACTTGGCGTTCTCGACCTCTTCGATCGCGAGCAGTTCCTTCTTGCGTTCCTGGTACTTGCTGAAATTGCCGGGGAACGAGAGCAGGCGGCCGCGGTCCAGTTCGACGATGCGCGTGGCGACGTTGTCGAGGAAGCGGCGGTCGTGGGTGATGAACAGCACGGAGCCGCGGAATTCGCGCAGCAGGCCTTCCAGCCACTGGATCGACGTGAAGTCCAGGTGGTTCGTCGGTTCGTCCAGCAGCAGCACGTCGGGACCGGACACGAGCGCGACAGCCAGCGCCACGCGCTTCTGCATACCGCCCGACAAGGTGCCCATGGTCGCATCGCCCGCGAGGCCCAGGCGGCCCAGCGTCGTCTCGACGCGGTTGCCGAGGTTCCACGCATCCGTCGCATCGAGCTTGGCCTGCAGATCGTGCATGCGCTCCATGATCGCGTCGTCATTGCCCTGGCCGAATTGCCCCGTCAGCGATTCGTACTCGGCCAGCATCGCCTGCTGGTCGCCCATGCCGGTGGCGACGGCATCGAACACGGTCATCTCCGGATCGAATACGGGCTCCTGCTCGACGTACGCGATCTTGACGCTCTGCTGCATGACGAGCAGGCCGTCGTCCAGCTTCGAGCGGCCGGAGATGATTTTCAGCAGCGAGGATTTGCCGGTGCCGTTGCGCCCGATGAGGCCGACGCGTTCGCCGGCTTCCAGCGAGAAATCGGCATGGTCGAGCAGCGCGACGTGGCCGAAGGCCAGTTGCGCGGAAGAGAGGGAAATGACAGCCATGGTGTGAGCGGCCGCGACGCGGATCGTGCGCGGGTATCAGTAAGAGTGTGAGAAAGCAGGCATTGTACCGAAGGGGGACGGCCTGATGCGGCTGGGGGAAGGTGAAACTGGTGTCGCCAGCAGGAATCGAACCTGCATCTAAGTCTTAGGAGGACCTTGTACTATCCATTGTACTATGGCGACACTCTGCGTACTGCAGCCAGCTATTCTACAGCAGCCACGCCCCGCCCACAACGTTCGCCCCCTCTCCCGGCATCCGCGCATTTGGCAGATTCCCAATTCGGCGTTATTTAAAGCAATAAAAATACCCCGAGAAAAACCGCTTTTATTCAAATCCATTCGCCCGAAAGAATTGTAACGTTTGACCGTGCATGCTGGACGCATTTGCAAACTGCATGTTATATTTTTTCCCCGTCGTTTTAACAATCGACGCTCCTGAAAATGCATCGAAACGGTGCATTGCACCGTTTTGGTTCAATCCAAATCAAACGTTCATACATCCGGTTCATCGGCCATAGACCGATGTAAATCGCGATGTAAATCGTTATATCGCCATGCGCAAAACGAATCAGCGCATTCTGACTGACAACCATCGTTCTTCCGTGAGATTCCCATGCATACGAATACCCTCAAGTACGATTTGCCGGCCGGCATAGTAGTGTTTCTTGTCGCCTTGCCCCTGTGTCTCGGTATTGCCCTCGCCTCCGGCGCCCCTTTGTTTGCAGGGATTATTTCCGGCATTATCGGCGGCATCGTCGTGGGTGCCATCAGCGGTTCCCATACGAGCGTCAGCGGCCCCGCGGCCGGGCTGGCGGCCGTCGTCCTCGCCTCGATCACGAAACTCGGCGCTTTCGAAATCCTGCTCGCGGCAATATTGCTTGCCGGCGTAATGCAATTGGCCATGGGTGTCGCCCGTGCCGGCTTTATCGCCAACTACATTCCCTCGAACGTAATCAAGGGATTACTCGCGGCGATCGGCATTCTGCTGATACTCAAACAGATTCCCCATGCGATCGGTTATGACGTCAATCCGGCCGATGAAACGTCGTTCATCCATGCCAATGGCGAAAACACGTTTTCCGCGATTGCGCATGCATTCAGCGCGATCACGCCCGGCGCCATGATCATTGCGCTCCTGTCGATGCTGATCCTGGTGTATTGGGACAGGACGCCATTAAAGAACATTAAATTGCTGCCGGCGCCATTGTTCGTCGTGGCACTGGGTGTTGCACTGAATGTGACATTCGATCGTTTCTTTCCCGCACTGAGTATCGATCCGGAACATCTCGTCGATATTCCGCCCCTCGATATCGGTAACCTGGGTGCCTACCTGAATTTCCCGGATCTCGCCCATTTCACGAACCACGACGTCTGGATCGTCGGCTTCACGATCGCCATCGTCGCGTCGCTGGAAACGCTGCTGAACGTGGAAGCGGTCGACAAGCTCGATCCGCACAAGCGCGAAACGCCCACGAACCGCGAACTCGTCGCACAAGGCGTCGGCAACATCTGCGCCGGCCTGCTGGGCGGCCTGCCCGTCACGTCCGTCATCGTGCGCAGTTCCGTCAACATCCAGAACGACAACCGGACCAAGGCCTCGACCATCCTCCACGGCGTGCTGCTGCTGGCCAGCGTGCTCGTGCTGGCGCCCATGCTGAACCTGATTCCGCTGGCCGCGCTGGCCGCGATCCTCATCGTGACGGGCTACAAGCTGGCCAAGGTCTCGCTGTTCCGCGACATGTACAAGAAGGGCTGGTCGCAATTCGTGCCGTTCGCCGTCACCGTGGCCGCCATCGTGCTGACAGACCTGCTGACCGGCGTGCTGATCGGCCTGGCCGCCAGCCTGTTCTACCTGATGCGCAGCCACTTCAAGAATCCGTTCTCGATGGAGCAGTACCGCCTGCACATCGGCGAGGTCGTCAAGATGGAATTGCCGAACCAGGTGTCGTTCCTGAACAAGGCCACGATCAAGAGCGCGCTGTGGGAAATCCCGGAGAACGCGAACGTGCTGATCGACGCGGCCAACTCGGACTACATCGACCACGACGTGCTGGAAGTCATCAACGACTACCGCGTCGTGGCGGCGGAACGCAACGTCAAGCTGAACGTCGTGGGCCTGCGCGACGAGTACAGCCTGCACGATCCGATCCAGTTCGTCCCCGCCCTCGACAAGGACACGCAGACCAGGCTGGCTCCGGAAGACGTGCTGCAGCTGCTGCGTGACGGCAACGAGCGCTTCCGTGCGGGCCGCACGACGAAGAAATACTATCTGCACCAGGTCGAGGCGACGGCGGGCGGGCAGCACCCGATGGCCGTCGTCGTCAACTGCATCGACTCGCGCACGTCGCCGGAAATCATCTTCGACGCCGGCCTGGGCGACCTGCTGACGGTCCGCATCGCGGGCAACGTGATCAGCCGCGAGATCATCGGCAGCCTGGAGATCGCCCATAAACTGGGCGCGAAGCTGATCGTCGTGAAGGGCCACTCGAGCTGCGGCGCGATCGGCCTCGCGCTGCAGAACGAAGGCGCGCACAGCATGGGGGCGATCACGGGCAAGATCCGCAAGGCGGTCGACCAGTGCAAGTGCGGCGCCCACCATCCGCCCGAGGGCAAGGCAATGCTCGAGGCGGTCACGCGGCGCAATATCGAGAACTCGCTGGACGAGATCATCGCCGGCAGCGCCTTCCTGCGCGAGCGCATCGCGCGCGGCGAGATGGGACTCGTGGGCGCATACCACGACATCGCCACGCGCACCGTGCAGTTCGGGGAACCGGTCACGCTGGACGACGGCCGGAACGACCTGGCCGCCTGATCCCGCCCATTGAAAAGCCCGGGCCGCTCAGGCGGCTTCGGCCCCCGTCTCCGCGCCCACGGTCAGCGCCAGCATGCACCCGACCTTGTCCACCAGCGCGTTCATCGCGAACGGCTTGGTCAGGATCTCCATCTGCGCGGGCAGCTTTTCGTTCTTCATGACCGTGCTTTCCGCATAGCCCGTCACCATCAGCACGGGCAGTTGCGGCCATTGCACGCGCACGTGGTCGGCCAGCTGGCGGCCGTTCATGCCGTTGGGCAGGCCGACGTCCGTGACGAGCATGTCCGGCCGCGTGTCCTTCAACAGGCGCAGCGCCTGCGGCGCATCGCCGGCGACGAGCACCGTGTAGCCCTGCAATTCGAGCACCTCGGTCATCACGGCGCGGATGTCCGCCTCGTCGTCGACGACCATCACGACACCCTTGCGCGTGCCTGCTTCCAGCGGCGGTTCGACGTCGGGGCTCGCGGCCGGCTGCGTCTCCACGAGATGGCGCGGCAGCAGCAGGCGCACTTCGGTCCCCTGCCCCGGCCGCGACTCGATGCGCACGTTGCCGCCCGACTGGTGCGCGAAGCCGTACACCATCGACAGGCCCAGGCCGGTCCCCTGCCCCATCGGCTTCGTCGTGAAGAACGGATCGAACGCGCGCGCGACGACGTCGGGCGCCATGCCGGCGCCGTTGTCGCGCACGCTCACCTGCACATATTCTCCGGGCCGCAGGTCGCCGTGGCGGCGCGCCTGGGCTTGTGTCAACGTGACGTTCTCCGTCTCGATGACGAGCTGGCCGCCTTCCGGCATCGCGTCGCGCGCATTGTTCGCGAGGTTCAGCAGCGCGCTTTCCAGCTGGTTCGGATCGCACAGGGTCGTCCACAGCGCGGCCGCGAGACGCGTGCGCACGGCGATCGACGGGCCCGCCGCGCGCTCGATCAGGTCCGTCATCGACATCACGAGCGCGTTGACGCTGGTCGGCTTCGGATCGAGGGCCTGGCGGCGCGAGAACGCGAGCAGGCGGTGCGTCAGGGCGGCCGCGCGCTGGGTCACGCCGAGGGCGGCGTCGATGCGCGTCAGCAGGTCGCCGCTCTGGCCCATGCGCAGGCGCAGCTTCATCAGTTCCAGGTGGCCCGTGACGCCCGCCAGCATGTTGTTGAAATCGTGCGCGAGGCCGCCCGTGAGCTGGCCCACGGCTTCCATCTTCTGCGACTGGCGCAGCGCTTCCTCGGCCTGGCGCAGCGCGTCGGCCTGGTGTTTTTCCGCCGTGATGTCGCGCGCGACGCCGTACAGCAGCTCGCCTTCCGGGGAGATCGTCCACGACACCCAGCGGTACGAGCCGTCCTTGTGCAGCACGCGCGTCTCGTAGCCGACGAGCGGCGTGCCGTCGGCCAGGATCTGCATCTTGCGCAGCACGTCCTCGCGGTCGTCCGGGTACACCATGTCCATGAACGGGCGCGTGGTCGCTTCCTCGGCGCTCCAGCCGAAGCACGCGGTGAACGCGGGATTCACGGTAAGGAAGCGCCCCGTCGCCAGCGACGCCGCGGCCATCACGTCGGGCGAGATGCGCCACAGGCGTTCGCGGTCGCTCGCGTGCGACGCCACCTGGTGCGTCAGCGCCTCGTTCAGGCGGCGCAGCGACTCTTCCTTCTGGCGCAGGGACGCCAGCGCGCGCACCTTGCCCGTCGTCTCGACGACCGTGCACAGGATGCCGCCGACGGTGCCGTCGTCGTCGCGCACGGGGCTGTACGAGAACGTGAACCAGCGCTGTTCCGGATAGCCGTGGCGCGCCATCGGCACGGGCATGTCTTCGTGGTGGCAGGCTTCGCCCGCATGGGCTTTCGTTGCGATCGGCCCGACGGTGTCCCACACCTCCGGCCAGGCCGTGCGGAACGGCCGGCCCAGCGCGGCCTTGTCGCCGAGCAACGGCATGCAGGCGTCGTTAGGAAAGCTGATCAGGTCGGCGCCCCAGCACAGCAAGGTGGGGAACCGGGAATTCAGCGCCAGGCCCAGTGCCGTGCGCAATGCGGCGGGCCAGTCCTCGATGGGGCCGAGTGGCGTGATGTGCCAGTCATGGTCGGCGATATGCGCGGCCATCTGGCCGCCGCCGGTAAGGAAGGTCAGGCTGGGGGAAACCGTGGTCTTCATAGTCCTCGCTCATGCAATCCCTGGTCGATAGTCCATCCCGACAGTTCTCTGCTGCCGTGCAAAGTCGACTATTTTAATGACAAGCTCGTGACGGACGGCGCGCGCTTGGCGTGGTCCGAACGGGGCAAAAAAGCCGCCCGACAAGTTGCCGTTCTGCCTGGAAGGTGCTGCATGCCGGCCACGGCAAAAGATCAGTATGCCGGATTCCGTGGCCGTGTGGAGGGGTGATTTACAACATTTCCGACAACAATTTTTGTCGTTTTCCAGCAGGAATTTAACGTTGCGGACAGGCGCGCAACCTTACATCGCCAGGTGCCGCGTGGCGTCGGTCTGGCGCAGCACGGCGCGGTGCGCGGCTTCCAGTTCGCGCGTCAGGGCGGCGCCGTCGGGGGCGGAGCGCAAGGCGTCGAAGCCGTGCGCGGCACCGTGCAGGCCCAGCGTACGGCACCCTTCGCACAGGCGCGCCAGGTGGGCGCGGGCGGCGTCGAGCTGGCTCGTGGCCAGCAGCGCGGCCAGGTCGGTACCCGCGCTGACGAGCTGGCGCTGCAGGCCGCCGAGATACAGCAGCAGGCGCGTGGCGTCGATGCCGAGGCGGCGCAGGGTGGCGTCGGGCTGCTCGTCCGGCGCGCGCATCAGGGGTTGCAGGTGCTGCGCGACGCGCGCGGCGTCGAACGGCTTGACGATGTAGCCGGCGGCGCCCAGCGACAGCGCCTGTTCCATCGTCGCGCCGTCGGCCGCGGCCGAAACGAGGACGAACGGCAGTCCGGCGAAGCGGGCGTCCGCCTTCACGCGCGCCAGCAATTCCATGCCGGACAGGCGCGGCATGCGCAGGTCGCAGAACAGCAGCGCGGGGTCCGCGCCGGCGTCCAGCTGCGCCCAGGCGTCTGCGCCATCCTCCGCTTCCAGTACGTCGAACACGCCGCTCGCGGTGTTGTCGATCATGTGCATCAGCATCATGCGCGACACCACGTCATCGTCGACTATCAATACCTTCATCCCTGCCCCATTGTGTCGCAATTGTTAAATGGCAATTATACAGACTGTGAGACGCGCGCACGATTCAGGCAGTCGCCGCCTCGAAGCGGGCCAGCAGGTCCCACAGGCGCGGCAGGCCCGCGCGCACGGCGTCGAGCTGGCCCGCGTCCGCCAGGGCCTCGAGTTCGGCGCACAGCGCGCGCAGCCCATCCTCGCCCAGGTAGCCGGCACTGCCCTTCATGCCGTGCAGGACGCGTCCGGCCGTGTCGCGGTCGCCCGTCGCCAGCGCCTTGTCCAGTTCGATGCGGCGGCGCGGCAGGTCGGCCAGGAAGGCGCCGCGCAGGCGGTCCTTCAGGTCGCTTGCGCGCCGGATCGGGGGCGGCGGCGCGGCGGGCGCAACGGCGTCGCCCGGCACGTCGAACATCGCGTCCAGCTCGGCCGTCGACGGCGCGCGCGCGGCCGGCTCCGGCATCGGTGCGAGTTCGATGCCGCGCTGCAGCTGGCGCTCGATGGCGCGCGTGAGGTGGTAATGCAGTTGCGAATCGTCGATGGGCTTGGTGATGAAGGCATCCATGCCGCAGGCCAGGTAGCGCGTCCGGTCTTCCTCGCTGACGTTGGCGGTGAGCGCGACGATCATCAGGTGCTGGTCCAGCACGGGCGCTTCCAGCGGACCGCCGGCGCGGATCAGGCGCGTGGCCGACGCGCCGTCCATCTCGGGCATGCGGCCGTCCATCAGGATCAGGTCGTAGCGCGTGCGGGCGCAGGCCATCACGGCCAGCAGGCCGTTCTCGACGACGTCGACCTGGTGGCCCAGCTCCTCCAGCATCATGCGCACGATGATCTGGTTGGTCGGATAGTCTTCCGCGCACAGCACGCGCAGGCGGTGCGTGTGCGGCGCGCGCGGCTGGTCGGCGACGGAGTGCGGTTGCACGCCGTCCGCCAGCGGCAGCACGAAGCTGAACGTGGAGCCCACGCCGGGCGTGCTGGCGACGCCGATCGTGCCGCCCATCAGTTCGACGAGCTGGCGGCAGATCGCCAGGCCCAGGCCCGTGCCGCCGTAGCGGCGCGTCGTCGTCGCGTCGGCCTGCTCGAATTTCTGGAACAGGCGCGGCAAGGCGTCCGGCGCGATGCCGATGCCCGTGTCTTCGACCGAAAAGCGGATCATGTTGCGGCCCGCGCGGTCGTGCTGGTCTTCCGCGCGGCGCTCGACGCGCACGGTGACGGAGCCGCTCTCGGTGAACTTGAAGGCGTTGCCGACGAGGTTCACGAGGATCTGGCGCAGCCGGGTCGGGTCGCCCACGACGAAGCGCGGCAGGTCCGGATCGAGGCGCACGGCGAACCCCACGCTGTGCGCGCCGGCCTGCTCCTCGAACAGCGTGCCGACATGCGAAATCGATTCGTCGAGCGCGAAGTCGATGTTCTCGATGGTCAGCTTGCCCGCCTCGATCTTGGAAAAGTCGAGCAGGTCGTTGATGATCGCCAGCAGCGACTGGGCGTTCGCCTGGCCGCGCAGGATCTGCTCGCGCGTGCAGTCGCGCAGCGCCGTGTCGCGCAGCGCGAAGCCCAGCATGCCGATCACGCCGGCCAGCGGCGTGCGCATCTCGTGGCTCATGTTGGCGAGGAATTCGGACTTCTGGCGCGTCGCGTCTTCCGCGCGCTGCTTGGCCTGGTACAGCCGTTCCTCGTTTTCCTGCAGCGCGTCGTTGGCGAGCGCCAGCTCGTTCGTGCGGCGCCGCACCTGCCGTTCCTGCTCGCGCAGTTCCTCGGTCTGGCGTTCCAGCAGGCGGTTCTGCTGTTCGATGCGTTCCGTACGCGCGCTGACCTGTTGTTCCAGCATGGCCTTCTGGCGCCGCAGGACGTCCACGCGGATCCGATACGCGCCGTAGCCGCAGCCGATCACCACCAGCGCGCACAGGGTGCGGAACCACCACGTCTTCCAGTACGGCGGCAGCACGGTCACTTCCAGCGTGGCGGCGGCATCGCTCCACACGCCGTCCTTGTTCGCCGCGCGCACCTGGAACGTGTAGCTGCCCGGATCGAGGTTCGTGTAGGTCGCGAAGCGCTTGCTGGCGTCGACGCCGATCCAGTCCTGGTCGAAGCCGACGAGGCGGTAGGCGAAGCGGTTGCGGCCCGGCGCGGCGAAGTGCAGCGCCGAGAACTCCAGCGAGAACACGGAGTCCTGCGGCGTGAGCGTGATGCCGGACAGGCGCTCGATCGGCCCCGGCAGCATGCCCGGCCGGACGTCCTGCCACGGCTGGCCGAAGATCTGCAGGCCCGTGATGACGGCGCGCGGCGCGATCAGGTTGTCGTGCAGCGCGCGCGGATTGAATGCGGTGATGCCGTTGTTGCCGCCGAAGTAGAGCGTGCCGTCGGCCACGCGCAGCGCCGAGGCGTCGAAGTACGCCCCTTCGATCGTGCCGTCGGTCGCGTTGTAGTTGCGCCAGGCGCCGCTGGACGGATCGAGCCGGTGCAGGCCGCTCGAGCTGGACACCCAGATGAAGCCGTCGAGGTCTTCCTGCATCGCGGCCACGACGTCGTCCGCCATGCCGTCGCGCACCGTGTAGCGCTGGAAGCGCGGCGTGCCGTCGCTGCCGATCACCATGCGGTTCAGGCCCACGGCCGTGCCGACCCACAGGTCGCCGCGCCGGTCTTCCAGCAGGTAGTGCACCTCGTCGTGCGACAGGCTGGTGGGATCGTCGGGATCGTGGCGGAAGTGGCGGAACTTGCCGGTGGCGCGGTCGAGCAGGTCCAGGCCGTCGAACGTGCCGACCCAGAACCGGCCGTGGCGGTCTTCCAGCATCGGCCGCACGATATTGTCGGCCAGGCTCGCGGCCGCGGTCGGGTCGTGCTGGTACGTCGTCTGCTTGCCGTCCGGCGCGATGCGGTGCAGGCCGCCGCGGGTCGCGGCCCACAAGGTGCCGTCGCGCGTGACGTGCACGTTGCGCACGTAGTTGGCGTCGACGTCGTCGGTGGACAGCGGGCGCCGCGTGATGCGCCCGGTCTTCGGATCGAAGTGCGCGAGGCCGTTGCGCGTGCCGAGCCACACGGTGCTGTCGCGGCCGAGCGCCACCGACGTCGCCATCGCGTCGCCCGACAGCCCCGCTTCGACCGGCGCGAGGCGCCACGCCTGGTCCGCGCCGGTCGCCGGATCGAACAGGTGCAGGCCGCCGTTCGTGGCGAGCCACAGCTTTCCGCCGCCGTCGCCGACGATGCCGCGCACCTTGTTGTCTTCCAGCGCGAGCGGCGTGTCGTCGCCGCGCACGATGCGCGCGAAGCCGCCGCTGCCCATGTCCGCGCGCGACACGCCGCCGTACCACGTGCCGACCCAGAACGTGCCCACGCGGTCGCCGTACAGCGCCGTGACCTGGTTGTCGCCCAGGCTGTAGCTGTCGGTGATGCGGTGCGGATGGCGCTCGAAGCGGCCCAGCGCGGGCAGCCAGCGGTACAGGCCGCGGTCGTGCGAGCCGACCCAGACCTGGCGCTCGGCGTCCTCGTACAACACGCTGATCTCGCCGGGCGGCATGCCGTCGTCGAGCCCGAACGTGCGCACGTCGCCCTTCGGCCCGAGCGACAGGCGTTCCAGGCCGCCCATGCTGCCGACCCACAGGCCCTGGCCCGCGTCGACCATCAGCGTCTGCACGAAGTCGTACTTGCCGCCGCGCGGCGACGGGTGGTGGCGGAAGTGCATCCGCTCGGGATCGAGGCTGTCGAGGCCCGCCGCGGTGCCGATCCACAGGCGGCCGTCGCGCCCGCGCGCGAGGGCCGTCAGCTTGTCGGACGCGAGGCTGTCCGGCACGCCCGGCACGTGGTGCCACGTGTCGAAGCGGCCGGTCGGGATGTCGAAGTGCTGCAGGCCGTCGGCCGTGGCGAGCCACAGGCCTTCCTTGCCGTCGTCGAGGATGGCGCGGATGTGGCGGTTGCCGTTGCCCCGCTTGGCCGGTTCGTCCGGCAGGAAATGGCTGAACGTGCCGGTCTGCGGTTCGTAGCGATCGAGCCCGCCGTCCGTGCCGATCCACAGCCGGCCCTTGCGGTCGGCGTACAGCACGCGCACCCAGTTGTTGGCGAGCGTCTTCGGATCGCCGACGACGTTGCGGAAATTCGTGAAGCGGTAGCCGTCGTAGCGCGACAGGCCGGACTGGGTGCCGAACCACATGAAGCCGTCCGGGTCCTGGACGATCGACAGCACGGATTCCTGCGCGAGGCCGTCGTCCACCGACAGGTGCTCGAAGCGCAGGGTCGGCGTCGGCGCGGCCTGGGCGACAATGGCCCACAACAGCGCGAGCACCAGGAACAGGCATCGTTTCATGCTTCGAAAAACTCCAGTACGTCGCGGCGCCGGGCATAGGTGTCGCGCTGGCCCAGCGCCATCAGTTCGCGCGTGTAGCCGCCTTCGAACAGCAAATAGGACGCCAGCGAGGCGCCGCGCGCCTCGATCGCCCCGATCCCGCCCAGCAGCGTGCGCACGGGCCCCGGCAGATTGGCCGCGTGGCGCGCGGCGATGTCGTCCAGGCGTTCCGACGGCACGATCGCGAGCAGCTCGATGCGGCGCAGCGGCGTCTTCGCCAGCGCCTCCTCAGGCAGCATGGAGAGCGTGTCGTTGATGCGCTGCAGGCGCTCGATATCCATCGCGAGGCCGTCCAGGAAGATCGACGACAGCGCGTGGCCGGCGATCTGCGCCAGGCTCGGATAGCGCACGTGCGCCGGCAAATGGTTCACGGTCTCGTTCATGCGTCCCGCCCCCACGACGAGCACGCGGCGTGCGCCCAGGTGGATCGCGGGCGCGATCGGCGCCAGCTGGCGCATCGAGCCGTCGCCGCAGTATTCGAGGTGGCCGTCGAAGTACAAGGGCACGGCCGGGAAGATGAACGGCAAGGCGCTCGACGCGAGCAGGTGCTCGACGCCGATCTGTTCCTGCAGGGCGAGACGCTGGTGCCGCTTCCACGGTGCGATCTGGCGTTCGCTCTGGTAGAACGTGACGTGCTGGCCGCCGCTGTACGACGATGCGGTGACCGCGAGGGCGTCGAGGCAGCCGCTGGCCAGCGCCGCGTCCAGGCGCGGCAGGTCGAGCATGCGGTGCAGCAGGCCCACGAGCGGCGTGTTGTCGAGCAGCGACGTCGGCGGCGCCGCGTGCCACTGGCGCAGCATCCAGCCGAACGACAGCAGCGACAGCCAGCGCGCCCCGGAACGCAGCACGCCCAGCGAATCGGCGCGATAGACCTGCGTGACATCGATGCCCTCCCACACGTCCGCCAACTCGTCGACGGCGTCGCCGAAGTCGTCGGCGCGGCACGCCAGCCCGGCCGCGTTGAGGGCGCCGGCCGACGTGCCGCAGATGATCTCGAACGGATTGCGCGCAGCGGGCCAGCCCGCCTCCCCCAGGATGCGGGAGATCGCCTGCAGGACCCCCGCCTGGTAGGCCGCGCGCGCGCCGCCACCGCTGAGGATCAGCCCCGTTTTACATTCAATATCCACAGAGCAAGATTAGCAAACTCTGCCAACCTTGCGTTGAATAAATAGCTCTTCGACAAACACTTCGTTGTATTAGGGCCTCGACAAACAGTCAAAAAGCGCGCCCGCGGCGCATCAGGGCCTCGAGAAACCGTAGCGAGCGATGCGCAGCAGGTTGATCGAGGCCCCACCACTAGTCACCTTTTGCAATACCTTCGCGCCGCGGGTCGGCACCGCCGAACCACAGCGGCACGCCGTGGATCTCCATGCGCGCGATGCCCTGCAGGCCGGACGTCTGCTCGAACACGCGCACGTCGTGGCCGCGCGCTTGCAGGGCCTTCACCTCGGACAACGGGAAGCGCCCGGCCTCCAGCTCGGTCGGGCCGTTGCGGCTGCCGAAATTCGGCAGCGAGATCGCCTGCTGCATGTCGAGGCCCCAGTCGAGCGTGCCGACGAGGACCTTGGCCACGTAATTGATGATCAGCGGACCGCCCGGCGAACCGACCGCTTCCACGAATCTGCCCGTCTTCTTGTCGAACACGATCGTGGGGCTCATCGCGCTGCGCGGGCGCTTGCCCGGTTCCACGCGGTTGGCGATCGGCCCGTTCGCGTCGCGCGAATCGAACGAGAAGTCGGTCAGCTGGTTGTTGAGGATGAAGCCGTCGACCATCTGGCGCGAGCCGAACGCATCCTCGACGCTCGTCGTCATCGACAGGCCCGCGCCATACGGATCGACCGCGACGATGTGCGACGTCGAATGCGCCTCGATCGAGTTGTCCAGGCCCCAGTGCCACGCCGTCTCCACGCCCGGCGGATGGCCGGCTTGCGCCTTGCCCATCGAGCGCTGCTTGACGAGGCTGGCGCGCTGCGACAGATAGCCCTTGTCCAGCAGCGCGGGGATGCCGCGGCCGGGCAGCGGGACGAAATCCGTGTCGGCGGCGTAGCGGTCGCGGTCCGCATACGCGAGGCGGCCCACTTCCGAGAACACGTGCACGGCGTCCGCGCCCGGGATGCCGTTCGCGGGCGCCAGCGCTTTCATGTCGCGCGTCGCGAACATGCCGAGCATCTGCGCGACGGCGATCCCGCCCGACGACGGCGGCGGCATGCCGCACACCGTGTATGCGCGGTAGTCGTTGCAGACCGGCTCGCGCAGCTTCGGTTGATACGCGGCGATGTCGGCCGCGGTCAGCAGGCCCGGATTCGTCGGGTGGCTCTTGACCTTCGCTTCGATGTCGCGCGCGATGCGGCCGGTATAAAACACCTCGGCGCCGCCGGCGGCCAGTTCGCGCAGGGTACGCGCCAGCTCGGGATTCTTCAGCACGTGGCCGACGGGCCACGGCTTGCCGTCCGGCGCATAGAAGTAGGCGCGCGCGGTCGGGTCGTTGCGCAGATAGCGGTCCTCGGCCAGCAGGCTGTTCAGGCGCGGACTCACCGCGAAGCCTTGCTCGGACAGGCGGATCGCGGGCTGGAACAGCGTCTTCCACGCCAGCTTGCCGTGCTGGCGATGGGCCAGCGCCAGCATGCGCAGCACGCCCGGCGCGCCCGTCGAACGGCCGCCCACGATGCCTTCGGCCCGCGACATCGGCGTGCCGTCCGCATGCTGGAACAGGTGCTCGTCCGCCTTCGACGGCGCCGTCTCGCGGCCGTCGAACGCCTGCACCTTCTTGCCGTCGTAATACATCAGGAATGCGCCGCCGCCGATGCCGGACGATTGCGGCTCGACGAGCGTAAGGACCAGTTGCGTCGCGATGCCTGCGTCGATCGCCGTGCCGCCCTGTTTCAGCATCTCGTAGCCCGCTTCGACCGCCAGCGGATTCGCGGCCGCCACCATGTACTTGCGGGCGGTCCAGCCGGCCTTCTCGGCATAGCCGCTGGCGGCCTCGGGAGCCCGCTGCAGGGCCGAGGCGTCCTGCGCGAGTGCGACTGCGGGGTGCAGGGCGGCGGTCAATACACCGCCCAAAACGAGGACGAGCAACTTCTTGGTCATACGATTTCTCCGGGAATACCAGAGGGCATCGTACCCGAAATTGCTCAAGGGCTCACTTCGGTTGCATGCGGATGGCGCCGTCCAGGCGGATCGTCTCGCCGTTCAGCATGACGTTCTCGATGATGGTCTTCGCCAGGTGCGCGTACTCGCGCGGCATGCCGAGGCGCGGCGGGAACGGCACCATCTTGCCCAGCGAATCGCGCACTTCCTGCGGCATGCCCATCAGCATCGGCGTCTCGAAGATGCCCGGTGCGATCGTCATCACGCGGATGCCGCTGCGCGACAGGTCGCGCGCCATCGGCAGCGTCATGCCGGCCACGCCCGCCTTCGATGCGCCGTACGCGGCCTGGCCGATCTGGCCGTCGAACGCGGCGACGGACGCCGTGTTGATGATCACGCCGCGCTCGCCGTGTTCCAGCCCCTCTTCCTTGCCCATCGCATCGGCCGCCAGGCGGCACATGTTGAAGGTGCCGACGAGGTTGATGTTGATGGCGCGCTGGAACGCGTCCAGCGGATGCGGACCGTCCTTGCCGACCGTCTTGATCGCCGGCGCCACGCCGGCGCAGTTGACGAGGCCGCGCAGGCTGCCCAGTTCGAGAGCCGCCGCCACGACGGCCTGGCCGTCCGCTTCCGACGTCACGTCGCATTTCACGAAACGTGACGCTGCACCGAGCTCGGCGGCCAGCGCCGTGCCGGCTTCCTGCTGCACGTCGGCGAGCACGACCTTGCCGCCCGCTTCGACGATGGTGCGCGCGGTGGCCGCGCCCAGGCCCGAGGCGCCGCCCGTCACGATGAACACGTTATTCTGGATTTGCATCTGTCTCCCTTTCGATATGCTTCGCGTTAATTTCCGCTTATTTTCCGCTCATTTCCGTTTACGTAAACGTCAACTAGAAGATTCTAGCGGGGATTGGGTCGACACGTCAAAAACAAGTGACGGTGGTCCCGTTCCGCACACATGCGCGGCCCGTGCTGCTGACGCCGGCACTGCCGCCCGCATTGAACGTATTGCCGGCCCCATCCGTGCAAACGATGCCCTGGCAGCCGCGGATGACGCTCGTGCTGGGCACGGTGGGCTGCGGCGCCGTCGCCGGCGGCGGAATCGGCACGGCGGCCGTCGCGGGCGGCGTCGCGCCGGACCGCAGCGGCCGCGGCGCCATCGCCCCTTCTCCCTGCCACGCCGGGTGGCGGCGTGCGGCGCGGCGGCGCAATTCCTCGATCTGCTTGTCGGTGAGTGGCTTGTCTTGCGGCTGGGCCTGGCGGGCCAGCGTATCCGCTTCGTCGTGCACCTCTGCCGGGTCCTTGCGGACGGCGTCGGCGCCCTGCTGTGCGCGCGGATTCAGCACGGGGCCATAGCTCAGCGTCGCCGGCGGCGGCGTGCGCGCCGGCCTGGCCGTGCTCGCTTCATCGGCCACGGTGGCGTCGCGGTTGGCCTGCTCCGCACGCTGGGCCTGGTTCTGCGCGTGCGCCATGCACGACCACGTCAGCAGCATGCATGCAGTCAGTACATATCGTTTCGGTTCCATGATGGGTCGCTCCTCGCGTTCCATTATCGGCCGCGCGGCGCCTCGCCGGCGCGCTGCTGTGCGCCGGATGCGTGTCAGGTGAGCGTCAGTTTCCTGCGCCACGCTGTTAAGCTGCCACGGTGCATGTTTTTCAAACAAAAACGACACAGGAGACGACCATGCAGACCCTGCAGGAGATGTATCGCGCCAAGCGCGGCAGTGCCTTCGATGCCCTCAACCACGTCCGTGACGGCGACATGATCGTCGTCCCGACCGGTGTCGGCGAACCGCCCACCCTGCTGCACGCGCTGTCGCAGGAATGCCGGGGCTTCCACGACGTCCAGGTGGCGCAGATCCTCGCGATGCGCAAGTTCGGGTATTTCGCGCCTGAATGCCGGCCGCACGTGCGCCACGCGGCGCTGTTCTTCGGCGGCGCGTCGCGCGCCGGCGGCCAGGGCGGCTGGTGCGACTTCATCCCGAATTATTTTTCCGAAATCCCGCTGCTGATCGAACGGGGCCTGATGCCGTCCGACGTCGTGTTCGCGATGGCGTCGCCGATGAGCGCCTCCGGCCACTTCGCCCTCAGCCTCGGCACGGATTACACGATGGCGGCCATCGCCAAGGCGCGCACTGTCGTGCTGGAAGTGAACCCGCACGTCCCGTTCACGCACGGCCAGTGCCACGTGCACATCTCGCAGGTGACGGCGCTGGTCGAAAGCGAAGACCCGATCATGGAAGTGGGCCTGCCTCACATCGGTCCCGTGCAGGAAGCGATCGGCCGTCTCGTGGCGGAGCACATCGAAGACGGTTCCACCCTGCAGATCGGCTACGGCGGCATTCCGGACGCCGTCGTCATGCAGCTGACGGACAAGCGCGACCTCGGCATCCACACGGAGATGATCGGCGACGGCATTCTACGACTCGTGGAAGCGGGCGCCGTCAACAACCGCCGCAAGACCCTGTTGCCGGGCAAGATGGTGGCGACGTTCGCGCTCGGCTCGCGCCGCCTGTACGAGTTCATGCACCACAATCCGATGCTGGAGATGCACCCGTCGAACTTCACGAACGACCCGTACATCGCCGGGCAGAACGACAAGCTCGTGTCGATCAACGCGAGCCTGCAGGTCGACCTGCTCGGCCAGTGTGGCAGCGAGAGCATCGGACACCTGCCTTACTCCGGCACGGGCGGCCAGGTGGATTTCGTGCGCGCCGCGAACCGCTCGCGCGGCGGCAAGTCGTTCATCGTGTTGCCGTCGACGGCGAAGGACGGCACCGTCTCGCGCATCGTGCCGACCCTGTCGCCGGGCACCCACGCGACGACGAGCAAGAACGACGTCAACTACGTCGTCACGGAATGGGGTGTGGCGCAATTGCGTGGCAAGTCGGCCAAGCAGCGCGCGCAGGCACTGATCGGCATCGCGCATCCGGACTTCCGGCCGTGGCTGCGCGAGGAAGCGGACCGCATGTGCGTGTTCTGAAATAAAAAGGCTGTGTTCGCGGTAATTCGGTAACCCGCTCGTCTAGCCGAGCTGGACCGCAGCGCACAGCAGATGAGCCGGCTTCGTGAGCCGACGATCGTCCAGCACGCGCTGCCAGCCCGAGTAATGGATCAGGTAGCGGCTCGCCACGCCGCGAAACCGCACCAGCCAGCTTTTGAACCGGCTGTGCCAGCTGTTCACGTTTTGAATGTGAATCGCGCCGCGCGCCCGGACGCCCGCTTCCACGTTCACCGCTTCATGCGCGATGCCGGCCTGCTCCGCGAAATGCTGATAGACGATGGCGCCGTCGGTGATCAACAGGGCGTCGTCCGGCAAAACGGGTTTGAGGCACTCATGCAATTGCCCGACCGTCACCTGGCCGCGCCCCGTATGAAAATCAAGTGTCCGGCCGCTGCGGTCGCGCGCGACGAGCAGGCAATCGTGTTCTCGATTGATACCCCGCCGTTTGGCGACGCCACCCCGTTTTCGGGGTGGCCGCGTCAGGTTGCGCGCCCCCTTCTGCGATTCGAGCCGATACGTCTCGTCGGCCTCGACGATGGCCGACAATGTCGCCGGCCGGTCGCGCATGGCGCCGGGCACGAACCGGTGGCGCCACCGGAAGCTGGTCGTGCGATGCACGCCGACGACTCGCGCGGCATCGCGCACGGTGCGC
>NZ_JASNRB020000027.1:0-73239 GCF_030411975.2 Massilia orientalis | reverse complement strand
CCGGGCAGCTGCTGAAGTGGAAACGGACACAGCTTAAACTAGCCGGCTGAGTGTCTTGACTGATGGGTCCACTTTACATCGTCGGACTGAGCGGGTCTGGAAAGACAACCTGCGCCGATGCGATTTTGCGAACCTACCCGCAGCAGGTTATCCATCACACCTCCTGGCGAGGGCGCCATCTGCCGATCACGCAATTGGTATGGCTGAAAGTAACCTGCCCCAAAAACGGTTCGATCTCGAGTTTCTGCCGTGAGTTCGCGCGACAGGTCGATGCAGCTCTCGGCACCGGCGGCAAATACGAAAAACTGTTTTCAAGGACAGTAATGCGTGAGGACATGCTTGAAGGGGCCATGCGCCAGATCGCTGCGACCCACTTCCTCGGCATCCTGATCATCGACGAGATTCAGCGGCTCAGTTTGCAGAAGACACACGGCACGGCGCCGTTGCTGCATTTCTTCCAGGATCTGCGCACAACCCTCCGGGTGCCGGTGGTCGAAATCGGTACCAGCAAGGCCGCCCATTTGTTCACCAATGAGATGAAGGATGGCCGCCGGGCTTCGGAAAGTGGTTTGATCCAGTTCGAACGGCCGCCAAAGCGGGTGAAGGAGTGGGACGATTTCGTTCGGCGTATCTGGACATATCAGTGGGTCCGGCAACCACAAGACCCGGATGACGAGATGCTCGATACGGTCTTCGATCTCAGTCAGAGCATTCCTGACTTCGTCGTGTTGCTCTTCAAGCTCGCGCAACAGCGTGCCATGCTCGATGGCACCGAAACGTTGACACCAAAGCTACTGCGGCAGACGTACGACGATGGGTTGGCATTGCTTCACCCTGCAATCAATGCGCTACGCACGAATACGACGAAGTCGCTATCGCAATACGAGGATTTGCTGCCGGTCGATGAAGCCCTGGCGAAATTGCTCGAGTTTCCGAAACACGTCACGGTCGTGCAGGATTATCTCGACCAGCTGTTTCCGGTGACAGGTTTTGCCGCGCCGGCAGCGGAGACCGGGCAGAGCGTATCACCACAGTCGTGTGACGGTAGCACCGAACCCGCCGGTCCCGGTGCGGTCGATCCAGCACTACCTCCCGGGTACGTAGATATGCGGACTGCGGCGGATGCGGATGATCCGCACCAGTACCTGGTCGAGAAGGGCGTGATCAGCCATGAAGGCGTCAACCTGGGCGGCCGTCGTTGAACGGGCGGCGAAACCATCCGTAGCTCTGGAAGCGAAGCTGGCAGGAAAAGCTGGCGATATCGTTGTGCCCGAGGAGACGATATTTGGCATCGTGGCCCGCCACCATGCATTGACTGGCCATCCTGCCTCCGGAGACACGCTGATCGAATTGCTGGGTCGGCGATGCGTGACGCTGGCCACGGCCTTTCCCAGTGGCCTGCACCTGATTTCGAAGCATCTCCAGTTGCCGGTGAACACGATCGAGGAACTGATCGAAGGGCACACGATCCTCCCGTGCTTCAGGCCGTTTATGAACTCTGCCCACTACACACGGATTGCCGATTCGATGGCGATGGGCACGGCAACCAATACGAAAATCACCTTGGGACTGTTGGCGAGCCGCGTGGGAGCGGAAGACGTGCCGCGTTTCTGCCCCGTCTGTGCTGGGACCGACTGCGAGACGATCGGCATAGCGACGTGGTATCGCGCGCATCAGTTTCCAGGTGTCCTGGTGTGCCCTTATCACGGTGTTCCTCTCGTTGCATTCGGCTGCCTGACGCAGCGCCTGAAACGCACGCAGTTATTTCTTCCGGCTGCGGCCACGAAGTGGAATGGTCAGAAGAGCGTTGCGAACGTCGACGATCGGGCACTTGAAAAATTAGGGGTCGTCTCGCGGCTCATTGCCCAGTTATTTTTACTTCGGGGCGTGCCACTCGACCCGCTGACCTGGCGGAACCATTACCTCGCCCATTTGGTGGATCGGAACCTGGCTACGGCCAGCATGAGGGTCCGTCACCGAGCATTGCAAAGCGCACTCCTCGATTTTTGGGGGAGCATGAGGAACCTCCCCCCGTTTGATGGCATATTCGCGCGCTGCGCTGGGGACGATTCGTGGTTGACAAGTCTTTACCGCCGGCCTCGTGCCGCGCACCACCCGCTGCTGCATGTTCTGCTGATCGGGTTTCTGGCCGAGAGCGTCGAATCCTTTCTCTGGATTGACATCCCTTCCCCGGCGGTTACTTCCGCACCTGACGAACAGGCATCCACAGCTACGGAATGCAAGATCACCGCGCTGGCAGCCGAGGGTCGGTCGATGCGTCAGGTGGCGAAAGAGCTCGGCCTGTCTGTCAACGCAGTCCTGGTCAAAGCGGAAAAAATCGGCATCGGCTTTACGCGCAGGTCCAAGAAGCTCGATGTCGCGGTCCGTTCGCGAGTGCGGCGCGCCTTGGCGGCGGGCGATACCATCGCGAATATTGCGAACACGACCGGACTGTCAGCATCGACCGTCAATCGCATCCTTGGAGCGGATCGCGGCCTGCAAACTCAGCGTACCGCCACCATACGAGAGCAGCGGCAGACACAGGCCCGTGACAAGCTGAGAGCCGCCTTGGTCGCGTCACCATCAGCCGGATTCAAGGCGCTCCAGACTGCGCTGGGGGCCGACTTCATTTGGCTGTACCGGCACGACCGAGCCTGGCTCCAGGCTCAGCTTCCCACCACACTTCGGATTGTGGAGCGGACCTCGTCAGTTGACTGGTGTGCCCGCGACATGGCGATGGCGGAGCGCGTGGAGTTGGCAGCTGCAGCGATACTGGATCCGTCGAGACGCCCGCTGCGTGTGACCCTCAACGAGATCGGGCGATACACTGGCAACGCATCGTGGCTCGACAAGCACCTTGCGCGGCTACCCCGAACGGCAGAACTGTTGTCCCAAGTCCTTGAACCAGCTGCCGTGTTTCGGGCGCGCCAGCTTGCGTGGCGTGAGAAACATACCGAGGACGCGCTACGTTAACGGCTACACTGAAGGGGTGAGAGGAACTGGTACGCATCTCTATTTTGGTCCCGGTCAGACTCGGCAATTTAGGTCTGGCTTTTCGTGTAGTACCGCCGGCCAGCAGGAGGAAATTCCCGTCCCGGGCAGGGACCGGGCCAGTCGCGTTGGATGCCGTGTTCCGCAAGCAGCCGCGTTATGGTTTCAGCGTCGTAAGAAACCGATAAATCAACATCCTGAAAAAAATGCATCAGTACGAGGGAGCGATGGTATTCCACTCCTGACCGGGCTCTTACCACGCTGATCGCAGCATGCTTGTGCGCCAGCTTGGCCCATAAAATCCGCCGGGCATAAAAGTGCCAGTTGGATTCCGCACACTCTTCCAGCGCTCGCAGAGTTTCGGGAAAGGCGTAGTGATTGAGCGTTGCAGGATCCCAGCCGGTGTCTTTGGCGAGACGGTTGATCGTAACTTTTTCTGGCTTGCCAACGGATGCATACAAGGCAGCGGCCGTCGCCATAACCGAGCGCGCACGCTCGCCATCTTTCTCACTCCTGCGTGGAACTTTTGTCGGGCCCACCGGCCTGGGTTTCAGTTGCTGAAGCTTTCGTCTCAACAGGGTAATCGCTTCTAGATCGAGAGAAACAAGTCGCTTCATCAATCCATAATGCGATTTCCACAAATCCTCTATTGAGCAATCAGGAATATCGCGAGCGCGATCGGTAAGTTCGCGCAAAAGACCGGCGATACGCTGTTTTATGCTCGGCTTGCTAGCCCTACCGTTACCGATGCCGCCGGTCCGTCGTTTCACGATGGGCTGATCAATGCCAGCCGTTCGCCCATCCCTGCTGGTCGCACCAATGGTGGCCAGGAACTGGGCTGCATCGCGAAACAGAAAATGCGCAAATAGCAGATGGCGGCCGAGCGGAGGTTCCGTGACGCTATAATCGTTCAGCATCTTCAACCATTCGCTTAGCCGGTCGTCACGATAGGCCGTATCCGTTCTTCTGAGAAAGGCTGTTCCATAGAATTTTTCCATCTCGGTCTTGATCCGGACACGGCTCACTCTGTCGTTGCCCCAACTGCATCCGATTGCACGCGCACGTTCACGATAGTTCTCGACCAGCATATGTGGTGACACCGTTGCGTGTGGGGCTGACTGTAGAAGCGTTGCAGAGAACTGGGCGTAGGACAGCGCGACGGGGTCCGCTTCTTGTGCGGGCGATATGCTGTCGAAAACATATTTTTTGCAGGTGCATCGCCGCCAAGGTACAAGGGCGAGATTGTAGTGCCGGCTGAATGAACACTCACAGTGAGGACATTTGTAAAGCAAGGGGGAACCATGCTTGCTGCACACTTCTACCCCGGGTATTTGATGGGACCGGTGAATGTAGCGAACTCCATGGACATCCAAATCTTCACGCAGGCATTCCAGGCAAAGCCGGATCGTCTCGGTTGAAAACCGCTTTGGCGTATTCGTGGCCTTGTTCGCGTTCGCTCTTCTTGGACTGGCAGGGAACGACAGTCCGTTGAAAATTGCAAGTAACGGGTACAGCGTATGCGCACGCAAGATCTCCAGCGTGCACGCTTCCACATCCTCACCTATCCGTGGTGCGAGCATCTCGATGTGCGGGGGGATCCAGGCAGACAAATTGAACGGAGCGCAGTTGAATAGCTCCTGGAAAGTGGCGGTCGGCGTCCCGTTACAGCTCAGTATATGAAACCGCCCGATAACGGAAATGATGGCTTCATCTGGTAAGGACGGCGCGACGAGGTAATGTTCGGGCCCAGTTGTTGCAAGGGGTACAGGCGCCGCAACCTGCAGCAGCTGCCGGTCGTGACTTGGTTGCACCAGAGGATCTGATGATATTCTTGTTGCCATGACGGTCCCGCTGCCCTGTCGGACGAGCACTAGGCTCGCTGTGCTGGTTCTTACTTTAGACCGCGCAGTGGTTGGGCACAAGGTCGCGTTCAACTTGGTGCGACCGGTATCGGCCACTGATTGTCGCCAATACTGTGTTGAGCGTTTGCGTGGCGCAATTTGACAAACATTGGCGGCATGTCAACAGGACGCCCAACTACCGCAGAGCGAGATTTGACAAACATTGACGGACCGGTAACATACCTAAGTTGTTGATTTTACAGACACGGATTTGACAAACATAATTTGATCTATTCAGCACCTGCGCATGGCCAGCAAGCAAACAACCCGCAAGCCCTTGGGCTGCGGGTTTTTTGTTCCTGGCACATGAGGAAGCTGCCAAGCTTCTCCGATGGTTTACGGACGGTAATACTCGCCCGGCGCCACATAGACTTCGACGCCGTTGATGTTCATCGTGTTGGGGGAAATTTTGGCGAGGGCGAATTCCGCGACATTGTTAAAGGTGTCGACATGCCACGTGAAGCGTTGCCCGCCCTTTTCGAAGGTGACGGTCTCGCCATTGGTCACGTTCACGAAACGTGTCTGCGGCGTGAGCTCGATGACGCGGTCGGCGGAATTCGACGATACGGGCTGGCCGTAAGCCGCCGCGTCGCCGCGTGGTGCGGCATTGGCTGCGGTAGCGAAGACGGCGGCGAGGAGCAGGATGGTCGTTTGGGTTTTCATGATGTTCTCCTTGAAAAAAATTTGCAGGTCGAGGTACAGGGTGGATAAGGGATGACGCTTACTTGCCGGATCCGCTGTTCAACGCGGCGTTCGCATACGCCGACGCGCTGATGGCGGCCGGGAAGCCGGCGTAAAAAGCCAGATGGGTGATCGCAGCCGACAGTTCGGTCGCGGTGAGGCCGTTGGCGACGCCGCGCTTCAGATGGGGGCCCAATTCGTCCACATGGCCCAGCGCAACGAGCGCGGCGATGGTGATCAGGCTGCGGTCGCGTGGCGCCAGGTCGGGGTCGGTCCAGACTTGCGAATACAGCGGGCGTTCGACCAATGCGGTGAGCTTGGGCGTGAATGCGCGCGCAGCGTCGCGCGGGCTGGAAAAATCGATCGTGTTCATGGCGATGCCTTTCTTTTCTATGTGCGGGTTCAGACCTGGCTGATGAATTTATTGACCAGGTAATGGTGGATGCCTTCGGTACCGCCTTCGGAGCCGATGCCGCTTTCCTTCATGCCGCCGAAAGGCAGTTCCGTAGCGACGATGCGATACTGGTTGATGCCGATCATTCCGGCTTCCAGGCCGTCGGCGACATCGATGGCGGTGCGGGCATCGCGGGTGAATGCGTATGCGGACAGGCCATAGGGCAGGCGATTCGCTTCCGCGAGCGCGTCGTCCAGGCCGTCGAACGGACGCAGTACCGCGATCGGGCCGAACGGCTCTTCGTGCATGACGCGCGCACTCATCGGCACGTCGGCCAATACGGTCGGCTCGAAGAAATACCCCGGGCCGGGGATGCGATTGCCACCCGTGAGCAGCCGCGCGCCCTGGCGCACGGCGTCCTCGACGAGGGACTCCATTTTGGCCAGCTGGCGGGCGTTGGCGAGCGGACCGACCTGGGTCGCGGCGTCCAGGCCGTCGCCTACGACGAGTGCGCGGGTGGCGGCGACGAAGCGTTCGGTGAACTGGAGGTAGATGTCACGCTGGATGAGGAAGCGTGTCGAGGAGATGCAGACCTGGCCGGTACCGCGGAAGCGGTTCGCGGCACCGCCGGCGGCGGCGGCGTCCAGGTCCGCGTCCCTGAACACCAGCACAGGACCATGCCCGCCCAGTTCCAGCGTGATCGGCTTGACGCCTGCCGCGGCACGTTCGGCCAGCAGGCGGCCGACGGGCATCGATCCGGTAAATGCCACCTTGCGGATCACCGGCGACGCGATCAGTCGGGAGGACACGGCGTCCGGTACGCCGAACACGACCTGCAGCACGCCCTTCGGCAGGCCGGCGTCGTCCAGTGCCCGCGCCAGGGCCAGCGCCGTCGCCGGACTTTCCTCGCCGGGCTTGATGATCACGCTGCAGCCGGCAGCAAGGGCGGCGGACAGTTTGCGGGCCGGCGTAATGGCAGGGAAATTCCATGGTGTGAAGGCGGCCACCGGGCCGATCGGTTCGCGCTTGACCAGTTGCAGCACACCGGGGCGGTTGGCCGGCACCACGCGGCCGTCGATGCGGCGTGCCTCTTCCGCGAACCACTCGAAATAGTCGGCCGCGCGCAGCACTTCGTCACGGCTTTCCACGAGGGGTTTGCCTTCTTCAAGCGTCATCAGGGTCGCGATGTGCTCGGCGCGTTCACGCATGAGGTCGGCACCGGCCTTGAGAATACGTGCGCGCTCGGCCGGAGCCGTACGGCGCCACGTCGCGAATCCGCGTTCGGCGGCAGCCAGCGCACGATCCAGGTCGGAAGCGTCGGCCAGCGGCACGCGGCCGAGCACGGCATTCGTTGCGGGGTTGACGACGGCAACGGTGTCGCGCGCTTCCGCGTCCAGCCAGCGTCCGTCGATGAACAGATATAAAGGGTCGTACGAAAAAGTTTTCATGTTGGTTCCTTCCGGAAGAGGTCTCGATGTGGACATTGCGTAGGAAGAAGATTAGGTCTTGCGCGCCCGCTTGATAATCCGGCGGCGGCCCACAATGGCTTTGCAGCGCATGCACAAATGGGCGAAAGCGGCAGCGCGGCACGTGGCCGGCGCGCGGTGCGCGACCAGGAAGATCAAGGTGTGGATGGAACAAGCCGGCATGTCCGTGCGCCGGACAATGCCACGCCAGCCGCGTCAGGAACCGGGGTGCTCCGGTGTATGGGATGAGACCGCCCAGAACTCGGGTGCGCCGATGTACGTCTTGAGGGCATCGATGAAGGTCCGCAGCTTGACTGCAGGCTGCGCGAGCGCACGCAGCAGATGGATGTCGGTCCGCATGCAGGGCAAGGCACACGACTCCGGCGACAGGTGTACCAGCTTGCGTTCCTTGATCGCAGGACCGACCACCCAGTCGGGCAACAGCGCAATGCCCATACCGGCACTGACCGCCAGGAACATCGCCTCGAAATCGTCGCACCGGAATACCGCCTGGCCGGCGCCGATGGGCTGGCCGAGCAGGTCCGCCCATCCAAGCAGGTCGTTGCCGTGCAGCTTGTCGATGAGGCAGTGTTCCCTGAGCTGGTCAGGCGTACATCCGGTCACCCTGCGATGCTCGAGGTAGGCGGGACTTGCGCACAGCAGGCGGGTTTGCCTGGCGATGCGCGTGGCGATCAGCGTGCTGTCGGCAAGGCTGCCGATGCGGATCACCGCATCCAGCCGTTCCGACACGGGATCGGCGAGACGTTCGGTCAAGTCCAGTTCGACGCGCAGTGCCGGATGCTGCACGGCCAGCCTGGCGACGACGGGGATCACATAGCGCCGGCCGAACGTGGGAAAACAGGCGATGCGCAGTACGCCCTGCACCTCGCCTTTCATCGAGGCGATCTCCTGTTGTGCGTCGTCGAGTTCGTCGAGGACGCGACGGGCGCGCACCAGCAGGGCCTCCCCGGATTCGGTCAGCGTGAGCATCCGGGTCGAGCGCAGGAACAGCGCCGTGTCCAGGTGCGATTCGAGCGCGTCGATCTGGCGCGCCACGGACGACGGCGTGATGCCTCTGCGCCGCGCCGCGCCGGAGAAACTGTTTTCGCGGGCGACGTCGGCAAAGACCCCGAGATATTCGGCAAATCGGTCCGTCAGCATGCGCGCTCCCTGAACAGGTAAGAAATTCAGTGGGCGATTATCACATGAAAAGAAGGCGGATTTTCATGCACCTATACCTTGGTATAAGAGGTGCCACCGAAACGCGAATACGCCGCCAGAGGACTAATCCTGATTGTGCAAAACGTGCAAAACCGTTTATACCAAAGGTCAGTGTTTCCCGGCCGGTGTTCGTTGCTAACCTGAATTAAGCGATACACGACGAATTTCAGGAGCAAACCATGTCTTACACCATCAGGGTCAACGGCCATTCCCATGCGGTCGATACATCCGCCGACACGCCTCTGCTTTGGGTACTGCGCGATATCCTCGGCATGACCGGAACCAAATTCGGATGCGGGATCGCGCAGTGCGGCGCCTGCACTGTTCATCTCGATGGCGCGCCGGTACGCGCCTGCGTCCTGCCCGTGTCCGCGGTGGGCGACCGCAGGGTGACCACCATCGAAGCAATCGGCAACACCGAGAATGGAAAACGTATCCAGGATGCCTGGCTCGCCGTCGATGTCGTCCAGTGCGGTTATTGCCAGTCCGGGCAAATCATGGCGGCCACCGCGCTCCTGAATCGCAATCCTGCGCCGACGGACCGTGACATCGATGCCGCGATGTCGGGAAATATCTGCCGGTGCGCGACCTATGTGCGGATCCGGGCAGCCATCAAGCAGGCCGCCACCGGACACGTGGAAGGCACCCAGGTGGTTCCACTGGTTGCTCAGGGAGGACGGCCATGAGCAATGACGTCGCCGCCGGGCGCCGCGCGTTCCTGAAGGCAGGCGGCCTTGCCGTCGCTTTCAGCTGGCTCGGACCCGCCAGGTCCGCCCTGGCGCTCGTCGACCCGCATCGCCAAGCCGGCGATATGCTCGCCGCCGCGGCCGACGGTGCCCCCGTTTTTGCGCCGAATGCTTTCGTGCGGATCGATGCCGACGGCGCCATCCGCCTGGTGATGCCGATGGTCGAAATGGGTCAATCCATCTACACGGGATCGTGCATGCTGCTGGCGGAAGAACTCGACGTCGGCCTCGACCAGATCCGTGTCGAGCATGCGCCGCCCAGCGATGCACTCTACGGGATGAAGATCCTCAAGGCGCAGATTACCGGTGGCTCGACGAGTACGCGCAGTACGTTCACGGAACTGCGCCAGGCTGGCGCGGTCGCTCGTTCCTTGCTGGTCGCCGCAGCAGCGGCGCGTTGGAAAGTGACTCCCGATTCTTGCACCGTCGAACGCGGCGTCATTCATCATCGCGCTTCCGGACGGCGCCTGCGCTATGCCCAGGTTGCCGTCGCGGCCGGCAAGTTGCCGGATCCGGGCGACGTCAAACTCAAGGATGCCAGCGCGTTCCGCCTCATCGGCAAGCCCATGGCGCGGCTGGATGCCCACGACAAGGTGCGCGGTGCGACGAGGTTCGGCATCGATGTCGAGGTGCCGGGAATGCGCGTCGCCACCGTAAAAGCCTGCCCCACCTTCGGGGGCAGGCTGGTGAACGTGGATGACCAGGCGGCCCGTGCCGTTCCCGGGGTGATCGACATCCTGCGCATCGATAACGCCGTCGCGGTGGTCGCGACGCATTTCTGGGCCGCGAAACGCGGACTGGAAGCGCTGGAGATCGAATGGGAGCATGGCGTCAATGCGGCACTGACGACGAAGGACCTGCGCGGCGCGCTGGCAGCGAGCCAGGCCAGGGGCCATGCGATCGTCGGCCACGACACGGGAAGCCGGCCTGTCGGAGACCGCGCCGAGGCGACCTACAGGCTGCCGATGCTTGCGCACGCCACCATGGAACCCCTCAATGCGACCGTCCACGTCACGTCTTCCGGGTGCGAGATCTGGGCGGGTACGCAGGTGCCGACCCGCGTGGTGGCCAATGCGGCAAAGATCACCGGCCTGCCGGTCGAGAAGATCACGCTGCATGCCCAGTACCTGGGCGGAGGATTCGGGCGCCGGCTGGAAACCGATTATGTCGACCAGGCGGTGGCCTTCGCCAGGCTGGTCGCCTATCCGCTGAAGATCGTCTGGACGCGTGAAGAAGACATCCGGCACGACATCGTCCGTCCGATGTACCACGACGTCGTCTCCGCGGTCGTCGACAAGCAGGGCTATCCCGTCTGGTTCGGCGACCGGATCTGCAGCGCAACCGTGCTTGGCCGCTGGCGCCCGGGCGGCATGCGCAAGAACGGCCTGGACGGCGACGCCATCGAGTGCGCGGCCGATCTTCCCTACGCCATCCCCCACATGAAAGTCGAATGGGTGCGGCACGACATGCCGGCGGGTTTGCTCGTCGGGTGGTGGCGCGGCGTCGGGGCCTTGCACAACCTGTTCGTCGTCGAGAGTTTTTTCGACGAACTGGCCCATCGCGCCAAGGCCGATCCGGTGGCCTGGCGCCGCGCGATGTTGCACGACAATCCGCGTACCCTGGCCGTCCTCGAACGGGCGGCGGCAAAGATGGGCTGGGGCAGTCCGCTGCCTGCGCGGGTCGGGCGTGGCGTCGCGGTGGGCGAACCGTTCGGGAGCAAGGTCTGCGCGATGGTCGAAGTCGAGGTCGGTGCACAAGGGGATATCCGGCTCAGGCGCGCAGTCATCGCCGTCGACTGCGGCATTGCGGTGAACCCGGGGTCCATCGAAGCGCAGCTGCAAGGCGGCCTCCTGTTCGGACTGAGCGCCGCCTTGTTCAACGAGATCACCATCGAACAGGGCGCCATCCAGCAAGGCAATTTCAACGATTACCGCATGATGCGGATGAATGAAACACCGCTGGTCGACGTCCTGATCGTCGACAGCGCCGAGGCGCCGGGCGGCATTGGCGAAGTCGGCACCGCGATCGCCGCGCCGGCGCTGTGCAATGCCATCCACGCGGCGACCGGCATCCGCTTGCGCGAACTCCCGGTACGCAGGGAGGTGCTGGCCCTGGACAGGCGCGCCTCTGCCGATGGGCATGCAACGGGCGACAACCTGCGGGAGCACACGGCATGAAACGCATTTTCATCCTTGCCCCGTTCTGCCTGGCCGTCGGGTTGGGCGCATACGGCTACCTGACCCGCTCCGATCCCGCTGCGGGTACCGCACCGGTGGTGCATGGCGCGCCCGCGACGGCATCCCGCGTCGCACGGGGCGAATACCTGGCGCGCGCCGCCGATTGCGTCGCCTGCCATACCGTCCCGGGCGGCAAGCCCTTCGCGGGTGGGCTGGCGTTCAGGCTTCCCTTCGGCACGCTGTACTCGTCGAACATCACGGCGGACCGGGAAACCGGCATCGGCGCCTGGAGCGACGACGACTTCGTCCGGGCGCTCCACGACGGTATCCGGCGGGACGGGAAGCGGCTGTACCCGGCGTTTCCCTACACCTCCTATTCGATGTTGAGCCGTGAAGATGTCCTGGCCATCAAGGCATACCTCTTCAGCCTGCCCACGACCCGCCAGGAGACGCCGCAGCCCGGACTCGTTTTCCCGTTCAACCAGCGCTGGGCAATGGGATTCTGGAACGCGGCGCTCTTCAGGAGCGCGCGCTTTGCCGCCGCGCCGGACAAGTCGACGGAGTGGAACACCGGAGCGTATGTCGCGCTCGCCCTCGCCCACTGCGCGGAATGCCACACGCCGCGGAACATCGGCTTCGCGCTCGATCGCGGTAACGAACTGGGCGGCGCGATCGTGGAGGGCTGGCGGGCACCCAACATCACGGCGGACCCGGTGCATGGCATCGGCCGCTGGACCGACGAGGCGTTGTACCAGTATCTCAGGCACGGCCACGCGCCCGGCCACGGGTCGGCCGGTGGGCCGATGGGCGAGGCCGTCGAGAACAGCCTGCAGTACCTGGACCCGGGAGATACGAGGGCATTGATCACCTACCTGCGCAGCGTGCCCGCGCGCGCCGGCGCGGACCCCGCCGACGTGAATACGAAGCCGGAGCGTATGGCTGCCACGCCGGCAGGACTTCAACAGGGCTTGAGGCTGTTCGAAGGCAGTTGCGCAAGCTGCCACCAGTGGAACGGCCAGGGAACGCAGTCCCAGTACGCAGCCTTGCTGGGCGCGAGGTCGATCAGCGATCCATCGGGCCGGAACATCGTGCAGACGCTCCTGCACGGGACACATATGCGCGTGGCGGACCAGGACGTGTTCATGCCTGCGTTCGCGGGCGGATTGAGCGATGCCGACATCGCGCAGGTCAGCAATTACGTGATTTATCAGTTTGGCGGCAAGCAGGGGAAGGTAACCCCTGGGATGGTCGCGAAGCAGCGCGGGCAGTAGCGTTTTCGGCGCGCACTTGTGCGAAACGCGCATAGCGGTTTGTCGACGGCGCCGGATTATCAGCCCGGCCGTACGCCGCTATTCTGGTTCCAGCTCTTCTCCTGCACGACGACGCAGAAACAGGGCGGTCACGAGGCGCACCGGATCGACGATATCCAGCGTAACCACTCATCTACATCTTTGAAGGAACCATCATGAAAGCGATCATCTTCGACCAGTTCGGCGCAGCAGACGTCCTCAAGATCGGCGACGTACCGGAGCCGGTGCTGCGGCCCCACGATCTCCTGGTGCGCACCCGTGCCGCCGGCGTCAACCGTGCTGACCTCACGCATCGCCGCGGCGGCTATGGGCGTCCCGACTTCGGCGATTCGACCATCATGGGGCTGGAAATCGCCGGCGACGTGATCGCCGTGGGCGAGGAAGTGCGGGGTTTCGCCGTGGGCGACCGTGTGATGGGCATTGTCGGCGGCGGCGCCTATGCGGAAGTCTCGCGCATCGATTACCGCATGGCGATGCCGATTCCCGCGAGCCTGGACTATGTGCAGGCCGCCGCGATTACCGAGGTCTTCGTGACGGCCCACGAAGCGCTGATTCATCTGGGCAGGCTGGACGCCGGCGAGACGGTACTCGTCCATGCGGGCGCCGGCGGCGTCGGCGGGGCCGCGGTGCAGTTGGCGCATGCGCTGGGTGCCACGGTGTTCGCCACGGCGCAGGCATCGGCCCACGATCTCGTGCACAGGCTCGGCGCGGACCACGCGATTGACTACGAGAGGGAAGACTTCGCCGAAGTGATCGCCAGGCTGACCGACGGCCGCGGCGTCGACCTGATCCTCGACTTCATCGGTGCGCCTTACTTCGAGCGCAATGTGAACTCGCTCGGCTTCGGCGGGCGCCTGGTCCAGATCGGCATCATGGGCGGCATCGAGAACGCGAAGATCCCGCTGGACCGTCTGCTGTATCGCCACCTGCAGATCATCGGCACCGTCATGAAGTCGCGCACCCAGGACGTCAAGCACGGCATGTCGCGCCGCTTCAAGGAGCGCTGGCTGTCCGAGTTCGCCGAGGGTCGTCTTGCACCGGTCATCGACAGCACGTTCCCGCTTTCCGAAGCCGGCGCCGCGCAGAAGCGCATGGAGGACGGGCTGAATGTCGGGAAGATTGTCCTGACCACTTGAACGTAATTTTTGCCGCTCTTGGCAAACCAATATGCGAGCACCTATCGGGCTTGGCATATCAATTTTAGGAGAACTATCATGACTGTCATACGTAACGATCTGGTCCTGTCGCAATCCGCATTCAGCCACGTCATCGACGTGCCTTTCGAAAAAGTCGATATCGCCAAATGGCTGTTCTCGCTGCCTGACGCCGAGTACCAGCGTTGCGCGCCGCCGGATCACATCGCCGCCGGCGCGACCTTCACCGACGACGGCCGTCGCATGTCGATCAACGTCGAGATGATCGGCACGGGCCTGGTCGTCCAGCATTACGTGGGCGAGGTCACGGAAGCCGCGCATTGCAGGATGGTGTCCACGTCCGACGTGTTCACGCCGAACGGCCGCACCAGGGTCCAGGTGATCTGGGACCTGAGCGTCAGGAAGATCGACGACACGCGTTGCGAGTACACGAACAGCGTCGTCTCGCACCCGACCGAGGAATTCCTGGAATTCATCAAGGAACATGGCATCTCGTGGGAGAAGGCCCAGTCGGACCGCCAGCAGTCGTCGGGCGACCACAATCGCCGCGAAACACCGCTGTTTGCGGAAAGCATTGCGCGTGCGGCGCGCCGCGCTGCGATCTGACGCGCCGGCGACATGGCACAAGCCGTACGGCCCAGGCCGCACGGCCACCCGGGCCGCCATGGTCACACCACCATCGGCCCCCCAATGTTCCCTTTGAATATCTCCATATTCAGCGAGAAATCGTCCACGGTGCCGGCGGTCCGGCCATCGACCAGCACGCTGATCGCCCGGCCGCCGGATACCCGCTTCATCTCCTCGCTCGACAGCGAGCGCACTCGCGAGCCGGCCGACGCCGTGCCGTCAAAGGCCAGGTCTTCGATAATCAATGTGTTCATGATGGTTCTCCTCGAATGGTTGGAAGTGGAACGGCGCGCATGTCACGCGCCCACTTCCCACCATGCAGGGAGCATGCCACCTGCCGCGTAACGGGCAGGCCGGCATGGACGGCGGTTTGTGTTGGTGCGGGACCAACACATCGCCTGAGACTGTTGGAAGATCAGTTTTTGCCGGACGATTTGGCCGCCACTTCACGATACCGGGCTTCCGTCTCGGCCAAGCCGATGCGGGCCTGGACGAGCTGGGTCTGCATGCGGATGCGTTCCACCTCTTGCTGCATGGCTGGGAGTCCGGAGCCCTCTTGTGGTGCCCAGATCAAATCTCCGCCTTTGCCCATGGCATTGCCGCGCGTGCACACGCGGCCATTCAACGCGGCCCCTTCGGAAAACTTCTGGTCCTGGTAAAAACAGTAGGATGGGTCGGCGGCCTTGACGGGGCCGACGAAAACGGCCGCCAATGCGGTGGCCGTGATGAACATCGATTTCATTGCGTTCCTGTTCAGGTAACGCCGCGCCGGCTCGCACCGGCGCGGCACTTCAGGTTAGAACACGTAGGTGGCCTGCATGCGGAAGCTGCGGCCCGGATCGAACCAGGAACGGCCCATGTCGCCAGGGGTCTGCTGGTTGACCTGTTTCGTCACCGTACGGGTCAGGTTGCTGATGTTGAAGCTGCCCGAGAAGTGGTCGCTGAAGCGGTAGTTGATGCCCGCATCCCACTGGCCCACCGGCAGCTGCCACACCGGGATCCCGAAGCCCGCATCCTGCAGCGGGTTGCCTTTGTCGTCCACGTGCGCCGGATCGGCGCTGGTGCCGTTGGAGCCCTTGGCGCCATAGACACCGGTCGCCAGCAAGGTACGGTCACGCCAGGAATACGCCAGACGCGCCGACACCGGGCCGCGGTCGTACATGAAGGCCATGTTGAAGGCGCGCTTCGACATGTACGGCACCGGCAGATCCTTGTACGGGATGCCGTTGGTGTCGCAGCCATACAGCGCTGCAGATCCCTTCAGCTCGCCGCCGGACGGGCAGAAATTCGACGGGTTCGGGTGGTACAGCTGCTGCTTGCCTTCGATATAGGTGAAGTTCGACGACACGCCGAAACCCTTCGCCCAGTCCGGCAGGTAGTCGCTCACGCCGGGCAGGTGGTCGAGGTAGGTCATGCCGGCCAGCTCGATACCGCGCACACGGGCCTTGGCCGCGTTGGCCGGGCCGGTGATCGTGAACTCCATATCGTTGCCGGCGAGATCCTTATACGTCCTCGTATAGGATTCGTTCATGATGATGTCCTTGACCTGCTTGTAGAAGAATGCAGCGGTCAGGGATTGGCCCGGGCGCGGATACCATTCCAGCGTCAAGTCGACATTGTTCGACTTGAGCGGCTTCAGCTTCACGTTACCCTCGTTGGTGCCGGTGTACGCGATCGTGGTGATCTTCTTGCTGTCGTTGGGATCGTTGATCACGTTCTGCGACAGCGTGATGTACTCCTGCAGCTGATCGAAACCAGGACGGTAGATGCCGCGCGACAGCGCCACGCGTGCCTGCAGCTTGTCCGTCAGGCTCGCCTTCAGGTTCAGGCTGGGGATTACGTCGACGTGGCTGGACTTGAGATCCATCGGATCGCTGATCTCGCCGAAGCGCGGGACGTTCGGATTGGTGGTCTCGCTATAACTCGGCTTGAACACCGTGTAACCATGGGCCACGGTGTTGGTCCGGACCACGCGTACGCCCGCGACGCCGTCCACCGGATATTTCCAGTTGTCGAAGCCGAAGCGCAGGTTGCCGTACAGGGCCTGGGTGCCTTCGCTGTGCCGGCTGACGTACTGCGGTTCGGTGCTGAAGCCAGGCGGGCGCCAATCGGCGCCGGCCGTCGAGCAATCGCTCGTCGCGCCCGTCAGCCTGTTGTCGTCCTCGCAGTTATAGCGCAGCACGGTCAGCAGGTTCCTGTACGAGGCCATGTTCCTGACCATCGACGCGGCGGGCACGACGAACGTCGGCGGTGCAGGCATCCTGCCGTTGAAGAAGTCAGGGAACGAGAAGGTTTGAACGTTGCCCAGCGCTGCGTATTTCGGGTCGCTAAAGTAACCGAAGTTCGGGCGCTGCCAGTCCCAGCTTTCGAGGTGCGGAATTTGGCCCGGGACGTCGGTTTCCTTCACGCCCCATTCTTCCTGGTAGGATTTCCAGCCCGAACCGGCATTCTTGTCCTTGCGGGACTTCCGCTCCGTGATACGTACGCCGAAGCGGACGTCGCGCAGCACCGGATGGTCGAAGCTGTATTTGCCATCCAGTTTCCAGGCGTACAGATCCGCCTTGGCGCGGTTGTACTCAGGCTGCGAAATGCCCCAGAAGTAGTTGCGGGGATCGGCCATGAAGGCGACCGCCTTGTCGTTGAAATTGAACGCGGGCCGCGAACCGGAGACGTCCAGGCCTTCGCTCGGCAGGAACGTGCCGAGGTTGAGCATGCCGTAATTGCCGTTGTTGGTGGCGTGCACCCACTGCAGATCGTTCTGGAACGACCAGCTTTCGTTGACGCGCCATTTGAAGTTCCACGCCAGCTCGCGCGTGCGGCCATGCACGTCGCGGAAGTTCTGGGTGGTGTTCATGGCGAGGCCGCCGTCCACGAACTGGTTCGCGCCCCTGCCGCCGATCGGATAGCTGAGGATGCCCGACTGGAACACGCCGGCGCTGTTGAACTTGGCGTCGGTGTAGACGGTCTTGTACGGATTTTCAGGGTTGACACCCATCGAGACATTCGCGTTGACCTGATGGAAAGCGGAGTCGAAGTACGTCAAAGACGATTCCAGGTTGTCCTTCTTCCACTGCAACGCGCCATAAAAGCCCACGCGGCGGGTATCTTCGTTGTTGCTACCCCAGTCGCCGCCGCCCGGCACCCACGCCGTCTGGCCCTTGATGAGGTCGCTCCTCGGGTAGTAGACGTTCTGGTCGATCGTGTCGTAGCGGAATTTGGTGCGGTTGAACGACAAATCCACCAGTGCGCCGAATTCGCCGGCGCGGGTCTTCCACCGGTTCGAGTACAGACCCGAGAAGCCCGGCGATTTGGTCTTGCCCAGTTCGGCGTAATTGCCCGTGGTGGTCAGCGCGCCGTACTGGCCCGGGGCGTCGAACGGCAGGCGCGTGCGCAGGTTGATCTGGCCGCTGATGCCGCCTTCGATCAGGTCGGCGGACGGATTCTTGTAGACCTCCACGCCCGCCATCAGTTCCGGCGGCACGTCGCCCCAGCTCAGTTCGCGTCCAGGCCAGCCGGCCGAGAACGTTTCGCGGCCGTTCATCGTGGACGAACCCCAGGACAGGCCGCGCACCTGCACGCCCGAACCTTCCACGTTGAATTCCAGGCCGTTCGCGGCCAGGGAGGCGCCCTGGCGCGACTGATTACGGTCCATCGTGACGCCCACCACGCGCTGCAGCACCTCGGTGATCGAGCGGTCGGGCAGCTTGCCGGCTTCGTCGGCGACGACCGCATCGACGATCTGGTCGGAATCGCGCTTGATCGCCGTCGCGGTCTCGAGCTGCTTGCGCTGGCCGGTCACCACGACGGTGGTGGTGGCGCCGTCGGTCGTCTGCGCCTGCGCGCTGCCGCACAGCATCGCGAACTGCGCCGCGGCCATCGCCAGCGCGGTCATCTTGATCGTCTTCCTGACGACCTTCGTCTCATCTCTTGTCATTATTGATGTCCTTTGTCTATGCCTTGGTTGCCACCGCCGTGCGGTGGCCATGAATGTCAGTCGAATGTCACTGGAAGTAGATCGGGCCGGTCAGCTTGAACTGGGTCTGGTACTTCGACGCTGCGTTTTTCACCTGCCCGTTCGGCTGTACCGCGGAGAACCGCATCTCGATGACCGGGTAGTTCTGCACTTCGTTCATGATGTCCAGCCCGCTCAGGCCACAGGTCTCGCTGATTGCGAACTGATCCTTGAGGCCGACGCTGTAGTTCGTGGCGGCGGCGGCGGTCGGCTGGACGGTGGCTTTCAGGGCCACGTTGCAAGCCTTGCCGTCCTTCTGGTTGAAGTGACCGAGGAAGAGTTCGACGTTGAACTTGTTGTTGGCCGCGCCGAACCACTCGGGATTTTGCGCAAGGTTGAAATGCAGCGCCGACTGGATCTCGAGCTGCAGGCCTTTCGGCGCGGCGCCCGGCGTGGTGAGGGCGGTTTCCTTGACGCCGGCCCGGTACGTGCCGTCCGGCGACAGGAGATCGGCGTCTGCGAGGCCGGCTGCGAAGAACTGGAACGACGCGCGGCTATACCACCATGCGTCCGGCGGCGCATCGGACGTTGCCGTGAAGGTAAAGCTGTTGTTGGAAACAGCGCGATCGCAACTGTCGCACCACCATTGGTTACCGAAATGGCCAATGAGGCCTTCGTTGGTGTTGTCGGTGTCCTTGTAGCCGGTCAGGAACGTCATCTTGGCCGGCAGTTCGGTGCCGATCGGAATGTTTTTCTGCATGAACTGCGCCATTGCCACCGACATCGAATCTTTCCCCGTCACCAATGCCGGGAGATAGAAGTCATTACCCTCCTGCTCGGCGACGACGGTGCACATCCCGTTGGCGAGCTTGGTCATCGTCGTCCCGCTGACCGAGCACACGTCGGGCGTCTTGCTCGTGAATTTCGCCGGCAGGCCCGAGGTGAAGGTGGCGGACAGCTGCACCGGCTTCGTATCGAGCGGCTGCCAGCCCGGGTTGGGGAACTTGGCGATCATCTGCGGGTTCTTGGGAACGACGAAGATCTGGCGCTGCGAGACCGGCGCGTAGCCGTTGGCACCGGCCTGCGTGGCGGTCACCGAGCACTCGCCCAGTTTCAGCAGCGTCAGCTGATCCCCGCTGACGCTGCAAACGTCCGGCGTGTTCGACGTGAACGTCACGGCGCCGCCGGAACTCGCCGTCGCCTTCAGCGTGGCCGTTGCGGAATTGGGCGGCACGCCGATCAACGCCTCGCCCGAGAACGGGAGCTGAAAACTGATGGTCTGCTCCGCAGCCCCGTCAGTGCCGCCGCCGCCGCCGCCGCCGCAGGCGCTCAGAAGTGCGATGCAGCCGAGTGCAATCGCAGAAACATGGAATTTCATCGCTTCTCTCCTCATGGTGTTGTTCCTCTCTGTCGTATTGATGCGTTTTTCACGAGCCCATGGCTCCGTACCGCGTGAGGACACGCGTCGGGCGAATGCTTCCGAAGGGATGCACTGGACTGGTATCGGGACGGGAATGCCCGGGAGCGCGGGGCTCCAATCGTGCTTCAACCGTTATTGTTCTTTATATATAACGGACATTCTCATGATTTATGATGCCATTGGCAACGGCATGGCCACAATTACAATAACCTTTAAGGCAGGACATGAAATTCACCAGCCGTTGGGTTTTTGCCGATTACACACGGGGAAACACGCGCCGGCTGTGTTGTTGATTTGCAACGCCGAACGACTGCGAACCTAAGCTTTGCCGCGCGCTCTAACACCTGCCCCGGACATCGACCGGACGCAGGAGCGTGACCATGGCAGGCATCGTGCGCATCGACGACGAAGTGATCACGACGGATGACTTCATCCGTACGCTGAAGCTGAACGGACAGTTCGAAGGCCTGGTCGAGCAGATGGTGCGCGACCGCCTCGCGGCGCGCGCCGCGCGGCAGGCCGGCCTCGTGCTCGCGCCCGAGCAGATCCAGGAGCGTGCCGATGCATTCCGCCGCGCGCTGGGCCTGCATCGCGCGGCCGACACCAACCACTATCTCGACGCGCTCGGCGTTTCGCTGGACGAGTTCGAGGCGTACATCACCGACGGCCTGTACCAGGAAAAGATGCTGGAGCAGGTGTGCAGCGAAGCGGCCGTCGCGCAGTATTTCAAGCTCAATTCGCCGCGCTTCGACAGCGTGGAGATCAGCCACGTCGTGCTCGATTCCGAAGGCGCGGCGCGGGAGATGTTGTCGGTGCTGCAGGAGGAGCCGGAGGCATTCGCCGAGATGGCGCGCGAACACGCCGTCGACGAGGGCACGCGCCAGCAGGGCGGCGTCATCGGCAAGGTGTTGCGCGGCTCGCTCAAGGGCGACATCGAGGCGCGCGTGTTCAATGCGCGCGAGGGCGAACTGCTCGGACCGTTTCCATCCCCCGATGGCGCGTGCTGGGAAATTTTTTGCGTCAACGCGAAACACCCGGCCTCGCTCGATGCCGACACGGCCGCCGAGGTACGCCGCCTGCTGCGCGAAGCGTGGCTGGTGGCGCGCGCGCAGGAGCACGTGATCGAAGCGTGTCCAACGCGTTGAGCCTGGCAGTCATCATGGAAACGCCGTCCAGAGCGCCGCCGGCCACGGATTTCCTGGCATCCGTGGAGATCCTGTCGCCGCTCGGGCGCGAGGCGCTGGAACAGCTGGCGGACGCGGTGCAGGTGCGCCATTACGCGTTCGGCGAGACGATCTGCAAGGCGGGCGACCCGGCCGAGGGGCTGTATGTGGTGAAATCCGGTTCCGTGCGCGTGTTCTCCGAAGAGCACGGCAAGGAGCTCAGCATCGGCGTCCGTAAAACCGGCGAGACGTTCGGCGACATCGCCATGCTGCGCGACGCCCACCATGACTTGTCGGCACGTGCATCGCTGAAGACGGAGCTGTGGCTGATCCCGCGCGCGGTGATCGAGCCCGTGCTGGCGCGCAATCCGCAAGCCCTCGATTTCGTCACGAGCTATGTCGCGATCGGTTCCGCCGGCGGCCTCGTGGCGCGCCTGTTCGATTTGCGCGGCAAGGTCGGCAAGGAAGAACTGGAAGAGATGGTGCGCAGCGTGGGCGTCAAGCGCGTCCCGGCCGGCAAGGAAATCCTCAGGCAGGACGGGCGCGACGACCGCCGCCTGTACGTGCTGCGCCAGGGGCAAGTGAAACTGGTCTACCACGACGGCGCCGACGAATTGACGTTGGCCACCCTGCAGGCGGGCGACATGTTCGGCGAGAAGGCGTGTTTGATGCGGCAGGAACAGATGGCGTCGGCCGTGGCGGTATCTGCCGCTACCCTGCTCGTCATCCCCGAAAAGACGGCACACATGATCCTCGAGCGCAACGCGGGCCTGCGCGAAGTGCTGGAAGACCGCATCCGCTTCGTCGAACGGGAGCTGGAGCGGCAAAAGAAGCTGGCCGAGCGCCGCAAGCGGCCGCTGCGGCTGGACCTCGCCGAGCCCGAGTCCGGCGAGCGCGTGATCCGCCGTTTCGCCCTCGTGGAACAGGCGGAGGAAATGGATTGCGGCGCAGCCTGCCTCGCCATGCTGTGCCGCCACCACGGCGTGCAGATCACGCTCGGCAAGCTGCGCGAACTGGCCAACGTCACCACGCAGGGCGCGACCCTGGACAGCCTCGCGCGCGCGGGCGAGACGCTCGGCTTCTCGGCGCGCGGCGTGCAGTGCACCTTCGATGCGTTGCAGGGGTTCGAGTTGCCCTTCATCGTGCACTGGGAGGGCTACCACTACGTGATCGTGTACGGCATCTCGCCGCGCACCATCTGGGTCGCCGATCCGGCGGTGGGTTTCCGCAAGATGTCCGTCGAGGAGTTCGAGCGGGGCTGGAGCGGCACCTGCCTCGTCTTCACGCCCGGCCAGGACATGGCGGCGCAGGCCGCCCTGCGCTCGCCGTGGCTGCGCTTCGTGGGCTATCTGCGGCCGTATCGCAAGATATTGCTGCACCTGTTCCTGGCCACGTTCGTAATCCAGATGCTGGGCATCGTGCCGCCCCTGATCATCCAGAACATTCTCGATGGCGTGATCGTGCACCAGAACGTCAGCCTCCTGCATCTCCTGATTGCCGGGCTCGTCATTTCGAACGTGTTCTCGCAACTGATGGCGACCGTGCGCGCTTACCTTGCCAACTACATGGTGCGCAATCTCGACTTTTCGATGATGGCGGGGTTTTTCAAGCACACGATGTCGCTGCCGTTCTCGTTCTTCGCCAAGCGCAAGACGGGCGACATCGTCGCGCGCTTCCAGGAAAACCAGACGATCCGCGCGTTCCTGACCGAGTCCACCGTCACGACGTTGCTGAACCTCCTGATGGTGTTCATCTATTTTTCCATCCTGTTCGTCTACAACGTCAAGCTGACCTTATTGTTGATCGCGTTCGTCGTCCCGATCATGGCGCTGACGATCCTGACGACGCCGCACATCAAGCAGTACGCACGCGACGTCTTCAACGCGTCCACCGACGCGCACGCCTTCCTGATGGAGGCGCTGGGCGGCGTGGAGACGATCAAGGGCATGGGCAGCGAACGTCCCGTGCGCCTGAAATGGGAAAAGAAATACGTCAAGGCGCTCGACACGCAGTACCGCGCGCAGAAATTCAACATCCTCGTCGGCCTCGCGAGCCAGCTACTGAATGCGGGCACGACGATCGCGATCCTGTGGGCCGGCGCGAGCCTCGTCCTCGACCACGAGCTGACGATCGGCCAGCTGATCGCCTTCAACGCCCTGATGGGCAGCGTGCTGGCGCCGTTGATGGGGCTGGTAGCGCTGTGGAGCCGGCTGGCGGACGCGGGCGTTGCCATGGAACGCCTCGGCGACGTGCTCGACATCGAACCGGAACAAAAGCCCAGCGAGGCGGCCAGCCGCGTCGTGCTGCCCGACCTGCGCGGCGACGTCAAATTCGAGAACGTGTACTTCCGCTATGGCGGCAACGACACGGCCTATGTGCTGGAAAACATCAGCATCGACATCCGCCGCGGAGAACTGATCGCCATCGTCGGCCGCAGCGGCTCGGGCAAGACGACGCTGGCGAAACTGCTGGTCGGCTTTTATGCACCCACGGACGGCAAGATCCTCGTCGACGGTTACGACATGAGCGCGATCGACAAGGATTATTACCGCGCCCAGGTCGGCTACGTCATGCAGAGCAATCTGCTGTTTTCCGGCACCATCGCGGAAAATATTGCGAGCGGCGACGAGAGCCCGGACCGGCGCCGCATCGAGCAGGTCGCGAAGATGGCCGATGCGCACGCCTTCATCAGCAAGATGCCGCTCGGGTACGAGCAGGTGGTGGGCGAGCGCGGCGTCGGGCTGTCCGGCGGCCAGGTGCAGCGCTTATGCATCGCCCGCGCGCTGTACCAGGATCCGCGCCTGCTCGTGTTCGACGAGGCGACGTCGGCACTCGATACGCAGTCCGAAAGCAACATCATCGCGAACATGCACGAGATCCTCGCGGGACGCACGGCCGTGATCATCGCACACCGGCTCAGCACGATCATGCGGGCGGATAAAATCGTCGTGCTGTACGAGGGCGGCATCGTCGAGCAAGGCCGGCACGACGAGCTGCTGGCGGGGCGCGGCATGTATTACGAGCTCGTGCAGAAGCAATTGGCCGCAGCTTGATTATCATGAAACTGTTCAACCAGGATCTGCCGCAGGGCGCATCGTCGATGTCATACGCGGGCTTGCTGGAGCGCCTGGAAATCCTGCGCTCGACCCTGCGCTGGGCCAGCCGCCTGGACCGGCCCGACATCGAAAAGCTGCTGCGCCAGGCGAATGCCGTGCGCGACGAGGTCATGCAACTGTCGCACACGGAGCGTTTCATACAAGCAGTCGGCAGCCAGGCGGCGCCGGAGCAGATCCCGGGCGAGCGCCGCCAGGCCCTGCTCGCGCGCAGCTTCGTGTTCGAAGGCACGTTCGGCGACAACCCACGCCTGCTGGACGCGCTCGAGATCGCGGAAAAGGCGGCGCCGACCGACCTGCCCGTCCTCGTCGACGGCGAAAGCGGTACGGGCAAGGAATTGATGGCCAAGGTGATCCATGCGAACGGCGCGCGCGCCGACAAAGCGTATATCTCCGTCAACTGCGGCGCCATTCCCGAGAGCCTGATCGAATCGGAACTGTTCGGCCACAAGCGCGGCGCCTTCACCGGCGCGGCGACGGACCGCAAGGGCAAGTTCGAAAGCGCGCACAAGGGCACGATCTTCCTGGACGAGATCGGCGAGTTGCCGCTGCAGGGACAAGTGAAATTGCTGCGCGTGCTGCAGTCGCACGAGATCCAGCGCGTGGGCTCGGACGAGACGATCGCCGTCGACGCCCGCATCGTCGCCGCCACCAACAAGAATCTGCGCAAGCTGATTGAACTGGGCCAGTTTCGCGAAGACCTGTTTTATCGGCTCAGCGTGATCCACGTGACCTTGCCGCCGCTGCGCGAGCGCAAGGACGAGATCCCGCTGCTGCTGGCCTATTACGGTGACGAGGCGGCCGAAGCGTTGAAGAGGCGGCCGGTCGCGCTGACGCCGGTCTTGCGCGCCTTCCTGCTCGACTACACCTACCCCGGCAACATCCGCGAATTGCGCAACCTGATGTACCGCCTGGCCTGCCTGGCCGGAGACACGGCGGACATCGCGCACCTGCCCGAGGACATCCGCCCCGTTGCGCCTGCCCGGATCGAGACGGCCTCACCGGACCCGCCGGCCTCGCTGGCTGAAGCCAAGCGCGCGGCCAGCGACGAAGCCGAGCGTGCCTGCCTGGAACGCGGCCTGAAGGACGTCGGCGGCACCGTGGCCGAACTGGCGCGGCGCTGGGACATGAACCGCTCCCACCTGCAGATCCTGCTGAAGAAGCACGGCCTGCATTCGAAGGATTTTCGGCGGCATTAGCCGCCGATCACAAGGAGGGATTGAGAACGGTCTGGTCGGCCTCGACGTCGTCCGCGCGCACGACGATGACGGAGATGTTGTCGCGTCCACCGGCTTCCAGCGCGAGCCGGACGAGCGTATCGGCCGCCTGCGCGCAGTCGCCGCCGGTCAGCGCGCCGAACATGGCCTCCGGGCTGACCGCATTGCTCAGGCCATCGCTGCAGAGCAGGAAGATGTCGCCGTCGCTCACTTGCACCTGCACTTCGTCCAGCTCCAGCGTCGTGGCCGCACCGAGCGCCCGCGTGATCATGGTCGCGCCCGGGTAGGCCGATGCGTCGGCAGGAGACAGGTGGTTCCGCGCTTGCAGTTCCTCGAACTGGTTGTGATCGCGTGTGAGCTGGTGCAGGCTGCCGCCGCGGCATAGATAGATGCGGCTGTCGCCGGCCCAGACACAGACGGCGGTGCGGCCGGATGCCAGCAGCAGGACGAGCGTCGTGCCGATGACGGGCACGTTGCGTGCGGCGGCCTCCGCCACCAGCAAGCCGTTCACTTCGAGCAGGCAGACGCGCGCCGCGGCGACGGCTTGTTGCAGCGCGTCTTCCGGCGGCAGCGCGTCCAGCGCCTCCACCGTCATCCGGCTCGCGATTTCGCCGAACGCATGACCGCCCATGCCGTCGGCGACGGCCCATAATCGCCGCGCCGGCCGGTCCAGCACGGCATCCTCGTTATTCGTGCGCACCAGTCCCGTGTCGGTGCGCGCCGCCGAGGTCCAGCGGAGTTGCAGCGTCTCGCCCATCAGACGTGTCCGTTGTTGGTACTCCGTTCATCCACGCCGACGGTCACCACCGAGTTCGGCGCCGAACTGCTCACGCTGACCGTCTGGAACTGGTTGATCATCTGGTCCGCGTAATTGTTGATCTGGTAAAAATTGATGACAGGTGAAGCGCGTAACTGCTCGGGCAGATAAGCCTGGATCCAGCCGAAGCACCACGCCGCGCCGTCGCCGCCGCGGACACGCGCCATCGCGCGCGCGTCGAGGGTGCGCTCGACGCGAAGGTCATCGATCCTGATGTGCGCCATGTGGGCCTCCTGATTGAAAGACAGCGGCTGGTCGTTTTGGTTCATCGGTTTGGCGGGAACCGTATCAGGTTCCCGCCCTCCCGGGTCAGATCACCGCGATGTTGTTCTGGCCGAACTGGCTCGTGTTGTTGTTCGCGGTCACGCCGTTGACGAAGGCCGATCCGTTCGCGGTCGCGTTGACGACGTTCTGGAACTGGGTCAGGTTCTGCGTCGCGTCCACTGTCGTAGCGTAGGTCGGCGACGGCGACGGCAGCGGGTACCAGGACGTCTGGCTCATGTTGTAGCCACCGCGCACGGCGGCCATGGCGCCGTGGTCGAGTTCGGCGGCGACGGACAGGTCTTTGATGATCAGGGTTTTCATGATGTTCTCCTTAAAAGATTACAGCGGGACGACGGCGTTGTTGGTAGCAAATTGCAGCGGATTCAAGGTCACAGCGGGGGCCGTAAAGCCGTCGCCGATCACACTGTTGTTGAGGACATTGACCTTGATGTCCTGGACCTGGGCGATGCGCTGGTCGAGGTTCAGGTTGACGTTCACGTTCGGCCCAAAGGCCTGGCCACCGCGGATCGCGGACATGGCATGCGTGTCCAGTGCGCGGGTGCGGGTGAGGTCCTGGATGACGATCGACGACATGATGTTCTCCTTAGATGACCAGCAGGTTGTTCTGGCCGAACTGCGACGTGTTGTTATTCGCCGTCACGCCGCTCACGAAGGCCGAGCCGTCGGCCGTCTCGTTGAGCACGCTCTGGATCTGGGCCAGGTTTTGCGTCGCGTTGACGGTTTTCGAATACGTCGGCGACGGCATCGGGTACAGCGAGTACGACGGGCTGCTCGTGCCGTGGCCGCCGCGCACGCTTGCCATTTGCTTGTGATCCAGTTCGCAGCTCTGGGCCAGGTCGTTGATGATCAGGGTTTGCATGACGTTCTCCTTACAGGACGGCGATGTTGTTCTGGCCGAATTGATCGGTGTTGTTGGTGGCGCTGACGCCGGAAATGAAGGCCGAGCCGTTGGCGGTCAGGTTCTTCACGTCCTGGAACTGCATCAGGTTCTGGTTAGCCTTGATGGACGAGTCGTACGACGGGCTGTACATGGTCGACCAGGGCGTGGACGTGGCGCCGTGGCCGCCGCGGATGGCGGTCATGTCGATGTGGCTCAGTTCGCAGGCGGCGGCGAGGTCTTTGATGATCAGGGTTTTCATGTTGATTCTCCTTGCGTCAGTGATTTGGTTGGAAGAGCGTTTGATTTGCGCTCACCAGGGTATGAGCAGAATGCGTGCCAGCCAAAAAAGCCCGTAAAAACAGGTTGTCTGGCTGTTTGGAAGGAGAATCTGGCGGGCACGGACCAACACCGCGCCGTATCTGTTGGATCCAGCCGAACACCGAACCTGAAGGTACAAAAAAACCGCCCGGCTAGCGGGCCGGGCGGCATGGTGATCGTACTAAACGGTTTATATGATTTATCTGGAAGGCGGCTTGCCCGGCTTCGCCTTCGTGCGGAAGTCGACGATCCGCTGCGGTTGCGCGGGCCGCAGCACACCCGCGTAGGAGCGCAGGCGCGAGCCGCCTGAGATCGCCTGCATTGCCTTACGGTCCAGGTCCGTGTTGTCGGACAAGTCCTTGATGGTGATGATTGCCATGTCGTTCTCCTGAATGGGGAATGCCGGCCCGGCCATCGCGAGATGACCGGGCCGGCATGAGTGACAGATTAAATTCGCGTTGGTTCCGCTCAGTGATACATTTAATGAGCAACCACCGCGTTGTTCTGGCCGAACTGGCTCGTGTTGTTGTGCACGGTGACGCCGTCGATGAAGGCCGAGCCGTTCGCGGTCGCGTTCGTCACGTTCTGGAATTGCTGCAGGTTCTGGTCGACGTCGACGGTCGAGTTGTAGCTCGGGAAGTAGGCCGGCATCGGGGACAGCCCATGCGACGGTTGTTGCATCTTGCCGTGACCGCCGCGCACGTGCGCCATCGCGCCGCGGTCCAGTTCGCAGGTGAGTGCCAGGTCTTTGATCGACAGCGTGTTCATCGTGTTCTCCTTGAGTGGATTGGGTTGGTTGGCGAGCCGCTTTCGTCGTGCTCACCCTACTCTTTGCGAGAACCGTGCCAGCACCTTTTGCGCCCATTCGCGACGTTTTATCCGGTATCCGGTGGGTTCGGTCCAACACTGGGAGTGACGCGGTTTGGCCGGGAACAACACATCGTCTGTGCGGTGAATTTGCACACGGCGCACCTGTCAGAGGAAGACATGGACAACCTCGCCGATACCCTTCGCCAGTTCCAGAGCGGCACCCTCGGGCAAGCCGAGATGTTTGCGCGCGTCGACCGCCTGCTGGCCAGTACGCCCGAGAGCGTCTCGAGCCTGCTTAAGACCCTCAACGACGCGCATCGCCGCTCGCCGCTGCCGGCCGAGGTCTATGGCGAAGTCGAGCGCCGCATCGCGCAGGCGATCGAGGCGCGCCAGCGCCAGCGCGAGCGCGTCAGCGACGAAGAAACCTATGTCCAGACGAAACCCCTGCAACCGCCGACGCAGCCCGCGGGCATCGCCGGCCCGCCGGGCGCGGCGGTCGAGCGCATGAAAGGCGTCGGCGACACGCTCAACGGCCGCTTCGTGCTCGAGGAATGCGTCGGCTTCGGCGGCATGGGCACCGTCTACAAGGCGCTCGACCTGCGCAAGCTGGAAGCGTCGGACCGCCATCCCTATATCGCGATCAAGGTGCTGAACGTACAGTTCCAGGGGCATCCCAAATCGCTGATCTCCCTGCAGCGGGAAGCGCGCAAGGCGCAGACGCTGGCCCATCCGAACATCGTGGCCGTGTACGACTTCGACCGCGATGGGGCGATGGTCTACATCACGATGGAATACCTGCAGGGCAAGTCGCTCAGCCAGATGCTGCGCGCGCCCGATTTCCACGTCCTGCCGTTCGACGAGGCGATGAAGATCGTGAGCGGCATGGGCCGGGCGCTCGCCTATGCGCACGAGCGCGGCTTCGTCCACTGCGACTTCAAGCCGGCCAACGTGATCCTGACGGAGACGGGCGGCGTCAAGGTCATCGACTTCGGCATCGCGCGCGTGTTCCAGAAGGCGGAAGAGGACTCGGACGTGACCGTCTTCGATCCCGGCAGCCTCGGCGCCCTGACGCCCGCCTATGCGAGTCCCGAGATGCTGGAAAACCGCGAGCCCGATCCGCGCGACGACATTTATGCGCTCGGCTGCATCACGTATGAATTGCTGACGGGGCGCCACCCGTTCAACCGGCTGTCTGCCCTCCAGGCGCGCGATGCCGGGCTGCGTCCGCAGCGGCCGCCCGGACTCGGCCACAGGCAATGGCGTGCGCTGCGCAATACGCTCGCGTTGCGGCGCGAGCTCCGCACGCCCACCGTCAACGGTTTTTTGAAGGAGATCGGTGCGCGCGACGCGCGGCGCCGGCAGCCGCTGCTGATCGGGGCGGGAACCGCGCTGGCCGCCGCGGCCGCCGCACTGGTCGTGTTCGTCGCGCTGCGCCTGCTGTTGCCGCGGCATGGCACCGCGCCGGCCGCGCAGGGGCCGCCCGCGTCCGTCGCCGCCACGCCGCCGCCCGCACATTCGCCACCCCCTGCGCCTGCGCCGCCGCCGACCCTGGCGGCCATCTCCACCGTGCTGGCCGGCGTGCCGTGCTCGGCGCTCGTGCCCGCCATCGATGGGCGTGTCGTGAGCGTGCAGGGCTATCTTGCGCACAGCGTGGGGCCGGCGCGCCTCAAGACGATGCTGGCGGCATTGCCGGGCGTGACGCGGGTCGAGCTGACCCTGCACGACGTCGACGATGCGAAGTGTCCGTTGATGCGCGTCCTCGGCCGCTACTGGGTCGCGTCGCGCACGGCCGGTGTGTCGCTCCGCCTGAACCCGGGCAGCGGCCGGGGCGGCAACCTGGCGGCAGGCGATACGCTGATGGTCGACGTGACCACGCCGGACTACCAGTCGTACGTGTCGGTCGATTATTTCGCCCTGGACGGCAATGTCGTCCACCTGCTGCCCAATGCGGCCGCGCGCGAAAACCTGGCGCCGCCGCGCTACACGGCCACCATCGGCAGCCTCGGCAACTGGGTGATCGGTCCGCCGTTCGGCACCGACATGCTCGTGCTGGTGACCACGTCCGTGCCGCTGTTCGAAGGGCTGCGTCCGGATGCGGAACCGGGACCGGCGTATCTGCGCGCCCTGGACGAGCGACTTGCCGCGATCGCCAGGGCACATGGCGCGATCGGCGTCGACTTCTTGCAGATCACGACGCACGCGCGCCGCTAGCCATCAATCGAGCGACCGCGCGACCCGGAACCCGTTCTGCGACTGGCGCACGCTGGCGTCGTATTTGAAACGCGTGGTGGACAGCATGTAGCTGCCGTTTTCGCGCCACGAACCGCCACGGATGACGCGCGCCTGGCAGTTACCCTCGACCCAGGCGCTGCCGTCGGCGGGCGCCCCCTTGTACGTGCTGTGCCAGCAATCCTGCACCCATTCCCACACGCTGCCGTTCATGTCGTTCAGGCCGAACGGATTGGCGGGGAAGCTGCCGACCGGCGGCGGGCGTTCCTCGCTCCAGGGCATGCCGCAGCCTGCGCAACTCGAATTCCCGCCTTTCATCTCTTGCCCCCACCAGTAGCGGGTCGTGGTGCCGCCGCGTGCCGCGTATTCCCACTCGGCCTCGGTCGGCAGGCGGTACTGCTTCCCGCTCACCGTGCCCAGCCATTTGAGGTACAGCTGCGCCTCGTCCCAGCTGACGTCGCGCATCGGCAGGTTCTCGGGCACGTTGCCCAGCGACGGCATCGTCGGACACACGCTGGCCCGGACGCACTGGTTCCACTGCCCCACCGTGACCTCGTACTTGCCGATCGCGAACGGCGTGTGCAGCGCCACCTTGTGCGCGGGCCGCTCGGACGGGTCGCTGCTGTTGTTGCCCATCATGAACGGCTGCGGCGACAGCGCGACCATCAACGGGCAGACGTCGCAATCCTTTATCGTGGCAACGGAACCGGCCGGTCCCGCTGCGGGCGCCACTTCACGGCCGCCGTCGACGGGTGCCGGCACCGGGCGTATCTTGTTGTCGGGCGGCCGGGTTGGCTGCGATTGCGGTGGCGGCTTCGGCGCGGTCTTCGTCTGCGGCTGGGTGCCTGCGGGCTTGCTCCCGGCCGGCTTCGCAGGCGCGGGCGCGGGCGCCTGCGGCGGGGCCGCCTTCAGCTGCTGGATGCGCGTGCGCGCCAGGCTGGCGAAGCGTCCCTTCGGATAGGCCTGCAGGTAAGCCTCGTAGTCGCCCACCTGCTTGCTGTCCTTGACGGAATTCCAGAACGCCAGCTCGAACTGCTCGGCGCTGTTCTTGGGCAGGACGCCCGCCACCTGGAACGTCGTGGGCAACCCATGCGCGCGCACGGGCGCGACGGCCGCCAGCGCCATCAGGCTGCACAGGATCAAGAGCCTCATCCACACAGGCCGCCTCCGCAAGTGTCAGGAAACCGCTTAGACCACTGGCCGCCGCGATTGTGCCGGCCGCACGTTTGTTCTGGCACAGGTGCCATGCATCCCGGTTGACGGATGCTGCCGGAACAGCGGCCCGCACGGCGGGCAGGAGAGGACGATGCGCAAAACAATTGCCTTGATACTGAGCGCGGTGGTATTGCAGGCCCTGCCCGTGCTCGCACGCACGCCGTCGCCCGAGAACGCGCAGGTGTATTTCATCTGGCCCAGCGACGGCATGGTCGTCCGTCACGCGTTCTGGGTGCGGATGGGCTTGCGCAACATGGGCGTTGCGCCCAAGGGCACGGACATCGCGAAGACGGGCCACCACCACCTGCTGATCGACACCGACCTGCCCGAGAACATGGACCAGGCCGTGCCGAACGACCGCAACCACCTGCACTTCGGCGCCGGCGAAACGGAGGCGAGAATAGAACTGCCGCCGGGTTCGCATACGCTGCAGCTGCTGTTGGCCGACAAGGATCATATTCCGCACGATCCGCCGGTCTACTCGAAAAAGATTACGGTCACGGTCAAGTGAAACAGGAGCCCCCATGCGCATACGACTGGCAGCCGCCCTTCTCGCCGCCGCCGTTTCACTTCCTGCCGCCGAGCCGACGCCGGCGCCGCCCAACGCCTACCTGTACATCGGCTGGCCCAACGACGGCCAGGTGGTCGCATCCGGCAAGCCGATCCGCGTCTGGTTCGGCCTGCGCAACATGGGCGTGGCGCCGAAAGGCGTGAAATTTCCGAATACGGGCCACCACCACCTGCTGGTCGACACGGACGCGCCCGGACCCGGCGTGGAGATCCCGAACGACCGCAACCACCTGCACTTCGGCGCCGGAGAAACGGAGACAACGATCGAGCTGCCGCCCGGCAGGCATACGCTGCAGCTCGTCATGGGCGACGACCAGCACGTCACGTTCGACCCTTCGGTCCAGTCCAAAAAAATCACAATTACAGTCAAATGAGCGGTGAAATAATCGCGAACTGTAGCGCGGCGTCACTGTCTTACAGGTCTCAAGGCGAGGACGACATGGCGATCGAACCGGCACAGGAACCCTATGCAGCACCGCCCGTGGAAGGCGGCGTCAGCGCGTATCTCGAGCTGCTGGGCGGGCGCGACGTCCGGCCGCGCCTGTTTCCGCTGCACGACGAGGTCGTGATCGGCCGCGATCGCCAGGATGCGCTCGCATCCGACCAGTTCATCTGCATCCCGCTGCACACGATCAGCCGCCGCCACGCGCGCGTGCGGCGCCGCGGGGACGCCTGGTCGGTCGAGGACCTGCACTCGTCGAACGGGACGTTCGTCAACGGCGCGCGGCTGCAGCCCGGGTCGTGGCACGTGCTGGGCGACGGCGACGAACTGGCGCTCGCCTCCGCCCAGCTCGTGTTCCGCTCGCTGGTCGCACCCGGCGCGGCCAGCATGCCGACGGTGATCAGGAAGTCGGTCGACGTCACCCAGTACGTGCCGGCGGCCGGCCCGCGCGATGCGCCCCGCGGCGAGCTCGAGAAATCGGTGCTGAAACTGCATGCGATGGCCCAGGTCAGCATTGCGCTCGGCGCCGTCACCGACCGCGCGACGCTGACGGAAAAGATCATGAATTTCATCTTCGACCTGTTCCCGCTGGCCGAGCGCGCGTTCATCCTGCTGCGCCAGAACGAACGCGACCCGCCCGTACCGGTGGCGGCGCGGCGGCGCAACGGCATGGTCGAGGATCCGAGGCAGGCGCGCCTGTCGCACACGATCGTCGGCGAAGTGCTCGGCAGGAAGCGCGCGATCCTGTCCGTCGATACCTTGGCCGACCGCCACTTCGCCGCGCAGGATTCGATCGTCGCCCAGGCGATCCGCAGCGTCATGTGCGCGCCGCTGATCGTGGGCGAGGAAGTGCTGGGGCTGATCCAGGTCGACAGCTCGTCCGACCCGCGCGCGTTCCAGGAGGCCGATCTCGAACTGCTGACGGGCGTGTGCGCGGAAACGGCCGTCGCGCTCAAGAATTTCCAGCTGTATTCCGACATCGAACGCCTGCTCGACGGCTTCGTGCGCGCGTCCGTGCAGGCGATCGAGGAGCGCGATCCCGTCACGGCCGGCCACTCGTTCCGCGTGGCGGGCTATGCCGAGCGCCTCGCCATGGCGCTCGACCGCGCGCAGGATCCGGACGTGCGCCGTATTGCCTTTACGCGCGAACAGTTGCGCGAGATCCGCTATGCCGCGCTGTTGCACGACTTCGGCAAGGTCGGTGTGCGCGAGCACGTGCTGCGCAAGGAGAAAAAGCTGCACCATGCCGACATGCGCCTGCTGGAGCAGCGCTTCCTGTACGCACGCGCCTGCCTGGAGCGCCAGGCCTATCACACGCTCGCGCAGCGCCACATCGACGAGGGCTGGAGCGCGGCGACGTTCCGGGTCGAAAAGGAGTCCGCCGATGCGCGCCTGGCCGAGGAAGCGGCGCGGCTCGACGGCTTCCTGGCCACGATCCGCAGCGCCAACGAGCCCGCCATCTCGCGCAGCAGCACCCTGCCCGATTTGCGCGACATCGTCCACTACGGCTGCCACGACCCGGACGGCCATCCGCTCGCGCTGCTGGAAGACCACGAGGTGGCGGCGCTGAGCCTGGCGAAAGGCTGCCTGACGACGGACGAGCGGCGCCAGATCGAGGAACACGTGGTGGATTCGTATTCGTTCCTCGTCCTGATCCCGTGGACGAGAGACCTGGCCGGCGTGCCCGCGATCGCGCACGGCCACCACGAGAAGCTGGACGGGTCCGGCTATCCGTCGGGCCTGCGCGGGCCGCAGATCAGCATCCAGACGCGCATCCTGACGATCTGCGACATCTACGATGCGCTCACGGCCGGTGACCGGCCGTACAAGAAGGCGGTGCCCGTGGAACAGGCGCTGGACCTGATGCACGAGGAATGCGACGCGGGGCATATCGATGCGCGCCTGTTCCAGGTGTTCGTCGACGCCCGAGCATGGATGGCGCCATGACCGGCCGTCTCCTTTGCCTGGTTGCCGCCCTGCTGCTCGCCGCCTGCGCCGACGTCGGCATGCGCCCGTACGCGCGGCCGTCCGTGCCGGCCAAGGCGGCGTGGGCGAACTCGGCCAGCTTGCCGCTGTCCAAGACGGAGCTGATCGTGCCGGACTGGTGGCACGAATTCCGCGATCCCTACCTCGACCAGCTCGTCAGCCGCGCGCTCGCTGGCAATTTCGACCTGGCGGTGCTCGCCGCGCGCATCGGCGTGGCCAACGCGCAGATCGGAGAGGCGCGGGCCGGCGCGCTGCCCACGCTCGACGCGGGTGCGGGCGCGAGCTTCCAGAAGGTCACGGGTCAACCGTTCACGAAGCAGTTCAACCTGGCCACGCAGACCAACTGGGACATCGACATCTGGGGCAAGGTCGAGAAGGGGGTGCAGGCGCAGAAGGCCGAGTTTTCCGCCACCGAGGCCGAGTGGCGCGCGGGTTATCTGAAACTCGTGTCGGACGTGTCGACGACGTATTTCCAGATCCTGCAATTCGACGAACAGATCGACCAGCAGCGCCAGACGCTGGCCCGCAACCGCGACATTCTCACCACGTACCAGGCGATGGAGCAGAACGGCCTCATCCCGCACACGCGTGTGCTGCAGCAATCGGCCGAGGTCAACCGCCTGAGTACGGAGCTGATCGAATTACAGCGCCTGCGCGCACTGGCCGGCAATGCGCTGGCGACCTTGATCGGCGTACCAGCCGGCGACTTCCAGATGCCTGCCGGCCGCCTGCAGGAGCGGGTACGCGTGCCCGAGGTGCCGGGCGGCCTGCCGTCGCAATTATTGAAACGCCGGCCCGACGTCGTCGCGGCCGAATACCGCGTGCTGGAAGCGTACGACCTGACGGGGCAGGCCAAGCTGGCGCAACTGCCGTCGATCAGTCTGACGGGGCGCGGCGGCACGTCCAGCTTCGCGCTGTCGACCTTGCTGAAATCGTTCACGTTCGGGCTGCTGCCCAGCATTAATTTCCCGATTCTCGACCCGGGCGTGAAGGCGCGCGTGCGCACGAGCGAGGCGCAGACGAAGGTGGCGGAGCAGGCGTATCGCCAGACCGTCATGGCCGCGTTCGAAGACGTGGAAAACGCGCTCGTCAACCTGGAGGCGCACAAGAAGCAGCGGGGAGAATTGCAGCAGCAGGTCGACCAGTTGCGGCTCGTGGCCAGCACGACGGATGCGCAGCGCAAGGAGGGCGTGGCGTCGCAGCTGGAAGTGTTCGAGACCGAGCGCACCCTGCTCGGGGCCCAGCTGGCGCTGCTCGCCAACCAGCAGCAGGTCCTGTCCGATACGGTGACGCTGTACAAGGCGCTGGGCGGCGGCTGGCCGCCGGTGGAGGTGGCCGATGCGGCGCAGCATTGAAAGACGCTCCGATGGCGCCTGACGAAGTCCTGGTCGGCAAGATGCAGGCACCGCCTCTTCAACGCGTCGGCATCGTGCTCGAACCGCTGAACCATCCCGAGCTCGGTCCGCTCGCCATCGACGACGGCCTGTTCGCCATCGGCCGCACCGAGCCGCCGTTCGCCGCGTATCCGCCCGAGATCGTGGCCGATTTGTCGCGCCGCCATGCGCGCGTCTTCGTCGAGGGTGGCGACGCGTATATCGCCGACCTGGGCAGCAAGAACGGCACCACCATCAACGGTGTCGCCGTGCGACACGGCATCGTGCGGCTGCACGACGGCGACGAGGTCGGCCTGGCGCGCGTGCTCGCGTACCGGGTGCGGCTGCAGGCGTCTACGCCGGCAGCGGCGCCGGCCGCCCGGCTCGCGAGCCTTACGCTGGAACCGGAGCGTGCCGACCTCGGACTGGAAGCCATCGTCATCACCAGCTTTCCCTTCCTGATCAGCAAGGTGGACGACACGTTCGCGCGCTACAAGGAGAAGGAACCGCACCAGGTCGGCTATCTGTCGCGCCGCCACGCGCACATCTTCCTCAAGGCGGGCGTGCCGTACGTGGAAGACCTGGGCAGCACGAACGGCACGTTCATCGGCGCAGTGCGGCTCGACGAGCACGCCCATGCGCTGGAGGACGGCGACGTGCTCGCGTTCGGCGGACATCACTTCGTCTACCGCGTGCGCCTGCAATGGGAACAGGCCGGGCCCGAGCCGACCGTCACGCGGGTGTCGTTGCCGCCGGCGGCCTGCCCCGCGGCGATGGATGCGGACCACACGACGTTCGTCGCGTCGGCCGGCTCCTTCCTCGACATCTTTTGCGCCGACGAGCAGCCCGGCGCGCAGGAAGACGAGGTGAACCCCGCCGCCGCGGAACCGGCGCACAGCAAGAGCGACATGCGGCGCGGCAAGGCCGCCCTGATGACGGCCGCCCTGCTGGACGCAATGGGCGCCGCCGGCGACACCGACCCCGCGCGCCTGCGCCGCTGGCTGGCCATGGCGGGAGCGCTGGTGGTGGCGCTCATCCTGCTGTTCCAGCTGGCCGGCGCGCCGGAGCGCGCGTTGCAGGGCCTCGTCGACAGCGGCGATTTTGCGACCGCGGCCCGCCTCGCCGACGACCGTCTCGCGCGCGACCCGGACAATGCGGACATGAAGGCGCTGGGCACGGAAGCCCTGCTGAAAGCGGAACTGCCGCAGTGGATGGCGGACCTGAAGGCGCGCCGCTTCGATCGCACCGTGCAGGCCGAGGCGCGCATGCGGCGCCTGGGCACCCACAATGCGGATGCCAGGGTGCTCGTGGCGGAAATCGCCTGGGTCGGCGACGTGGAACGGTTCGTCCATGCGCGCGGCGGCGCGGCGGCCCCCGTGCGTGACGCGGCCGACGGCGCGCGCCTGAGCCGGATGGTGCGCCAGTGGCAGGACGAGCAGCCGGCGCACCAGCGCGCGTTCGCGACGATCTCGGCGTACGTCCCGGCATTCCGCGACACGTATGCGCAGGCGGCGAGCGACCTGCGCAAGCTGGCCCTGACAGGAGGCGGCGATGGCAACGAGTGACAAACCCCTGCGCCCGCTGATCGGCGCGCTGGAAGACCACAGCGACGAGGGCATCGGCATCCTGACGGCCACGCCGGCGCGCTTCACGCACCTGGCCATCTACGTGATGGTGGCGCTGGTGCTGGCCGGCCTGGCGTGGTCGTTCTTCGGCCGCGCGGACGTGCTCGTGATGGCGCCGGGCACGCTGGTGCCGGCGTCCGAGGTGCGCCGGCTGTATGCGCCCATCGACGGCGAACTGGCCAACATCTATATCGCCGAGGGGCAGCCCGTGCTCAAGGGCGACGTGGTGGCGCGGCTGTACGCGCGGGGCGCCATCGAGGCGGCGCGCAATGCGCTGGAGGCGCGCCTGAAACTGGAAGACGCGGAGCGCGAATGGAAGGAATTCCCGCAAAAGAAAGCCTTGTTGGACGAGCGGGTGGCCGCGCTCAAGGAAGCGATGGACACGGAGGAACGCCAGCACGAGCGCCGCCAGGCCGAGGGCACGAGCCGCCTCGCCGCCGGCCAGCGCGCGCAGGCGCAGGAAGCGCGCACGAACCTCGACGACGCGCGCCGGGCACGGGATGCGGCGCGCGATGAGGCGGCCAAGTACGAGCGCCTGTTCGCGCTGCCGGGCGGCGGCGGGGTCTCGCAACTGCAGGTGGAGGGCAAGAAGAATGCGCTGCAGGCAGCCGAGAACGCGGTGCGCGTGGCGGAATCGCGCGCGAGCGAGCTCTCCGCGCGCCAGAGCCTGGAGACGACCGAGGCCCGCTCGCAACTGGAGACGAGCGGCCAGCAGCTCGCGAGCCTGCGCCTGCAGTACGAAGCGGCGACGCGCGAAGCGACCAACGTCGAGGAAAAGCTGCGGCTGCAGGTGCAGACGGCGCGGCTGGTGGCGGATGCGGCAGCGCGCATCCAGTTCGAGAACATCGACAAAGACAATTTCCTGCGCATCCTTGCGCCCGTGGACGGCGTGATCACGGAGGTGACGTCCACGCAGCCCGGCGACAAGATTCAGGCGAACACCCCGCTGGGCGGCATCGTGCCGAAGAACACGCGGCCCCTGCTGAAGATCGAGATCCCCGAACAGGACCGCGCCTTCCTTCGCGAAGGCTTGCCGGTGCAGGTGAAATTCAACGCCTTTCCCTACCAGCGCTACGGCATCATCGACGGCACCTTGCAGACCATCGCGCCCGCGACCCGGGCCTCGCCGCAGACGCGGCTGCCCGTGTACGAAGGCCGCGTCGCCCTCGAGCGCGATCACTACACCGTGGGCGACACGTCGTACCCGCTGCGCTACGGCATGACGGCGAGCGCGGAAATCGTCGTGCGCAAGCGCCGTCTCATCGACCTGGCCTTCGACCCGTTCCGCCAGCTCGGCGGGTGATGCCTATTGCGGCAAGCCGTTGTAGCCTTCGGACGCCGCCTTGAGCTGCAGGAAGACGACGTCCGCCGGCACGGTTTCTCCCGCCCGGAGCTTGGTGCGCGGGTCGTCCATGACGGGTGTCAGCATGAGCTTGCCTTCGACCCGGTCGGCGACGAACCAGGATTTCATCGCCGCCACGTGCACGACGAAATCGCCGGCGCCGTGACGATAGCGGTTGACGAGCCGTGCCACGGCCGCGTTGCCCAGTTCGGACGCCCGCCAGCCTTCGCGCGATCCGGTGACGAAGATCGATGTCGCCACGCGGTCGCCGACCTTGACGGGGTACAGGCTGCGGCGGACGTCGACGAGCAGCGTTTCCGGATCGGTGTTCCCGGTAAAGGCACGCAGGGCGTCGAGCTGGACCCGGTAGACCTGCAGCGGATCGCCGAGCGTGGCCTGGCGTACCTCGGCCTCCGACTCGAAACCGAGCGACGCATAGTTGCCGGCATTGACGACCTGCCGGAGCGTGGCCAGGCCATGCTGCGCTGCGGTGTCCTGGCTGTGGTTGGGGCGGGGTTGGCTCGTCTGGCAGCCGGCGAGGAAGAGGACGACCGCAACGACCAACGCGAAAGGAAGTTTGCGCATGTCAGTCACCTTTGTACGTGATGTTGTAATAGTCGTTCCAGTGGGTGTGGTCACCCGCGCGGCTGACGTAATCGGCATACGTCATGATGGTTTCCGTGCCGCCGACGAGCGTGCTCAGATCCGTATAAGGCTCGGGATCGTTGACGTCCACGTATTGCACGCCATTCACTGTGAAATAGCCTTTTACGACCATCATGTGGCCACCGCCGCCGAGCCAGTGCCAGCTGAATGCGACGGGTTTCTTTTTGCAGTAAATCTGCGATTTGATCTGGCTGAACGTGAGTGCCGTATCGGAGGTCTGGTCGGCCGTAAAACCGTATTTCTCGTATTCCGGCCACCCGCCGTTATTGCAGCTTCCGGAATTATTTTCGCAGCACGTCGCGAGGCCGAAACGGTTATTCGCTTCCACGCATTGGGCGACGTCATGGCCCAGGAAACGCATGGTCATCTGGCCGCTCGCCGCCCAGCACCAGTTCGACGCCTGCTGCGGTAATTTCGGGACGTCGATTGTGGATACCAACGGTGGATTACAACAGGCGGATAAAGTTCCCAATAAAAAAATTCCGCCAAGTATATTTGCGCTTTTCATTACGGCGACCCTCCAGCGAGTTCAATCGTTTATTTCCGGAATCATCCACGTATGGATAAACCCTCCCGATAAAGGTATATGCAGATCGGTTGCGAACCCAACCTGATTCCCGTGATTGGTTGAGGCCGCTCATTGATGAATAACGCCATCTTTTAATGCGGTATCATTGCGCCATGCGCCGCCTGATCCTCATCCTGCTGCTGGTCGTCTATCCATTCCAGGTCGCCCTGGCCGTGGCGGACAAGTGCTGCGCGATGACGCCGGCCGGCGTGAGCCACCACAGCGTCGTCGCGCCGGGCGTGGACGGACCCGTGTTCGTGGCCGAAGACGACGGCGCGTCCCTGGTCGACCCGCACTGCGCGGCCTGCACGTTCGGACATACGGCGTGCCTGCCCGCGGCGTTCGTCGTGATACCGGCCGAGCGCCGGCACGCTTCAAGCATCGCCTTCTTCCCGCCCTACCTCAAAGCGCCGCCCGCGAGCCGTCCCGAACGGCCGCGATGGCCTGCCGCCGCCTGACCCGCGCGCGGCGTTGATCCCTCACAAATCCCCGCGCGCCTGAATCGACCATCGGGAGCCTCGAAAAACCGTCGCGAGCGGCAGCAATGTCGTTCGAGAAGCACAGCTGTACGCTAGTACAGCGAGCATCGCAGGACTCGCCGTCCGCGACGATAGGGCAACGCGCAGCACGTTTTTCGACGCTCCCATTTTCAGGAGCACGCATGAACACATTCAGACAAAGACTGGCGGTGCTCGTCCTCGCATCCGCATTGGCATGGCGCTGCGGCGCCGAGCCCCTGCGCGTCGCGGCGGATACCGCCCCCATCGACTTATCCACAGCGATCCGGCTCGCCCTCGACCAGCCCGCCGCGCGCGCGGCCGCGCATGAGGTGGCGGCGAGCGAAGCGCTGGTCGGCCAGGCCGGCCGCCTGCCGAATCCCGAGCTGTCCTGGCTGCGCGAAGGCCAGCAGGCGGGCACGCGCACGACCACCGTGCAGATCAACCAGCCGATCGAGCTCGGCGGCAAACGCCGGGCCCGCGTCGCCCTCGCCCAGGGCGCGGCCGACGTGGCGCGCGGCGACCGGCTGGCGCAGCGGCTGGCCATCCGGGCCGACGTCATCGCCGCCTATCACGACGTCCTGATCGCCGGACACCGGCTCGCGCTTGCCCAGGCCTTGACCGACCTCGCGCGCCGGACCGTCGACGTGGCCGGCAAGCGCGTGGCGGCCGGAAAAATCTCGCCGATCGACGAGACGCGGGCCCGCCTCGCCGCGGTCGACGCATCGACCGCGTTGACCCAGGCGGCGGCCGCGCTGGCCATCGCCCGCACAAGGCTGGCCGCGCTGGTCGGCCGTCCTGCGGACACCCTCGCGCTGGAAGACGACAGCGACCGGCTGCCGGACGCCGCCCCCATCGCGACCTTGCTGGCCCGCGAATCCACCGCCGTCCGCCGCGCCCGCGGCCACCTCGCGGCGCGGCAAGCGCAGGCGGACGTCGAACGGGCGGCGCGCGTGCCGGACGTCACCCTGTCCGTGGGCACGCAAAAGGATGACCAGGCGGGCCGGCGCCAGGCCGTCGTCGGCCTGTCCGTGCCGCTGCCCCTGTTCAACCGCAACGAGGACGCCCTGCGTGCGGCCTTGCGCCGTACCGATGCAGCGAACGACGACCTGGCTGCAGCCCGGGTCGAGACGGCGGCCGCGCTGACGGCCGCCCACACGCGCTACGCAACGGCGAAACAGGAAGCCCGGCTGCTGCGCGACGACGTCGTGCCCGGCGCGAAGACCGCGTACGAGCAGACGCTGAAAGGATTCGAGTACGGGAAGTTTTCCTTCCTGGACGTGCTCGACGCGCAGCGCACATGGTTCCAGGTGCAGACGCGCCAGTGGGACAGCCTGGAAACCGCCTGGCGCGCCTGGGCCGACATCGAACGCCTCGCCGGCACCGATCAAGATTGAAGAGAACACCATGACGAAGAAACAGACCCTGGCGATCGCGCTGATGTGCGCGTTCGCCCTCCTCCTTGCCGGCCTGATGTTCTTTACGCGCCAGGATGCGGTCCCTACCAAAGATGCGCACGGTCACGACGACCGCGGCGCGGAAACCGGCGCAGCGGAAGACGCGGGCGCACGCGGCATCGCGATGACGGAGGCGCAGATCAAGGCCAACGGCGTCGCCCTCGACACGGCCGCTCCGGCCACCTTGCGGCAACGGCTGCACCTGCCCGCGCAAGTCAAAACCGACGCGGAACGCACCGTCGCGCTGGCCGCGCCCGCGCCGGGCATCGTGCAGGCCGTGCTCGTGGCGCCGGGCGCCCTGGTACGCAAGGGCCAGGCGCTGGTGACGATCCAGAGCCCCGCCGTCGCGCAGTGGCGTGCCGAGGCCGCCAGCGCGCGCCAGCGCCTGCAGCTCGCCCGCACGACGTATCAGCGCGAAAAGACGCTGTGGGACGAGCGTATCTCGGCCCGCCAGGATCTGGAAGCCGCGGCGACGGCGATGCAGGAAGCGGAGATCGCCGCGCAGGCCGCCACGCAGCGCCTGGCCGCCCTCGGCATCGAGGCGGGCGGCGGCGTGTCCAGCAGCGTGACGATGCGCGCACCGCTGAACGGCGTCGTCGTCGACAGGCCCGCCGTCGTGGGCCAGGCGGTCGCCGAGACGAAGCCGTTGCTGACCATCGCCGACCTGTCGCACGTGTGGATCGAAGCGGCCGTGCCGGCCGACAGCCTGGGCCAGGTCGGCGCGGGCATGGCGGCCAAGATCAGCGTGGGCACGCAGCCGGGCGAGATCGACGGCACCGTCGCCTTCGTCGGCCCTGTCCTCGGTGATACGACGCGCATGGCGACGGCACGCATCGTCCTGCCGAACCGCGACGCGCGCCTGCGGCCGGGCATGCTGGCCAGCGTCGACCTGATGGGGCCGCAGGCGCAGGTGCCGGTCACGGTCTCCGGCGATGCCATCCAGACAATCCACGAGCACAGCGTCGTGTTCGTCCGCACGAAGGCCGGATTCGCGCCGCGCGACGTCGTGCCCGGGCGCTCGGACGGCAAGCGGATCGAGATCGTGCGCGGGCTGGCGGCGGGAGACGTCGTCGCGGCCGGCGGCAGCTTCCTGCTGAAGGCGGACCTCGGCAAGAGCGACGCCGAGCACGACGACTGACGAGGCGATCATGTTCCAACAACTTATCGCATTCGCCATCGCGCGCCGCTGGCTGGTCGTGCTCGCCGTCCTCGCCCTCGCCGGGCTGGGCGTGGTTAACTACCAGCGCCTGCCGATCGACGCCGTGCCCGACATCACCAACGTGCAGGTGCAAATCAACACCGCGGCGCAGGGATACTCTCCGCTGGAAGTCGAGCAGCGCATCACCTTCCCCATCGAGTCGGCGATGAGCGGCCTGCCCAGGCTCGAGCAGACGCGGTCGCTGTCGCGCTACGGCCTGTCGCAGGTCACCGTCGTCTTCAAGGAAGGCACCGACATCTATTTCGCCCGCCAGCTCGTGAGCGAGCGGCTGCAACAGGCGAAAAGCCGGTTGCCGGACCAGGCCGATCCCGCGCTGGGTCCGATCGCGACGGGCCTGGGCGAGATCTTTTACTGGACGGTCGAAGCGCGCCCGGACGCGTTGAAGCCGGACGGCACGCCCTACTCGCCGGCCGACCTGCGCGAGATCCAGGACTGGATCGTGGCGCCGCAGCTGCGCGGCGTCGCGGGCGTGACGGAAGTGAACACGATCGGCGGCTATTTGAAGGAATACCAGGTCGCGCCGGACATGGCGAAGCTGACCGGGCACGGGCTGTCGCTGGCGACATTGGTAAATGCCATCGACCGCAACAACGTCAACGCGGGCGCCGGCTACATCGAGCGCGGTGGCGAACAATTCGTCGTGCGCACGCCGGGACAAGTGAAAACGCTGGAGGAGATTCGCAACATCGTGCTGGACGTCGTCGACGGCGCACCCGTGCGCGTGCGCGACGTCGCCGACGTGGAACCGGGCCGCGAACTGCGCACCGGCGCCGCCACGGAGAACGGTCGCGAGGTGGTGCTGGGCGCCGTCTTCATGCTGGTCGGCCAGAACAGCCGCGCCGTCGCGGACAGCGCGCGCCGCAAGCTGGACGAGGTCAACCGCTCGCTGCCGCCGGGCGTACAGGCCTTGCCCGTGTATGACCGCTCCGTGCTGGTGAACAAGGCGATCGGCACGGTCCGCAACAACCTCGTCGAAGGGGCGCTGCTCGTCATCGCGATCCTGTTCGCTTTTCTCGGCAATCTGCGCGCGGCGCTCGTCACGGCGCTCGTCATCCCGCTCACGATGCTGCTCGTGTTCACGGGCATGGTGCAGGCGGGCGTCAGCGCCAACCTGATGAGCCTCGGCGCGCTCGACTTCGGCATCATCATCGACGGCGCCGTCGTCATCGTCGAGAACTGCATCCGCCGGCTCGGGATCGCCCAGGCCGAGGTCGGGCGGCCATTGACGGGCGCGGAACGCCGCACGGAGGTGGCGCTTGCCGCGGCGGAAGCGAGGCGGCCGCTGCTGTTCGGCCAGGTGATCATCATGACGGTCTACCTGCCCCTGCTCGCACTGTCCGGCATCGAAGGCAAGATGTTTCATCCGATGGCGCTCACGGTCGTGATGGCGCTCGTCGGCGCGATGATCCTGTCGGTGACGTTCGTGCCGGCTGCCGTCGCACTGTTCGTCAGCAGCAACGTGGCCGAACACGACAACAGCCTGATGCACAAGGCGCGCGAATGGTACCGGCCGCTGCTGGACTGGACCCTGCGCAACCGCCCGGTCGCCCTGACCTTCGCCATGCTCTTCGTGCTGTTGACAGGCTTGCTGGCGACCCGCCTCGGCACCGAATTCGCGCCGAACCTGAACGAGGGCGACCTGGCCGTGATGACCTTGCGGATTCCCGGCACGAGCCTGCAGCAATCGGTGGCGATGCAGCAGCAGTTGGAGACCGCCCTGCTGCGCGAATTTCCCGAGATCGAACGCGTGTTCGCGCGCATCGGCACGGCCGAGGTGGCGACGGACCCCATGCCGCCGAATGCGGCCGACAGCTATTTGATCCTGCGTCCGGAAAACCAGTGGCCGAAGCCGAGACGGACGCATGCCGGGCTCGTGGCCGCGATCGCGGAGGCGGCCAACCGCATCCCCGGCAACAACTACGAGTTCTCGCAACCGATCCAGTTGCGCTTCAACGAGCTGATCTCGGGCGTGCGCAGCGACGTGGCCGTGAAAGTCTTCGGCGACGACACGGCGACCATGCTCGCGACGGCCCAGCGCATCGCGCAGGTGCTCGATCGGCTGCCGGGCGCCGTCGAAGTCAAGATCGAGCAGACGGAAGGTTTACCGGCGCTGACCCTGGCCGTCGACCGCATCAAGGCCGCGCGCTACGGCCTGAACGTGGCGGACGTGCAGGAAGCATTCGGCACGCTGGTCGGCGGCCGCGACGTGGGCACCGTGTTCGAAGGCGACCGCCGCTTCGCGATCACGGTGCGCCTGCCGGAAGGGGCGCGCAACGATGTCGACACGCTGCGGCGCCTGCCGATCTCGCTGCCTGCACGCGATGGGCGGGCCGCCAGCATTCCGCTGTCCGAGATCGCCACCTTGGACTTCGTGCCGGAAGCGAACCAGATCAGCCGCGAGAACGGCAAGCGCCGCATCGTCGTCACGGCCAACGTGCGCGGGCGCGATCTCGGGTCGTTCGTCGCCGCGCTGCAAGCCGATTTGAACAAGTTGAACGTGCCGGCGGGCGTGTGGCTGAGTCTCGGCGGGCAATTCGAGAACCTGCAGGCCGCGGGCCAGCGCCTGGCGCTCGTCGTGCCGGCCGCGCTGGCGCTCGTGTTCGCGCTGCTGTACCTGATGTTCGGCAGCGTCAAGGATGGCCTGCTCGTGTTCAGCGGCATCCCGTTCGCCATGACCGGCGGCGTGCTGGCGCTGTGGCTGCGCGGATTGCCGTTGTCGATTTCGGCGGCGGTCGGCTTCATCGCGCTGTCCGGCGTGGCCGTGCTGAACGGGCTCGTGATGCTGACGTTCGTGCGTTCGCTGCGCGATCAGGGACACACGGCGTCGGAGGCCATGCGCGAAGGCGCGCAGGTACGTTTGCGCGCCGTGCTGATGACGGCGCTCGTCGCCTCGCTGGGCTTTTTGCCGATGGCGCTGGCGACGAGCACGGGCGCGGAGGTGCAGCGGCCGCTGGCGACGGTCGTCATCGGCGGCATCCTGTCGTCGACGGCGCTGACCCTGTTGATCCTGCCCGCCTTGTACACGTGGGCGCACGGAAGTTCACGCGATCCGGCGAATCGTTGAGCGTCACGATGCGGCCGTCCGGTACGCCATCCGGACCGGCCGCACCTGTGGCAGACTTTGTCATCGCTGACCGACACAGAATGGACACGCACATGGACATCGGACGGATCGAAGCCCTGGCCCTGCGCCCCAGCCTGGCCGCGCCACCCGTGCGCGTGGATGGCGTGAGGGCCATCGCATTCCAGGGACTGGACGGCGACGTGCACGCCGACCCGCTGTCGCCGCGCCAGCTGCTGCTGGCCGGCACGGACGCGTACGACGCGTTCGCGCTGCCGCCGCACACGCTGCGCGAGAACCTGCTCGTGGACGTCGACACGTCGCGGCTCGTCTCCGGCACCGTGCTGCAGGTCGGCGACAGCGCCCTGCTGCGGCTGATGTTCCAGTGCGAAGCGTGTGGGCACCTGGATGCGCACCACCTGGGCCTGTCGACGCGCATCGGCACACGGCGCGGCATGCTGGCACGCGTGCTGCGCGGCGGCGAGATCCGGCCGGGCGACCGGATCCGCGTGGCGGGCGCGCCGCTTCCGGCCTGGTCGGACGACTGGCGCGAGCGCATCGTCCACGTGCTCGATACACTGCCGCCCGCCAGCGTGATCACGTATAAGCGGCTGGCCCAGCTGGCCGGCATCGCGTCGAGTTATTGCCGCGCCTTCCCGGGCATGATCGCCCGGCTGGGGCCGCGCTACGCGGGCAAGGCGGTGCCCTCGCAATCGGATATCGACCTGCCGCGCTGGGATGGACGCGGGCTGTTCGATCCTGCGCCGGTGGAACGGTTGTTTTCCGCCGAGGTCGTGCCTTAGGCTTGCCCGTCAGGCCAGCTGTTCGATCGGCTGCAGGGCGTAGCGGACGTCGTCGCGATCATCCGCCTGTGGTCCGGTGACGAGATAGGCATCCCAACCCAGTCTCCCGCTCGGCGCGGGGCCGAGGACGGTGCTGCGGACCTCTTCTCCGCGCAGGATCAGTTCGACCTCGTATTCGAGCGTGACGCCGGCCAGCAGGCCCAGCAGGCTTTTGAGGGCGCGCGCCGCGAGGCCACCCGGCAGGAACGACGAGAAACCCGCGTGGTCCAGCGGACCCACCACGACGCGCAGGCGCAGGTCGCGCTGCCATACGCGGTCGCCGGCCATCGCGCTCGTCCCCAGCACGGCGGTGGAGTGGCCGAGGACGGTCTGCTGGGCGGACGGCACGTCGTACCAGGCCCCGACGAATTGCTCGATGCGCACCGGGTGGTCGAAATACTCGGACAGCACGCGCCCCATCTGCACGGCCGAGGGCGGGCGCTGGCGGATCGACGCGGCGAAATAGCCGATCGATTCGTCCAGCAGCGCGCCGTCCCTGTGGTGCGTCAGGCGCCGGCGCAGCGCATCGTGGCCGAGCCCTGCCAGTGCCAGCAGCAGCGGCAGGAAGGTGTCCTGGCCGTCGAGCTGATATTTGAAGTGCAGACGGTATTTGCGCCAGGCTGCGTAGAACAGGGCCAGCGAGCGGTTCGAGAACGTGTCCAGCAGGGCGCGTGGACCTTCGTCGGACTGGCGCTGCTGGTGGTCGGCGATGCGCTCCGTGTAATGGGCCGGCAGCACGCCGGTGGCGCTCAACAGGCCCATGAAGGAGGGGGTGACGCGGATGTAGCTGAGTCTTGCTTCCTGCAATGCCTTGCCGAGCGCGTGCGCACCGCGGTCGAGGTCGCGCGGCTCGGGCTGGATGGCTTCCAGCTGGCTGGCCGGAAATCCCAGCGACGTCGAGTTCTGGAAGCGCACGTAATGCGCGATGGCGTCGTGCTGGGGGCTGCCGTGCCGCTTGAGCCAGAGCTCGAGCATGCGCACGGCCTGGAAGTACTCGAAACGATAGGGTTCCCTGAACAGGCGCTCGATTACAGCAGGCTCAAATCGCCGCTTCTCGGTAGGCATTTCAATAATTCCTCTCCGGTTTTATTGGACACCACCACCAGTTGCGTGAAGCTGTTGGCGTGCACGTACAGGGCGAGAAACCGTTCGATGATGTGGGCGAATGCATAGATGCCGCTGCCAACGAAGGCTTCCTCGTCAATGAGGATGCGCACCTCCACGCCGCGCACGAGGCAGGTGAACGGATTGCCCGCCATCCAGGCGCTGGCGGTGCGTTGTTCGATGCCGGCAATGCCGCCGATCTGGCGCTGCGACGATGGCGAACGGGGCAGGTCGTACAGGGCGAGCATCTCGCGGAAGGCATCGACGCCGCCGTTTGCCAGTGACAAATGGTTCAGCGTCAGGTGCGAGATCAGGCGCCAATGGGCGCTGCGGGCGCTCTCGAAGCGGTAGGTGATGGTGGGCTTGCGCAGGAAGTTGATCGTCTTCATGCTCGAGCCGCCTTCGAGGAACAAATCGCCGCCGAGCTGGCAATAGGAGAGTGAGGCCGGCAGGTCGCGGTTGCTACAGATGAGTTGGATGTTCAGCGTTTGCGTCTCGACGGCGGCCGGATCGAAGTCGATGTCGACGATGGCGATCTGCGTCTCGTAGCCGGGGCTGCGCTCGGCCAGCGTCTCGTCGCGCCGCAGCACCCAGTAATGCCCGTTCTGCTCGGGCGTCTGGGCGTGCTTGAGCGAGTAAAACGGGTGGAATTCGACGACGGTTTCTCCCTGCGGCGTCTGGCGCACGAGGTTGACGGATTCGATGGATTGCACTTCGTAGGCGAAGGCGCGGCGCGCGTCGGCCAGCACGGGGTAGCTGGCGCTCGCGTGGGTCAGGCGGATCGGCTCGCCGCGCTGCGGGAACAGGTTGATGACGGGCGTGCAGCCGAGCAGCAGGTTATTGGTCGACAGCGTGCCGAGCATGCGCGCCGTGTTCGAATCCGCGCGCAGGCCCGCCAGCGCCAGGTGCAGCGTCACCGTCGTCGCGCCGGCTGCCAGCGCGGTCGGCAGCGCGGCCATGAGTGCGGCCAGGTCGATGTCGAAGAAGTTGAACTTGTCGGGGAAGCAGAAGTACTCCGTCAGCAGGCGGTAAGCGGTATGCGAACGCGCGGGAAAATCGATCAGGGCTTCGTCGTCGGCGAAGCCGGCGGGCTCGATCGGGATCGCGCCCAGGGGAAACCAGCGGCCATTGCGATCCGCCTCGACGTACGCGCCCACGGCCCGCATGAACAACGTGTCGCGCAACGCCGCGCAGAACGACGGTTCGCCATCGATGAACACGCGCAGGCGCGGCAGGGCCAGCCGGCCGAGGCGCAACTGGTCGGCCGTGGCGGTGAGCGTCAGGCTCAGGCCGGAGCCCGCGCCATCCGGCAGGCGCACGGCTTCCGGATGGTCGATGATGGCGGAGAACGCGGCCCTGGTGAGCGCAAGCGGCGCGACGGTGACGGGATAGACGGTGCGGAACGTACAGGCGGCGCCGCGCACGGGTCGCGTAGTCAGCGCGGTGCCGCGCGGGAGGACGCTGATGCCCGTCTGCTGGTTGGCGGTCCCCCCGAAATCCATGTGGGCGATCGAACAGGAGGGAAACGGGCGCAGGTAATGGGGGTACAGGACGTCGAACAGCGCTTCCGTGAATTCGGGATAGTCGTCGTCGAGCCGCTTCGCGATACGCGCGTTCAGCAGCGCGAACGATTCGATCATGCGTTCGGTGTGCGGGTCTTCGCACACTTCGCCGCTGATGAGCAGGCGGCCCGCGATCTTCGGATAGCGCTCGGCGAATTCGCGCAGGTGACGGCGCAAGTAGCCGAGCTCGCGCTCGTAATACGGTAGCAATTGTTCCAAGCTTAGCCTCGCGCGGACGCGGCCGGCGACGTCCTGCCCGCCTTGTTGATGCTGTACTGTAGGGTCGACGGCTGCAGCAGCGCGTCGAAATTGACCGGTTCTTCCGATGCGCTGGCGACGAGCACCGCCGTGATCGAAAACTTCAGGCGGTTCACCGCACTCTCGTCGCGCACTTCGAGTACCGCCTTCACGTTGCGCAGGCGCGGTTCATGGCGGGCGATGGTCTTTTCGAGGCAGTCGCAGATGTAAGCGCGGTCGCTCGGGCTCGACAGCGAGCGGTCGGCGAAATCCGTCAAGCCGTAGGTCACGAGCGACTCGCTGCACTCGGGGAAACCCTGCAGTGAATTTTCGGGAATGACGGAGCGCGTGTTCAATAACGCCTCGAGGTCGCGCGCGACGGCATCCTTGAAATCCTCGGCGGTGATGCGCGAGACGGTGGCGTTACCGGCGCCGCGCACCGATGTGCCCAGCAGACGATCGAAAAAACCAGGCGTGAATCCTTCCATCGAACCCCTCCATGCCGGCAGCGCAAGCCGGCATCTTCACACAGTCAGGCGCGAAAAAATAGTTCAGTTGGGAATGACCCACGGTTACTTTGAGCAGTAGCAAAACTGCAGGTCATAGCAGAAAAAAAACCGTCACGAAGGACTAAGGTGATCGACTTGGGACAAGTCAATGACTGGAGGACATGCATGACGAGCACGATGATCGGCAACATGGCCAGCAAGGTATTGTGGGGAGAGGGGCTGCTCCTGCGTCCGCAGCATTTCCAGCGCCAGGACCAGTACCATGAACACCGCCTGTACAAGAGCATCCGGGCGGTACACCCGTATGCCTGGGGCATCGAAACGCTGCAGATCGACCGCGAGGCACTGTCCGGCAACGTCTTGCGCATCCTCGAACTCGCGCTGCGCTTCCAGGACGGTGAACTGGTCGATGCGCCCGGTGCCGACGAATTGCCCGACACCGTCGACCTCAGCCAGTTGCCGCAATCCCAGCAAACCGTCACGTATTACGCCGCCCTGCCCGGCCTCAAACCCTTCAGCGGCAATTTCGCCCAGCCGGGGCAGCCGACCAAGACGGTCCGCTTCGTGCAAACCAATGAGGAAACGCCCGACCTCTACACGCAAGCGGCGCCGGCGTCCGTGTCCTACCTCAGGAAAACCGTGCGTCTCGTTCCGGAATTCGAGCCACGCGACGCCTACCTCAGCTTTCCGGTGCTGCGCCTGCGGCGCGCCCCGTCCGGCGGCTTCGAGCTGGACCCGTCCTTCCTGCCGCCCAGCCTGTCGGTGGGTGCCGCACCCGCCCTGTTCCAGCAAGTGCGCCGCCTGGTCGAGGCGCTGCAGGCCAAGGTGAGTTCGCTGTATGGCCACCACCGCGAGCCGAGCCGCAACGTGATCGAATTCCGTTCCGGCGACATGTCGTCGTTCTGGTTATTGCACACCGCCAGTTCCGCGTGCGCATCGGTGTCCCACTACCTGCACCATCCCGACCTGCACCCGGAACGCCTGCACGAACAATTGCTGGGCGTGGGCGGCGCGCTGATGACGTTTTCGAAAAGCTGGACGCTGACCGACCTGCCGGTGTACCAGCACGCCGATCCCGGCCCCGGCTTTGCCAAGCTGTTCCAGATCATCCGCGAATTGCTCGACACCGTGATCTCGTCGAAATACTTCGCCATCGTCCTGAACGAAGTGCGGCCGTCGTACCACCACGGCATGCTCGACTCCGGCAAGATCGACGACAAGACGACCTTCTACGTCGCCGTCTCGGCCGACATCCCGACCCTGGAACTCGTCGACACCGTGCCGCTGCGTTTCAAGGTCGGCGCGCCGGACGACGTCGAGAAATGCGTGCTGTCGGCCCTGCCCGGCGTGCGCCTGCAATACGCGCCACAACTGCCCGCCGCCGTGCCGGTGCGCCCCGACACGTGCTATTTCATCCTCGATGCCAAGGGACAAATGTACGAGCGCATGCTGCAGGCGCAATCGATGGCGATCTACGTGCCGTCGGGGATGAAGGGGCTGAAGCTGGAACTGCTGGCTGTCGCCGCTTGAGCCCGCGCTGCATATTCCTCATTGAACTCAGCGCAGGCCAGCAGGCCACCATCGACAACCTTTGACGCCACATCATCATGTCGACACCTCTCACCGCCGAACCGCTCCCCGCCTCGGATACAGCGCCCGTCTGGATCACGCCGGCCTTCGCCGCCGCCGTCTTCGTCGCCTCCTGGGGCGGCGCGATCGTCTGGTGGCGCGCGAGTGCGCGCGTACCCGCCACGTCGGAATGGATGCTGTTGCTGTTCGGCCTGCCCGTAGCCCTGCTGCTGGCGGGCTTCATCGGACACAAATGGATCGCGCAACGCAGCACCGCCGTCCAGGCCGACGCGCTGCCCGCCACACCCGCGCGCCCGGCCAGCGCCGCCACGCGCCCGGTGCAGGCGCAGCACCTGGCGATTCTCGCGACGGCACTGCGCGCCCCGCAGGGTGCATCGGCCGAACAACTGGCGGCAGCCATCGCGGACAACAAGGCACGCCCGGATCTGGACCGGGCCCTCGTCGACGACGACGGTTTCCCCGTGCTGTGCGCCCGCTGCGAGGACGCGTACGACGAGGCGCTGCGGGAAGACGTCACCGACTGGCTGGCGGCGCACGGAGGCAATGACGCAAACTTCAGCGACGAGCAGTGGCGTGCGTTGACGCTGGCCAGCAGCGTGGTTGCGGAACTCGCGGGACGGGCCGCGATCGAGTGGACCGTGCGCGACGATGCCATGCCCGGGCTCCAGGTGCTGCCGCTGCTGCCGGCGGATTGGTCCGAGCGGCAGCGCGATGCCGCTGCGGCGTGGCTGCGGCATGCGGCGGCGCAGGCCGGATGGCGTGGCCAGATCGGTGCTGCCATGTGCGGCACCGATCCTGTGACCGACATTACTGCGGCCGGCGCAGCGCCCGGTGTCACGCTCGTGGTGGCGGCAGCGTCGCATGTGAGTGAGGCAACGGTCGCGCGCTGGGCATCGGAACAGGTCTTGTTCACGTCCGCGCAGCCGCAGGGGATGATGCCGGGCGAGGGCGCCGCCGGCATGTTACTGGGCAGCGCGGTGCTGGCAGGAGCATCCGATGGCCAGGCGGTGGCGCTGCTCGCGCCGCTCGCGGAAGTGCAGGTCGCGGAGCCGGCCGACGGGCGCAGGCGCGACGCCGAGCGCGTGCTCGCGCGACTCGTCGAGCGCACGCTCGCCGATGCAGGTGCCGATGCGGATGGCGTGGCGATGATCGTCGCCGATACCGGTCACCGGTCGCGGCCTGTGTACGAGTTGATGGAATATGCGGCCACGACGATGCGGCAGCTCGACGGCAGCGAGGACATCGTACGTGTAGGGGCGTCGAGTGGCGCTTGCGGCGTCGTCCCGTTCGTGACGGCGCTCGCGCCGGGGGCGTACTACGCGGGTGTGCGCCGGGCGCCGGTGCTGTGCCTCGCCAACGAGATGCCGGGCCGCCGCATCGCCACGGTCGTGCACCCCGTGGATTGAACTCTCAGCGGGCCGGCGCGCGCCATGCCTGCGTGCGGCCCAGCACGTGGCTGTCGATGGATCCCTTCCTGGCCAGCTGGCCGCCGATGCCGAAGTTCAGCAGGCAGACATCCTCGTCTTCGTTTTCCCGTCCTTGAAAGCGGCGTGCCCACGGATCGCGCGTTGTGTCTTCCTGCGCGGGACGGCGTGCCACCGCAGCCGCCTGCGCGGGGCGGCGTGGTTGCGCCGGTTCGTCGAGCACGGCGGCATGCCGGCCGCTGGCGCTGCAGGAGACGAGTGAGCAGACGTTCACGCCTTGCGCAAATGCGGGTAGCGGCATGAGAAGCGCGGCGGCGGCCAGCGGGAGGAGCTTCCTGATCAAACCGGATGTCATGGTCTGCACCTTGTCGATGACGATGCGGCCACTCTAGCGGGTTGCGCGCGCCGGTCGATGTCCGATTGTGTCAGGTGCGCGTCCCGACACATGCGCTTGCAAAAATCCTGCGCTACCATGAGTCCCATATTTCAACGTATGAAGGGGACGACACATGATTTATCAAGGCAGCTGCCACTGCGGCCAGGTGGCGTATGAAGTGGAGGGCGAGATCCAGGGTGCCCTCGCCTGTAATTGTTCGATGTGCCAGCGCAAGGGATCGCTGCTCTGGTTCGTGCCTCGTGCGCAGTTCCGCCTGCACACGCCCGAGGACGCGGCCGCGACCTACACGTTCAACAAGCACGTCATCCAGCACCGCTTCTGTCCCACGTGCGGCATCCATCCGTATGCGGAAGGAGTCGATCCGAAGGGGAATCCGATGGCGGCCATCAACCTGCGCTGCATCGAGGGCATCGATCTCGACGCGATTCCCGTGCAGCACTTCGACGGCCGCGACGCCTGACCATCAGTTCAGGCGCGGCGCGATCACGAGTTCCGGCTGCGGCCGCGGCGCATGGGCGGACAGCTCCGCCGGCGCCACTTCCTGCGGCAGCGCGACGATGCGTTCCCACAGCGCGAAACCGGCCGTGCGGTTGGCCTTGCTGAGCTGGTAGGCGGGCAAGGCGTCCATGCCGTGGGCCATCCACAGCGCTTCGTACGAGGGTTTCAGGCGCGCGTCGTGCCAGGCTTCGGAGAGGGGCGCGAAGGTTTCCTGCAGGACGGCCGCCGTGCTGCGCATGCGCACCCAGCGGTGGTTCAGCCAGCCGTTTTCTTTTTCGACTGGGTTCAGGAAGCGCTCGATCACCTGGCGCGCCGCCTCTTCCCCGCTGCGGCTCATCACGTCGATGGCGGCGCGCGTCATGTTCAGGTTCAGCCCACCCTCTTTTTTCGTATGGCGGATCTGCACGACGCGGTCGCGGTAGCCCGGGGTGCGCTTCAGGGCTTCGTCGCGCCACGTGCGGATCGTGCGCAGGATGGCGCCCGCGAAGCGCGGCAGCGACGGGCGGCCGTCGGTGTCGTCGACCGGCATGTACGCGGCCGTCACGCCGGTGTTGTTGTTCGTCGGGAGAGACACGCGCGCGTCGAACGGATCGTCGTCGGCCAGGTCGTCCTGCAGGGTCACGCCGAAGGTCGGACGGGTCGGGAGGATGTTGTCGAAAAAATGGATCGGGAAGTTGCTGGTCAGGCCGCCGTCCGAGAACCAGACGCGCAGCAGGTCGACGCCGTCCCCATGCACCGGCAGCGCGCGCAGGCGGTACAGGGGCACGGCTTGCAGCAGCACGGGAAAACTGAGGCTCATGCGCGCGGCCACCACGAGCGGCAGGTCGTCCGGATCGGGCATGAAGTAGTAATCCTCGCCACCGGCGTTCATGCGTTCCAGTACGGTCACCGTGCGTGCGCCGTGGCGCGTATGGCGCGAGTGCGCTGTCATCCAGTCGACGATCGCGGGCGGGAACAGGGCGGCCATTTCCGAGGCGCGGAACACGAGGTCGGCGCTCGAATGCGGCAGGCGGTGTGCACGCAATTCGGAGAGGCCCGTCGTCATCAGGGCCAGTTCGATCGGGGGCTCGGACGTGCGCAGCAGGCCGAACGTCAGCGGCGTGTCGAGTGGAAGGCCGGCGATGTCCTGCACGAGGCCATGCAGCCATTCCGTCAGCGCGGGCGGATTGTCCGCGGACGTGCGCATGCCTGAGCAGATGCCGCAGCGGTTGGCGCGCAGCCCGCGCCACGCCGACCACGTGGCCTGCAGCAGCGCCCCGGCCAGCGCGCCCACGAACATGCACAAGCCGAACCACAGGACGCTGGCGAGGCCGACGAGGGGCACGCTTGGCCAGTGTCCGCCGAGCAGGCTGCTGCTGATCAAAAAGCCCAGCAGCCACATGCCCCCGCCCACCACGGCACCGAGCGGGAAATTCCACAGCATGGCGAAGGATAAATAGCCGCACGCCTTAGACTTGCTCGTTTCGTTGAGCGCCGCCGCGATCACGCGGAAGTGCGGACGCAGCGCGGCGCAGGGCTGGAACAGGGAGAACAGCCGGGTGTGCGCGCCGACGGCTTCCTGCAGGCTGCCGGGTAGCCGGGCCAGGAGATGAAAACCGTCGTCCTCGCCTTGCCCGTCCTTGCGCACGCGGTTGCGCTTGAACTGGGCCGCCGCCGCCGCGATGGCCGCCACGGCGCCGACGCTCGTCCCGCCGATCGAGCGCAAGGTGAACTTTTCGGCCAGCCGCGCCACGAACGCGGGGTAGACCACGCCGGAGGTCACCCCGCCTTCCATCACGATATCGCATTCCTTGGGCAAAAAATCGCTCATTGCCGTCCGCCAGTGGTTGCCACAGTCGGGATTATGCGGTCTTTTGTGGAATGCTCTCCATATATTCGGGATGACGCCGTGCCGCCATCGATCGTCTATTGCGTTTCCGGTGCATCGTCGTGCTCGTCGCCCGGCGCCATGTCGATTCGCCCGTACAGGCCGTGGTTTTCGTCGTCCGGGCCGGCGGCGAAGAACAGCGTGTCGATCGGTTGATCATTGAGACCGTTGCCGAACCCGATGCCCCACAGGCCGTCGATGTGGATTGCCTTGCCGTGCGGCTCCTTCAGGCGTCCCAGCCATTTACCGGTCGCGGGGTCGTAGGCATTGATCAGCCCATCGCCGAAGTTCCCGACCAGCAGGCGGTTGCTGAAGCGGCCGAAGCTGGCCGGCGCCAACGCAATGCCCCAGGGGGCGTTGAGCGCGCCGCCGGAAGCGAGGCGGCGCAGCAGGTGCCCGTCCGGATCGAACACGTCGACGAAGCCGAAGCCCGGGCCGGCCACGTCATCCTCGCGTTCCTCGTCCTGTTTCGCGTAGGTCACGTAGAGGTCGCCGTTGACGGCCTGGATGCCGAACGGCGCATAGCCCGCCGGCAGGCGTGGATCGCGGAACTTGCCGGGCAGGTAGACCGGCTTGAATGTGCTGTCGTAGACATCGACCTTGCCGTTGTGGAAGTCGGTGGCGTACAGCAGCGTGCCGCGGCCGTTGCCGCTGAGGGCGATGCCCTTGTAGATGGCATCGTGCGCGCTGTTGTCGATCACGCGGATGGCGTGCGTCGCGTCGACGTTGGGCGCCCACCCCGCGATGCCGCCATCCTCGCTTGCGAACAGGAAGCGGCTGGGACCGGATACGCCGCTCTTGGTCACGACGAAGCCCGGGCCGCCGTAGAACACGGTGCCCGTGGGGCTGCCAGTGGCGCCGCCCGGGCCGGGAATGGTGACCACGAGACTCTGCGGATTGCCATTGCCGTTGTAGAGGGTCGAGACGCCCGTGTGGTTATCGGCGACCCACGCCACGCCATACGGATTGAACGCCAGTCCCCAGGCGTTCACGAGATTGGGATCGCGCTGCTCCGCCGGTACGGCTGCGCTGTCCGATACCAGGTTGCGCTGACGGTAGAAGTCGCTCGCGGATGCCTGGGATACCGCCGTCAAGGTCAGGACACCCAGGACACAGGCCAGGAATTTATAGAACTTTTCCATTTTCCATTCTCCGGTAAACGTTCGAAGGAAGCGCGCGCCAATGCCGATCTTGCGCGGGAGAGAATGGAAGGGATTTGAGGTAGCCTAAACGTACCCCGGATGGGTAGTTTCAGGCCGGCACGCCCACGATCACGCTGGACGCCTTGAACATCGCCGTGGCCGTCCGGCCCTCGGCCAGCTCGAGCGACCGCGCGCTCTCGTTGGTGATGATGGCGGCGATGCTGCCCCCGCCCGTCAGGTCGAGGACGACTTCCGTGTTGACGGCGCCCGGCATCAGGCGGGACACGGTGCCGGCGAGCTGGTTGCGGGCCGAGAAGCGCGCGCCCTCGCCTTCCGTCATGAGGAAGATCGATGACGCCTTGACCAGCGCGAACGCCTGGGCGCCCGGTGCCAGGCCGAGGCCGGCCGTGCTCTCGTGCGTGACGATGGCGACGATTGTGTGGCCGCCGGCGATGTCGAGTTCGATCTCGTCGTTGACGGCGCCGGGCTGGACCCGGGAGACCGTGCCGAAGAACTGGTTGCGTGCGCTCGTTTTCATGTTCAGCCTGCTGATCAGCGTAAGGTCGGCGGACAGGTTGCCGGCCTGTCCGTTGAGTTGTTCCACGAATTGCTGGTGGAGTTGCTCGAGCGCGCGAAAGTTCCTGACGAGTTGTTCGCCGCGCGCCGTCAGCCGCGTGCCGCCGCCGCCCTTGCCGCCGGCGACGCGTTCCACCAGCGCTTCGCCGGCCAGGTTGTTCATCGCGTCGATCGCGTCCCACGCCCCCTTGTAGCTCATGCCGACCGCTTTCGCGGCCTGGCTGATCGACCCCGTCTGGCCGATCGCGGCCAGCAGCTCCACCCGTCCCTGGCCGCCGAATTTTTCGCCGCCGACCGTCATCCAGACGGCGCCCTGCAGCGCGAAGCCTGCGTTGTCGTTTTCCACGATCTGTCCTGTTCCGTTTCGTTATATACTCTACTATATAGCGATAAAGAACTGGAGTCGACCATGAAGCAACTCGCCGGCGTGCTGGCCCTGATCGCGTGCCACGCCGCCCAGGCGGACGAGGTGCAAGTGGCGGTGGCCGCCAATTTCACCGCGCCGATGCAGAAAATCGCGGCGGCATTCGAACAGGACACGGGCCACAAGGCCGTCCTCGCGTTCGGCGCCACCGGCAAGTTCTACGCCCAGATCGTCAACGGCGCGCCGTTCGAGGTACTGCTCGCGGCCGACGACGAGACCCCGGCCAGACTGGAAGCGGAGCGCCGCACCGTGCCCGGCACGCGTTTTACCTATGCGACCGGCAAGCTGGCGCTGTGGTCCGCGAAGGACGGCTATGTCGACGACCAGGGCCAGGTCCTCAAGACGGGCAACTATGCCCATCTCGCCATCGCCAATCCGAAGACGGCCCCGTACGGCGCGGCCGCCATCGAGACGCTGAACAAGCTGGGCGTCTACGACCGCGTGCAGGGCAAGCTCGTGCAGGGCGAAAACATCGCCCAGACGCACCAGTTCGTCAGCACGGGCAACGCGCCGCTCGGCTTCGTCGCGCTGTCGCAGGTCTATCGCGACGGCAGATTCGCGTCCGGCTCCGGCTGGATCGTGCCCGACAACCTGCACGGTCCGATACGCCAGGACGCCGTCATCCTCGCCAGGGGCGGCGCCAATCCGGCCGCGAAGGCTTTGGCAAGCTATCTGAAATCGAACAAGGCCAGAGCGATCATCCGCTCGTACGGCTACGCATTGTGACCCTGGACGCCGCCGACTTCGCGGCCGTCCGCCTGACGCTGGAACTGGCGACCGTCGTGACCCTGCTGCTGCTGGCGATCGGCACACCGGTCGCATGGTGGCTCGCGCGCACGCGCTCACGCCTGCGCCACGCGGTCGGCGCCGTCGTCGCGTTGCCCCTCGTGCTGCCGCCCACCGTGATCGGCTTTTACCTGCTGCTGCTGCTGGGGCCGAACGGTCCGGTCGGCAAGCTGACGGAGGCGCTCGGCATCGGATTATTGCCGTTCTCGTTCGGCGGCCTCGTGCTGGCGTCCGTGTGCTATTCGCTGCCGTTCGTCGTGCAGCCGCTGCAGAATGCGTTCGAGGCGATCGGCACGCGGCCGCTGGAAGTGGCGGCCACCTTGCGCGCGAGTCCGTGGGACACGTTCTGGTCGGTGGCGGTGCCGCTGGCGCGTCCCGGTTTCCTGTCCGGCGCCGTGCTCGGGTTCGCGCACACGGTGGGCGAATTCGGCGTCGTGCTCATGATCGGCGGGAATATCCCGGACAAGACGCGCGTCGTCTCCGTGCAGATCTACGACCACGTCGAGGCGCTCGAATATGCGCAGGCGCACTGGCTCGCGGGCGGCATGCTGGCATTCAGCTTCATCGTGCTGCTGGCGCTGTACACCCTGTATCCGCAAACGATGAAAGGACGGCGCTGATGACGGACGGATTACGCGTGCGCCTGCGCGTGGACCGCGGCGCGTTTCGATTGGACGTCGACCTCGACCTGCCCCTGCGCGGCATCAGCGCCCTGTTCGGCCATTCCGGCTCGGGCAAGACGACGGTCTTGCGCGCCATCGCCGGCCTGGAACGCGCGTCCGGCGGTGTCGTCGCGCTCGGCGATGAGGTGTGGCAGGACGATGCGCGTGGCGTGTTCGTCCCCGTGCACCGGCGGGCGATCGGCTACGTGTTCCAGGAAGCGAGCCTGTTCCCGCACCTGTCCGTGCGCGCCAACCTGGAGTTCGGCCGCAAGCGCGTGCCGGTGCACGAGCGCCGCTTCGCGCTGGAACCCGTGACGGCCCTGCTGGGCATCGAAAACCTGCTCGAGCGCCGGCCGGACGGTCTGTCGGGCGGCGAGCGCCAGCGCGTGGCGATCGCGCGCGCCCTGCTCGCGTCGCCGCGGCTGCTGCTGATGGACGAACCGCTGGCCGCGCTCGACCTGCGCCGCAAGCTGGAGATCCTGCCCTATCTGGAACGGATGCACGGGGAACTGGCGATCCCGATCGTCTACGTGAGCCATGCGCCGGACGAGGTCGCGCGGCTGGCCGATCACCTCGTGCTGCTGGACGACGGCAAGGCGGTCGCCAGCGGGCCGCTGTCGGAAACGCTGGCGCGCGTGGACCTGCCGCCCAGCTTCGCCGACGATGCCGGCGTGGTGCTCGACACGATCCTGGCCGGCCACGAGGAAGACGCGTTATCCCGCCTGGAATTCGCGGGCGGCGCGCTGTTCGTGGGCCGGCGTCGCGAAGCCGTCGGCACGCGCCTGCGCTGCCGTATCCACGCGCGCGACGTCAGTTTGGCGCTGGACCGTCCGCAAGGCACGAGCATCGTCAACCGGCTGCCGGCCGTGGTGACGGCAGTGTCCGCCACCGACACGCCTGGCCACGTGCTCGTGCAATTGCGGATGGGAGAATCGCCGCTGCTGGCCCGTATCACCGAACGCTCGCGCCGCGAGCTGGGCATCGCGCCCGGGCTGCGGCTGTGGGTGCAGATCAAGGGCGTGGCGTTGTTAAACTAAAATTGCCCAGAACCGGGGTCAGAGCCCGGTTTTGGGCAATTTCCATAATTCGGGCTCTGACCCCGGTTTTCAGCGCACGCGGCGCATCGACGAGATGCGGTTGTTCATGCGGTCGAGGACGTCGTAGCGGCCCGGCCCCAGGACGACGCATTCGCCGCGGAAGTCGGCGTGCTCGCAGAATTCCCAGCGGCCCTCGCGGATGATGAGCGAGGTGGCGCGGTCGTTGAAGCCGACGTCGCTCAGCGCGCGCACGTCCTGCGACAGTTCCACTTGCTGGCCTTCGAAGCGCTGGCCGGCGAACATCACGACGTCGGCACCGCCCCGGTCGCCGCGCCAGCCGCCGCGGTCACCACGGTCGCCCCGGTCGCCGCGGTCGTCACCGCGCCAGCCACCCCGGTTGTCGTCACGGTCGTGATCGCGCCAGCTGCCACGGCCGCCGCGGTCGACCTGGCGTGCGGAGGAGATGGCGTCGTTGAAACCCGGAAGCTCGCGGTATTCGCCCGGACCGAACTCCTGGCAGCGGCCGCCGAAGTTGGCGTGCTCGCACAGCAGCCACGTGCCCGAGCGGATGACGGCGCTCGACGCGCGGTCGTTGAAGTTGACATCGCCCAGACTGGCGGCGTCGCGGTCGATGGTCACGCGTTGGCCGCGGAAATTGCTATCCGAGAACAGCGTCAGTTCTCCGGCAAAGGCGGCGTGGGTGAAGGTGGCCAGCACGGCGGCGGCGGCAAGCAGGCGTTTCATGATCTCTCCATGGGTGTGCGCCATCCGTCGGCGCCTGTGCTGTTAACGCGGGCGCCGTACGGACGGCTGACAGTTTCCTTGTAACAAAATTTTACGCGAACGGCCCGCGCATGGCTCGATGTCTTCGGCCCGCAGCAGGTCGGCGATCCGCCGGCCCAGGCCATCGAGACCTCCTCACGCGGCCGCTTGTTCCTCCAGCACGGGGCAGCCGAACCCTGGCCGCGCCAGTTCGTGCGCCAGATCGGCACGCATGGCGGAGAGCCCCGCGATGCGTGCATCGATGTCCTCCAGCTTGCGCACGAGTGCATCGCGCAGCAGGGGCGCGGCGGCGGCCGGATCGTCCAGCAACGGCAGGCCGGTCTCGATCTCGGCCAGGGTAAAACCAAGCGCCTGGGCGGCGCGCAGGTAGCACAGCCATTGCACGGCCTCGGGGGGATAGTCGCGGTAGCCGTTGGCGAGGCGGCGCGACAACAGCAGCCCGCGTTTCTCGTAGAAGCGCAGGGTGTCCCGGGTGAGGCCGGTGGCGGCGGCGAGTTCTCCGATCTGCATGGCGGTGGCTGCGATAAATACCTGGACCTTGGAGTGTACTCCAGGGTCGATGATGCCGGAACCTTCATCCCGGGAGATTTCCATGCAACTCAGCCGATCCGCTTTTCTCACCGTCGTGCGCGCCAGCGCCGTGTACGACCTGCTGCTCACGGCGCCGTTCGCCACGCCGTGGACGTTCGCCCTCGCGCACGCGCAGCTCTCAAGCCTCAACCGCAGCCTGGGCGGCGATGCGTTGCCGGACTTCGGCCCGTTCCACGTGCTGTTCGCCTGCCTGATGGGCAGCATCGTGCTCGTGTGGTCCGTGCTGCGCCTGCGCGCCACCAGCGTCGCCCTGGGCCGCTACGATGGCGTCGGCCGCTTCCTGTTCTCCACCTGGATGGCGTGGGCACTCGCCGCCAGCGGCGCGCCCTTGCTGTGGCTGTTCCTCGTGCCGGAGTTCTGCTGGGGCGTCGCGCAGTGGCTGCCGGTTGCTCAGGGCGACGGCAGCAGCGCCGCGCGCGCGCCCTTCACCAGCGCCGCGCCCATGCGCTCCAGCCGCGGCGGCTGAATGCGCCAGGCGTGCCAGTACAGCGTCACGTCGACGAACAGATCCGGCGTCAGGTCGACGAGGGCGCCGCTGGCGAGCATGTCCGCACACTGTTCCAGCGGCAGCAGGCCGTAGCCGAGACCGAGGCGGATCGCCTGCACGTACGGATCGCTGGACGGCACATAGTGAAACGGGTACGCGCCTTCCGGCAGGCCGAAGTGCTGCAGCAGGAAGGCCGTCTGCAGGCGGTCGTTGCGGTCGAAGACCATCACCGGCGCCCGCCGCGCAGCGTCGCGCGTGATCCCGCCGGGGAACCAGCGCGCGGCGAAGGCGGGCGCCGCCACCATCCGGTAGCGCATCACGCCGAGCGGACTCACGGTGCAGCCGCGCATCGGTTCCGTCTCGCCCGACACGCAGGCGAGCGCAAGACCCTGTTCCAGCAGCGCGAACGTGTGCCTCTGGTCACCCGTGACGAATTCCACGAGCAGCCCTTCCTCGATCAGCACCGGCGCCAGCACGGGCAGCAGCCACGTCGCCAGCGTGTCGTTGTTGACGGCCAGCGCCACGCGCACCGGGCCCGGATCGGCCTGCTGCTCCGCGAAGAATTCGTCTTCGAGCAGCGCACGGCGGCGCAGGAATTGCAGCAACCGCATGCCGGGCGCCGTCGGCCGGCAGGGACGGGCGCGCACGAGCAGCGGCGTGCCCAGGTCGTGTTCCAGCGCGGCGATGCGTTGGGAGATGGCGGACGGCGTCACGTTCAGCAGCGCGGCTGCCTGCTCCAGGCTGCCGCTGTCGACGGCGGCGACGAACGCCTCGCTGCGGCGCGGATCGATGGTCATTGGATTAGCCCAGCTTAATGAACTTTAGAAGTCATTAATATAATTGATGTAGCCGCGCGTACAAGGCATGCTGCTCCGCAATAACAACAGGAGGTAGCATGTTTTCACAACCGATTTTCTTGCAAGGCCTCGGCATGGGCGCGAGCCTGATCATGCCGATCGGCGCCCAGAACGCGCATGTGATCCGCACGGGCGTCGCCGGCCGCCACGTCGTGCTGACGGTGCTCACGTGAGTGCTGATCGACGTCACCCTGATCGCGCTGGGCATGTCCGGCTTCGGCGCGCTGATCGAGCATTCCCCCGCACTGCTGCTGGCTGCCCGCTGGGGCGGCGCCGCGTTCCTGCTGTGGTACGGACTGCGGTGCCTGAAAAGCTGCCGGCAGGGCGCCGCGGCCCCGCATGCGGGCGAAGGGCAGGCGGCGGCGACGGCATCGCGCGCGCTGGGCATCGTGCTGGCGATGTCGCTGCTGAATCCGCACGTGTACCTGGATACCGTCGTGCTGCTGGGCGCCGTCGGCAGCAGCCTCGCGGCGCATCACCGCGTGTCGTTCGCGGCCGGCGCGATGACGGCGTCGCTGCTGTGGTTTTCCGCCCTGGGCCTGGGGGCGCGCCGCTGCGCGTTCGTGCTGGCGCGGCCCGCCGTCTGGCGCAGCATCGAAGGTTTTACCGGGACGACGATGCTCGTGCTGGCGGCCCTGCTGCTGCTCGAGAACTAGGCCGCGAGCGCCTTCCCGTGCTCGACCGACATCTGCGCCGGCAGCGCGACGCCGTTCTTCACCGCGGTCAGTTCGGCGAGGATGGAGACGGCGATCTCGTACGGCGTCTTGCTGCCGATGTACAGGCCGATGGGGCCGTGCAGCTTCGCGATCTGGTCTTCGGTGAGGTCGAATTCGCGCAGGCGCTCGCGCCGCCGCGCATTGTTGGCGCGCGAGCCGATGGCGCCGACGTAGAACGCGTCCGTCTTGAGCGCTTCCATCAGCGCGAGGTCATCCAGCTTGGGGTCGTGGGTGAGGGCGATGACGGCGCTGCGGCTGTCCAGCTTCATCTCCAGCACGAGATCGTCCGGCATCGCATGCACCACCTCCACGCCCGGCAGGCTCCAGCTTGCGCGGTATTCTTCTCGCGGGTCGCACACGGTCACCTGGTATTCCAGGCCGACGGCGATCTGCGCCAAAAACTGCGACAGCTGGCCGGCGCCGATGATCAGCATGCGCAGGCGCGGACCGTGGATCGTGACGAGCGCCTGGCCGTCCATGTGCAACTGCTCGTCGGCCTGGCCCTGCGCCAGTTCGACCGCGCCCGTCGTCAGGTCCAGCGTGCGCCGGGTCAGCACGCGGCGCTGGGCCAGCGCGAGCAGTTCGTCCATGCGGCTGTGCGCCCCGAGCGGTTCGACGACCAGCTGGATCGTGCCGCCGCAGGGCAGGCCGAAGCGGTGCGCTTCGTCGGCCGAGATGCCGTACGTGATGACTTCCGGCGCCGTACGTACAATGCCGTTTTCGCGCACGGCCGCGATCAGGTCGTCCTCGATGCAGCCGCCCGACACCGAGCCGACGACGACGCCGTCCGCGCGGATCGCCATCGTGGCGCCTTCCGGCCGCGGGCTCGATCCCCACGTCCGTACGACGGTCACGTACTCGCAGCGCCAGCCGGCGCGCAGCCACTGGTCGCAGGCGTGCAGCACTTCGAGGTCGATACTGTCCATTGCCTTCCTTTGTTGCCAATCGATAATTCTTGAGCCCACAGGGTAGCATGCATCCTAACGCAAAAACACGAACCGCGACGGGCCGCGGCACCCGGCAAGACTGCAGGGGGGAAACGGTATAAATCGTTTCCGCGCCGGCGGCGCTATACTCGCCGGATCGCGACCCGTGTTGGAGACCATCATGAAGCCAGACCTGTTGTCCCTGCTGCGCATCGATCTTCCCATCGTCCAGGCCCCGATGGCCGGCGTCTCGACTGCCGCGCTGGCGGCGGCCGTGTCGCAGGCGGGGGCGCTCGGCTCGATCTCCGTCGGCGCGGGCGACGCCGCGCAGGGCCGCGCCGCGATCGCCGACGTGCGCCGCCTGACCGACCGGCCGTTCAACGTCAACGTGTTCTGCCACCGTCCCGCGCAGGCCGACGCCGCGCGCGAAGCGGCCTGGCTCGACTATCTGTCTCCACATTTCGCCGCCAGCGGCGCGCAGCCGCCGGCGTCTTTACGCGAAATCTACAAAAGCTTCCTCGACGACGATCCGATGCTGGACGTGCTGCTGGAGACGCGTCCTGCCGTCGTCAGCTTCCACTTCGGCCTGCCGGATGCGCGCCGCATCCAGGCGCTGAAGGACGCGGGCATCGTGCTGCTGGCCAGCGCGACGTCGGTCGATGAAGCGCGCCAGGTGGAGGCGGCCGGCATCGACGCCGTCGTCGCCCAGGGCTACGAGGCGGGCGGCCACCGCGGTGTGTTCGATCCGGAGCGGGGCGATCCCGCCATCGGCACGTTCGCGCTCACGCAAGGGGTGGCGCACGCCGTGCGCATTCCAGTGATCGCGGCCGGCGGCATCATGGACGGGAACGGCATCGCCGCCGCGCTGCGTCTCGGCGCCAGTGCCGCCCAGATGGGCACCGCGTTCATCCTGTGTCCGGAGTCGTCCGCGACACCGCACCACCGCGCGCTGATGCAGGCCGGGGAGGGCGTCATCACGGCCGTGACGGACGTCGTTTCCGGCCGGCCCGCGCGCGGCCTCGTGAACCGGCTGTTCAGCGAAATCGGCGCGCCCGGCCACCCGCCGCTGCCGGATTATCCGATCGCCTACGATGCCGTGAAGGCGCTGAACGCGGCGGCCACGAAGGCGGGCAACAACGATTTCACGGTCAACTGGGCCGGCCAGGGATTTGCGCTCGCGCGTGCGCTGCCGGCGGGAGAACTGGTGCGCCTGCTCGGCGCGGAACTGGCTCAGGCGTCCGCGTAAGCCGTCTCGATGGCTTCCTTGCGCGGACTGGACGCGATGTGCACGACCAGCACCGCGTCGAGCGGCAGGGCAGGGTGCGCGGCGCGGTGCTTCGTGAACCAGAACACCTCGTCCACGTCCTCGTCGCCGGCATCGTGCGCGGTCGCGAGCACGCGCTGGTCCTCGGGCGCGTCCTCGTAGTCGACGGCTTCCAGTGCCGCGTCGTCCACGGCTTCGATCCAGGCCTCGGCATCCTTGCCCCAGGCCTGCACATAGCGGGCGCCGGACGCGACGAGCCAGCGCGCGACGTCCCACAGCCACATTTCCGCGACCTCGTCCTCGGCCAGCACGATGGCGAGGAAGGGCGGGCGCGCGCCCAGGTCGGGCAGGTCGGCGTCGGGCGGCAGGTGCAGATATGTAAGAGTCTTTCGTTGCATGGCGCTAGCTTACCATCCTGCGTTACTATCTTGCTCGCGCCGGGACGGTCCGGCCCGATCCGTGGAGTCCCATGAAAATCCTTGCTTCCCTCGCGCTTGCCGCCGTTTCAGTCACGTCCGCCCACGCCGCCATTCCCGTGTACGGCTTCTTCGTCAAGAACACCTATCCGCACGACCCGCAGGCGTTCACGCAGGGGCTGTTCTTCAAGGACGGCCATCTGTACGAATCCACGGGCCAGAAGGGACACTCGTCGCTGCGCAAGGTCGATCTGAAAACCGGCAAGGTACTGCAGAAGAAGGACCTGGCGGACGAATACTTCGGTGAAGGCTCCACGGCCATCGGCGACACCATCGTCGGCCTGACGTGGCAGTCGAACGTGGGCTTCCTGTTCGACGCGAAGACGTTCGCCCTGAAGGGCCGCTTCAACTACAAGGGCGAGGGCTGGGGCCTGGCCAGCGACGCGAAGCACGTCTACATGAGCGACGGCACCAACGAGATCCGCGTCCTCGAGCCGGAGACGCTCGACGAGCAGCGCCGCATCCGCGTGACGGCCGAGGGCAAGCCGATCACCCAGCTCAACGAACTCGAAATCGTCGACGGCCAGATCTTCGCCAACGTGTGGGGGACCGATGTCATCGCCCGCATCGATCCGGAGACCGGTAACGTCGTCGGCTGGATCGACTGCACGGGCCTGCTGCCGCCGGACCAGCGCGGGACGACGAATCCGGACGCGGTCCTGAACGGCATCGCGTACGAGCCCAAGCAGCACCGCCTGTACGTGACGGGCAAGCTGTGGCCGAAGCTGTTCGAGATCGAGCTGGTGCCGATCAAGCGCCCGTGACCGTCACGTCACGGTGATCACGACCTTGCCGAAGTGCGAGCCGGATTCCATGTGCCGGTACGCTTCGCGCGCCTGGTCGAACGTGAACACCCGGTCGACGACGGGCTGCAGCCCGGTCGCCTCGGCGAAGCGCACGACTTTTTCCAGCATCGCGCGGCTGCCGACGTAGACGCCCACGAGCCGCTTGGCGGTCGCCAGCAGGGTGGCCGGGTTGACTTCGCCGCCGAAGCCGCTGACGCCGCCGATGATGGCGATGCTGCCTCCCATCGCGGTGGACGCGATCGAGCGGTTGACCGTCCCCTGGCCGCCCACTTCCAGCACCACCTGTGCGCCCGCGCCGTCCGTCGCGCGCAGCACCTCTTCCTGCCATTCCGGCGTCGTGCGGTAGTTGATGACGTGGCGCGCGCCGAGCTCCTTCGCGCGCTGCAGCTTGGTGTCGCTGGACGACGTGATGATCGCGTTCAGCCCGGCGGCCCGGGCCAGCTGCAGGCCGAGGATGCTGACGCCGCCCGTCCCCAGCAGCAGTACGGTGTCGCCCGGGCGGACGGCGTTGCTGGATTCGAAGATCGCATTCCACGCCGTCACGCCCGCGCAGGGCAGGGTGGCCGCGTCGACGAAGCTCATCGCGTCCGGGATTTTCACCAGCGCGTCCTCGTCCAGCACGACTTCTTCCGCGAGCATGCCGTCGACGTCGCCGCCGAGCGCGTGGCGCACCTTGTCGGGGGCGGTCGGGCCATCCTGCCAGTACGGGAAGAACGAGGCCGCGACGCGGTCGCCGGGCTGCACGCGCGTGACGCCGGGACCGGTGGCGACGACTTCGCCGGCGCCGTCCGAGCAGGGGATGATGGGGTCGTCGACGGTGACGAGGTAGTTGCCGCTTGCGACCATCAGGTCGCGGTAGTTCAGCGAGACGGCGTGCACGCGGATGCGCACTTCGCCATTGCCCAGTTCACGGTGAGGAAAATCCACGCATTGCAGCCCGTCGATGCCATCGCCGGGTAAGATCTGGTAAGCCCGCATCGCTGTCCTCCATCGGTTGGTCGGCCGCCCACGCCGGGCGGGACGATATTGTCGCCGCAAGACCGGCGCGCGTGGCGCACGCTTATCTGGCGCTTATTTGGCGCTTACCGGGCCGCCACCTTGCCCCGCTGGCTCGGGATGAACTCCTCCAGCACCGCCTGTTTCATCAGCGCCGGCGGCAGGATGCCCTGGGCGATGATGAAGTCATTGAAGGCCTTCAGGCTGAAGCGGTCGCCCAGCGCGATCTCGGCCTGCGTCTTCAGCGCGCGCAGTTTGACGTAGCCGTAGTAGTACGCGGTGGCCTGGCCCGGCATGCGGTACGAATAGCGGTCGACTTCCGACTGCGCGAACGGTTCGGACAGCACGACTTCGCGCATCAGGAAGTCCTTCGCCTGTTCCGGCGTCATGCGGCCCAGGTTGATCTGCGGGTCGAGCAGGGCGCGCGCCATGCGCAGCAAACGGGCCTGCAGCGAGACGAGCTGGCCTTCCGGCGGCATGTACGGCAGGATCATCGCCTCCGAATACAGGCCCCAGCCCTCGACGTTTGTGCTGTTGAAGGCGAAGCGGGCGCGCGCCACCGACATGCCTTGCTCCACCATCGACGCGAACTGCAGCTCGTGGCCCGGGCGCGCCTCGTGTGCCGTCAGCGTCCAGGCCATCGCTGAAAAATCGAAGTCGTTCATCTTGTCCTTCGACTTCGCGTTCGGGTTCGCCAGCGGGATCACGAACTCGCCATACTCTCCCGTGTTGCCGATCATGCGCGGTGGGCTCATGAACGGCGCCGGCGAGCGGGCCGCCTCGGCCGGCGTCGCGGTGCGGATGTTCGCCTCGCGCGACGGCAGGGTCACGAGATCGTGGGCGCGCACCATCCCTTCGATATCCTTTAAACGCTCGCGGTAGTACGGCATCAGCTGGTCGGGGGCGATCGAGGATTTCTTCAGCTCGCGGATCACGTCGCGGTAGTCGGACGACGGCAGCTGGTTGCGCGCGGCGATGATGCCCGCCACGACCTGCATCTCGTCGCGCACTTCCTGGAAGTCGAAGCCGGCGCGCTCGATCATCTGCTCCGGCGCGATGTCGACGCCGACGTTGGCGAGGCGGTTCACGTAGATCGCTTCCGGCAGGCGCACTTCCTTGCGCGTGCGCGGCATCAGGCGATTGCGCACCCAGTCGTCGTAGTCCTTCACCTGGGCCTTCAGCGCCGCGAAGTCGCTTTCCCAGCCGCTGATGTTCGCTTTCTTGAACAACTCCTCGATGCCGTCCAGGTAGGTCGCGTTGTTGTTCAGGCCTTCCTCGACCTCGCCCACGTACGGGCCGATCAGCGTCTTGCCGGCGAGGCGCTCCTCGCCGCGGGCGCGCGCCAGCGTGGCGATCGGAGCGTAGCCGGCTTCCTTGCCGGCGTAGCGCTTCAGGCGCACCAGCGCCAGCTTCTGGCGTTCCGGCTTGTTGCGCGGGTCGAGCAGGGCGCGCAGGCCGCCGTACACGACTTCGCCCACGTTGACGTACTCGAGCAGGTACTTGTGCTCCAGCTTCATCGTCGCGATCTTTTTTTCGCGCGAGTCGATCAGGATGTCGAGGTCCTGGCGCACCTTCACGTCCTGTTCCTGTGCGCGCTGGCGGCGCAGTTCCGCGAGGCGTTTTTCGGTGTCGGCCAGTTCGCGCTCGTACACGCGCGGTTTCAGGTCGGCGACCTGGGTGTCGTAGTTTTCGTCGCCCAGTTCCGTGGATTCCTCGGGCACGTATTTACCGGTGTCCTTCAGGACCGGCTGGGTGTAGGCGTCGCTGCGCGCGACCCAGGCGGGTGCGGCTGCGCAGGCGGCGCCGGATGCGAACAGGAGGGCGAGGCCGAGACGGATCATGATGCTGCCTTTCAGTGGTGAAGCAGGCATTCTAGAGCTAGATCGGCTTCGCCACCATGAACCAGAAGATGAAGACGAGCGCGATGAGCGCGGGCACGCCGAGCGCCACCCATGTGCGCAAGTATGTCCAGTACAGGGCAGGAAGCGGCGCGCCGTGCGGCGTCCGCCGCCATGTCGCGCAGGCGCATCTGCAGCCACACGACCGACTACCCGCTGACGCCCCAGCGCTTCCAGCCCGGCTACGAGGTCCACCTGTCGAAGCCGTCGCTGGCGGTCGTCCACGGCGCGTTCGGCGTCGGGCTGGCGCTCGGTGCGATGCTCAGCCGCCGTTCCTGATTTCCTTCGAGTGTAAGCGAGGCGGCGACATCGTGGCGTCAGGGTGCGTTCACGGCCAGCTGCGCCGCGAACGCGCGCTGGTAGGCGGGGCGCGCCTCGCCGCGCGCGACGTAGGCGGCCAGTACGGGGAATTCGTCGAGGATGCCGGACGGCCGCAGCCGGAGCAGCACCGACACCATCATGAGGTCGCCCGCGCTGAAGTCGCCGTCGACCCAGTCGGCATCGCCCAGGCGCGCCGACAGCTGCTTCAGGCGGTCGCGCACGCGTTCCTCGACGAGCGGGATGCGTTCCTTGCTCCAGGGCTTGTCGCCTTCGAAGATCCTGGCCGTGACCAGTTCCAGGATGGGCGGTTCGACGGTGTTGAGCGCGGCAAACAGCCACGTGATGGCGCGTGCCCGCGCGTGGTCGTCGGCCGGCAGCAGTGCGCCGTGGTGCGTGGCGATATGAAAGACGATGGCGCCCGTCTCGAACAGCACGAGGCCGTCCTCTTCGTACGTCGGGATCTGGCCGAACGGGTGCAGGGCCAGGTGCGCCGGCTCCTTCATCGCGCGGAACGACACGAGGCGGACGTCGTACGGCAGGCCCGCTTCTTCCAGCGCCCAGCGCACGCGCGTGTCGCGCGCGAGACCCTTGCCGCCGTCGGGCGAACGTTCGAAGGCGGTGATCGTGATCGTCATGTTTGCCTAGGCTAAAGAATGTCGACGGATTCCGCCGCACCAAAAATGTTTTCATCACGATATTAGCATTGGCTGCTTCCCACGTGGTAGCTCCAGCGTCTTCCAATTTTGAAACTTGCTCAATCTCAAGTTTCGCGGTGCTCCTATCCTTATCATGGATCGATGCGTGTCCGATTTGCTGACGCTGCTGACGTAATCGTGTTTGTCGGCGTGAGTTTTCCATAAGGAGGCGGGCGTGGACCTCAGGGTTTTGACGGAGACTTTCGATGGCTGGTCCGGGACGAAACGCCCCATCCGTTTGCGGCTCTCGTACGGAAAGCGTGCGCTCGATAACGTTTTGATGATCAAACGCGTTACTGGATCCGAAACAATGTGCGGGGGCCTGGAATATCGAGTTCTCTGTGTTTCGAAAAGCGCCGACTTTACATTGAAAGAATTCATTGCGTTACCGGCGGAAATCCAGTTCGTGACGGACTGCGGTGGTTTGCATGCAGTTTGCGGCATCGTGGCGCAAGCGGCCGCCGGCCAGAGCGATGGCGGACTTGCCACGTATGAACTTGTCATGCGCGATGCGCTTGCATTGATGGAGCACCGGGTCAATACCCGGGTTTTCCGCAACATGAATGAACTGGAAATAACCGAAGTCATTCTGAACGAATGGCGCCACATGAATCCAGTGCTTGCCAGAGCTTTTGATGTGGATTGGTCGTACGTCACCGGAAATTACCCGAAGCGGGAATTCACGATGCAGCACAACGAGTCCGATGCCGACTTCCTGCGCCGGCTATGGAAGCGGCGCGGCATTGCATGGTTCATGCGTGCCGGCCCAGCCAGCCAGCCCCAAGACAACGAAGTCTCTATAGTGGACCCCGAATTTGAGACGGTGGTTTAAGCTGTCGTCCGCGAAAGGATGACAGCGAATGAGTGAAGGTA
>NZ_JASNRB020000026.1:0-73543 GCF_030411975.2 Massilia orientalis | reverse complement strand
ATGACTTGTCGCCGGTCGAGTACGAAAAGCAGTATTTTCAGCGGCTGTCGAGTGTCTAGAAAACTCGTGGCGATTCAGTCAGCGCCTTGGTCGCCGCCGGCCATTTCCCGCAAATCACTTACCACCTGAATCGGGCGATGGATAACGGCTTGACCCAGGCCCAGGCGTCTGAAGTGATCACGCACTTGGCGTTCTATGCCGGCTGGCCGAATGCGTTCTCGTCGGTGCCGGTCATGAAAGACGTGTTCGCGAAGCGCGTGCAGTAATCCTTCATAACGAAGCGATTAAACCCCTTTAGCGAGTGCCAAGACGATCGACCGGCTGAAGCTCATCATCCGCACTATGGATCGTTTCTACGGAGCGCCAGCACAGCGGTTCAACCAATGTGTTGCGAGCACCGATTGAATACGCAGTCCGAAGCGCACTTCACCTCGCTGCAGTTCGCATTCTACGGACCTCCACCCAACTGCACACAGTCGCGACCACGGTAGCGTCTTTGACACTGGCGCCAGCGAGTAGTTACAGCAATTGCAGCATATTTGCTGCTACGTAGAGCACTGGGAGAAAAGCGGCTAAAGACTCACATTATTGTTTTTTTGACCTATATCATCCAATCGGTGACTAGTTCGAGTATATCGTTAAGCATCATCAACCCGAGCATTGCAGCCGCTTCTACGCTAGCGCCGCCGGCAAGAGTGCCCGCTTCCACCCGAAGGCATTGAAAACGCTGATGAGCCATCGGTCCCGGCGGTGGCGCCGTCGACGTCACGTCCGGTCGCGCGCGGATTTCCCTGGCAAACGATGCCGTCCGCGCAGTTGTTGAAGGCAACCTTGCCCAATGCGGAGAACCCCATGACAACTGAATCAACCTCGACGGTAAAGCAGGTCACCCGGATCGCCGCCGGTGACGATCGCACAGTCTACGATCATGTCTCGATCACGCTCCATTGGCTGACGGCAGCGCTCGTACTGACCCAGTTCGTGCTCGCCCTGACCTGGGACGGGTTCGCACGCCCGACGCATCGCCTGATGGTCGCCGCGCACATGTCGTTCGGGATCGTCCTGGCTGCCGTGATCGTGTTCCGTATCGCCTGGCGCGCGATCCCGGGCCACCAGACCGTGCCCGCGGTTTCGGGCTGGACCGACGTGGCGTCCAGGGCGGTCCATTATCTTCTGTACGCGATGCTCGCCGCGGAAGCGGTGCTGGGCTTCATGTTGCGCTGGGGCGGCAACGAATCGATGAATTTCTTCGGGCTGCTGATGGCGCCGCCATTCGCGCCCTTCTCCAAGGCGACGGAGCACCTGATCGAAGAACTTCACGAGGCGAACGGCTGGGCCATCGTCCTCCTGGCGGGGGCGCATGCCGCCGCTGCGCTCTACCACCACTACGTACTGCGGGATCCGGTGCTGTCGCGGATGCTGCCGTCGGCCGGCAAGCACTGACCCGTCGTGTTCGGATCAATCATCGGCACCCGCGCCGCCGGGCGGCGTATCGCTGAACTCCGGAGGCGTCGCTTCCCTGGGATCGCGCAACACCATTACGGGAATCGGCGACGAGGCCAGTACGTACCGCGCGACACTGCCGAGGTAACGCGTGTCGGCTTCCTGCGATCCATGCGCACCCATCACGATCAGGTCGCAGCCCTGTTCCTGCGCGACGCGCACGATCTCGGGACCGGGCGGCCAGGCAGACGTGACCGACACTTCGCAGGCGACACCACCGGCATGCGCGATGCGCGCGACCGTGTCGACATGCGCACCGGCCGCCGGCAACGCACTCTCCGGCGCTGGCGATGGATGCGGCCGGGCTACCGCAACCGCCACGATCCGCCGCGCGCCAGCTCGGGCCAGCAGCACCGCCATTTGCGCGGCGCGCACTGCAACATCCGATCCGTCGGTCGCTACGCAGATTCTCTCGATGATCATGATCGCCTGCCTGTAAGTGTGGATGACGGCCCCGCGCGGCCAAACCCGCCATGCGCGGACCTGCGTAGTGACGTGATACGCTTACCGCACATCTTAGCGCGTATCGACAGGCGTATTCGTGGTTTCGTCGCCCGGCTGTGCGCACCGGCCGGCCCACGCGGCATCCTTCGACAGGAGCGATGATGGACAAGAACATCGCCGCCATGGACGTGAACGACGCCGCAGCGGACCGCCGCGATGCCGCAACGCGGCACCGCCACGACGGCCTGTCCGGCGCCGAGGCCGCGCGCCGCCTCGCGGCGGATGGCCCCAATGCACTGCCCGACCGGACGCGCCGCGGCTGGCGCATCATCCTCGGCGAGGCGGCGCGCGAACCGATGTTCCTGCTGCTGCTCGGCGCCGCGCTGCTCTACCTGCCGCTGGGCGAGCCACGCGAAAGCTTTTTCCTGCTGTTGATGGTCGTGCTCATGCTGGGCATGACGCTGTACCAGGAAGGGCGGACGGAACGGGCACTGCAGGCCTTGCGCGACCTGAGCGCACCCACGGCCACGGTCGTGCGCGACGGCCGCCGCCAGCGCGTGCCCGCCACGGACATCGTGCGGGGCGACATCGTCGTGCTGACCGAGGGCGACCGCGTGCCGGCCGACGCCGTGGTCGTCGAGACGAGCGGCCTGCTCGCCGACGAATCGCTGCTGACGGGTGAATCCGTCCCGGTCGGCAAGCGGGCCGGGACGCCGGACACGCCGCCGGCCCAGCCAGGCGGCGCCGACCTGCCGTGGGTGTTCGCGGGCACCCTCGTGGTACAGGGTGATGCCCTGGCCCAGGTGGTCGCGACCGGCGAACACAGCGAGCTGGGGCGCATCGGCGCGGCGCTCGGCGCGATCCGCCCGCCGTCCGGCCGCCTGCAGCGCGAGACGCACATCCTCGCGCGCCGCCTGGCCATGCTGGGCCTGACGGTCAGCCTGCTGCTCGTCCTGCTGCTCGGCTGGCGCTCCGGCGACTGGCTGCAGGCGCTGCTGGCCGGCGTGGCCCTGTCGATGTCCGTGCTGCCGGCAGAGTTTCCTGTCATCCTCACCGTGTTTCCCGCGATCGGCGCGTGGCGTCTGGCGCGCAACCGCGTGCTGACGCGGCGCCTGGCCGCCATCGAAGTGCTGGGCTCGACATCGATCCTGTGCGTCGACAAGACCGGCACCCTGACGGAGAACCGCATGGCACTGCGCCGGCTGTGGCACGCCGGCGCCGGCCACGACGTGACGGCGGGCGTGGCGCTGGCGCCCGCGCTGCGCGAACTGCTCGAGGCCGCCGTGCGCGCGAGCCGGCCGCACTCGGCCGACCCGATCGAGGAAGCGCTGCGGCAGGCGCTGGCGGCGCAGCCGGGGCGTCCGGCACCCGATCCGCCGGCCGACATGGTGCGCGAATACGGCCTGATGGCGCACCGGCCGGCGATGATCCGGATCTGGAGCGATGGGCGCACCTCTTTCGCTGCAGCCAAGGGTTCGCCGGAGACCATTGCGGCCATGTGTCCGGACGAGGAGCGTGCACCGGTCCTCGCGGCCGCAGCGGACATGGCCCGCGCGGGGCTGCGGGTCCTTGCCGTGGCCGAGGCGTGCGGCATCGCGCCGCCCTGGCCGGACGACCCGGCAGCGCTGCCCTACCGGCTGCTCGGCCTGGTGGGCCTGGCCGACCCGCTGCGCGCGGACATCCCGGACGCGGTGGCCGAATGCCGCGGCGCCGGCGTGCGGGTGCTGATGGTCACCGGCGACCACCCCGAGACCGCACGCGCCATCGCGCGCCAGGCCGGCCTGGCCGACGGCGCAACCGTCACGGGGCCGGAAATCGCATGCCTGGATGAGGACGGCCTCGCGGCACGGCTCGACGGCGTCAGCGTGTGTGCGCGCATCGTGCCGGGCCAGAAACTGGCGATCGTGCGCGCGCTGCAGCGGCGCGGCGCCGTGGTGGCGATGACGGGCGACGGCGTCAACGACGCGCCGGCGCTGCGCGCGGCCGACGTGGGCGTGGCGATGGGCCGGCGCGGCACCGACGTCGCGCGCGAGGCGGCCGAACTGACCCTGCTGGACGACCGCTTCCCGTCGCTCGTGCTGGCGCTGCGCGCGGGCCGGCGCATCTTCAGCAACATGCGCAAGTCGATGCGATACGTGGCGGCCGCCCACGTGCCGATCACGGTGCTGGCCCTGCTGCCGCCGCTGCTCGGCTGGCCGGTGCTGTTGTATCCGCCGCATATCGTCTTCCTGGAACTGGTGATCGACCCGGCCTGCTCGCTGGCGTTCGAGAACGAACCGGAAGAGCCCGGCCTGATGCGCCGTCCGCCCCGCCCCTGCGACGAGTCCGTGCTCGACCGGCGTGCACTGCTCGCGGCGCTGCTGCGCGGCCTGTGGGCGGCGCTGCTGCTGGCCGGGTGCTATGGCTGGGCGCTGGCCCGGCTGCCGGCGGAGCAGGCCGGCGCGACGGCCTTCGCCGCCCTCATCCTGTGCAACCTCGGCCTGCTGCTGCACCAGCGCCAGGGCGGGATCGGCGCCGCATTGCGCACGGCGAATCCCGTGTTCGCGGCCATTGGACTCGGGGCGCTCGCCCTGCTGGCCGCCGCCCTCTGGTGGCCCGCGCTGGCCGACCTGTTCCGTTTCGCGCCGCCGCCGGCCCGCTGGCTCGGCCTCTCCCTCCTCACGGCAGTCGTCATGCTGCTGGGGCTGGAGGCGACGCGCGGCGCCGGCGCCCGGCGCTAAGGGGACAACGCCAGTACCATCTCGACGCTGCCGTCGACGGCCGGCAGCAGTTGGAAGCCGCAGGCGCGCGCCAGGCGGTGCATGCCGACGTTGTCGGCCAGCGCGACGCCGACGACCCGGGCCAGGCCGCGTGCGCGGCAGTAGTCGAGCAGGCAGGCCATCAGCAGGCGGCCGAGGCCACGGCCCTGCAGGTCCGAGCGCACGACGATCGCGAACTCGCCGACGGTATTGTCCGGATCGATGGCGACGCGCACCACGCCGAGCGTCTCCGCGGTGCCGGCCGGTCCCGGCCGGGTGGCGATGAACGCCATCTCGCGCGCGTAGTCGATCTGCGTGAAGCGCGCCAGCTGGGACGGCGACAATTCGCGCATCGTGCCGAACATGCGAAAGTGCACGTCGCGCGCGCTCAGCGCATGAAAGAACGCCACGTGCGCGGGGGCATCCTCGGGGCGGATCGGCCGCACGAGCAGCGGGCCGAGCGCGCTGTCGACGCGGCGCTCCAGCGCGTCGGGATACGGCAGGATCGCCAGGCGCGCGAGCGGATCCTGGCCGGCTGGCACAGCGACGAGACGCATCCGGGCATCCAGCGCGACGACGCCGTCCGCGTCCGCCAGCAGCGGGTTGATGTCGAGCTCCGCCAGCTCGGGCAGGTCGGCGACCATCTGGCCGACGCGCACCAAGACGTCGCACAGCGCATCCAGGTCGGCACGCGGAGAATCACGGAACCCGGCCAGCAGGCGCGCGACGCGCGTCCGGTCGACCAGGTCGGCCGCCAGCACGCGGTCCAGCGGCGGCAGCGCGACCGCCTGGTCCGCCGCTACCTCGACCGCCACGCCGCCCTTCCCGAACAGCACCACCGGGCCGAACACGGGATCGGTACTGACGCCGACGATGAGTTCGTGCGCACGCGGGCGCCGCGCCATCGCCTGGACCGTGAACCCGGCCAGGCGCGCCTGCGGCCGCGCGGCGCGCACGCGCGCGACCATCGCCTCCAGCGCCTGTTCCAGCGCCGCGGGGGCCGCCAGGTCGAGGACGACGCCGCCGACGTCGGTCTTGTGCACGATGTCCGGCGACAGGATCTTGAGGGCGACCGGATAGCCGATCCGGCGCGCCGCGTCCAGGGCGCCGTCGAGGTCGCGCACCGTCTCCGTCGGCACGACGGGAATGCCGTAGGCCGCCAGGATCGCCTTGGCGTCGGCCTCGCCCACCGCCGTCGTGTCCGCCGCCAGCAGCGCGGCGATGCGCGCGCGTGCCGCGGCGCGGTCCGGCGGCGCGAGCGTGCAAGCGGGCGGCACCTGCATCAGCATCCGCTGGTTGCGCGCGTAGTCGACGAGCTGCAGGAAGCCGCGCACCGCCTCCTCGGGCGTATCGAACACGGGCACGCCGGCGCCGGCACACAGGCTGCGCGCCTCTCCGACGCTGGCGCCGCCCAGCCAGCAGCACAGCACGGGACGCGTCGCCGTGCGCAACAGCGGCAGCAGCGCGCGGGCGATGGCGGCGCTGGGCACGATCGCCGTCGGCGCATGGATCAGCAGGATGGCGTCGGCGCCGGGCTCGTCGAGCAGGACCCGCAGCGCGAGGTCGTAGCGCTCGACCGGCGCATCGCCGATGATGTCGACCGGATTGCCGTGCGACCAGGTGCCCGGCAGGTGGCCCGACAGGTGTTCCAGCGTCGCCGGCGCCAGCGCGGCGAGCGCACCGCCGCCGGCGATCAGGGCATCCGTCGCCATCACGCCCGGTCCGCCGCCATTGGTGAGGATTGCCAGGCGCGGTCCTGTCGGCCGGCGCGGCTGGGCGAGGATGGCGACGGCATCGAACAGCTCGCCCGTCGAATACACGCGCAGCATGCCCGCGCGGCGCAGCGCGGCATCGTAGACGAGGTCGGAACCGGCCAGCGCGCCGGTGTGGCTGAACGCCGCATGGGCGGCCTCGGCCACCCGGCCCGCCTTGACGATCACGGTCGGCTTGGCGCGCGCCGCGCCGCGCGCCGCCGACATGAACTTGCGGGCCTGCCGCACGCTCTCGGCATACAGCAGGATCGCATCGGTACCCGGATCGCCCGCGAGATAGTCGAGCAGGTCGCCGAAATCGACGTCGCTGCCGTCTCCAAGCGACACGAAGCAGGAAAAACCGATCTGGCGCGCGCGGGCCCAGTCCAGCACGGCCGTCACCAGCGCGCCCGACTGCGCGACGAACGCCATGCGTCCGGGCAACGCGGCCGCCGGCGCGAAGCTGGCATTCACGCCCTGCCCGGGCACCAGCAGGCCGACGCAGTTGGGCCCGAGGATGCGCAGCAGGTGCGGCCGCGCCGCCTGCAGCATCGCCTGGCGCAGGGTGCGCCCGTCGCCCATCGGCGCATCGAGCCCGGCACTGAGCACGACGGCCGCCTTGCAGCCGCGTTCGCCGAGCGCGGTAACGATGCCCGGCACGGTCGCGGCCGGGGTGCAGATCACGGCCAGCCCCGGAGTCCGCGGCAGGTCGGCCACGTCGCGCAGCACAGGCACGCCGCCCAGTTCGCGGTACTTCGGATTCACGGGCCAGATGGGGCCGCGGAAACCGGCGCCCAGGACATTGGCCAGCACCGTGGCGCCGACGCTGCCGGTACGCGCCGAGGCGCCGATCACGGCGATCGAATCCGGCGCAAAAAAATGATCCAGGTTACGAATACTCATCTTGCCTCCCCGACGCGCGCGTTGCGGCGTAGACTGGTGGACGACGGCCCATGGGTCGGACAGCCAGGCCGCCTCCCACCGCCAACGAAGCGAGGATAACGTGAATTACAAGACCATTGTCGTGCATGTGGATGCCGGTCCGGACGCGCCGGCCCGCATCCGCCTTGCCATCGACCTGGCGCAGCGCGCCGGCGCCCACCTGGTCGGCGCCGCGTCGACCGGCGTCTCGCGCTTCGTCACGCCGAACATGATCGCCGGCGCCGACGTCCGGTTCGCCGCACGTTGCGCGGCGCTGCATGCCGAGGCGGCGGAAGCGCTGCGGACCTTCGAACGACTCGCGCGCGAGGCCGGGCTGGATGCGGCCGAGACCCGTCTCGTCGACGACGACGTCGACGGCGGCATGGCCATGCAGGCCCGCTACTGCGACCTGGCGGTCGTCGGCCAGTCCGGCGGCGCGCCGGCGCCGGACCGGCGCGACGACCTGCCCGAATACCTGTTCCTCACGAGCGCGCGACCCGTGCTGGTCGTGCCGCACGTTCACCGCGACTGGCGGCTGGACGGCGCGGCGCTGGTCGCGTGGGACGGCAGCGTTGAAGCGATTCGTGCCGTGACCGGCGCACTGCCCCTGTTGCGCGCGGCGCGCTGCGTTACCGTGGTCGGTTTCGGCGCCGCGGGCGAGCGCCCGGACGACGACGATCCGTGCGCGCACCTTGCCGCCTGGCTGGCGCGGCATGGCGTGGCGGCCCGCGCCGGACGGCGCGCGCAGACCGGCGACGTCGGCGAGGCACTGCTGTCGGCCGCGGCGGACATGGATGCGGGCCTGCTCGTCATGGGCGGGTATGGTCACGCCCGCTACCGCGAGCTGTTGCTGGGCGGGGTCACGGCGACCGTCCTGCGGACGATGACGTTGCCGGTCCTGCTGGCGCATTGAGCGGCCGTGCGCGCGCTGCGGCCGGGCCGGTTCGCACAATCCTGCCGTGACGGCTGGACGCACGCGCGGGATGCGCTTGCGCCATTCGCGGACAAGGCCGAGGCGGACTTCGACGCGCAGCTCGACGACGGTATCGCCCGCCTGTTGCCCGTGCTCGGGCCGGTGCTCGGGCTGTTCGTCGTCCTGTTCGGGATGTGGGACACCTGGATCGATGCGGATCGCGCCGCCACGACGCTGCGTGTGCGCGTGGCGCTCGTGCTGCTCGGCGCGCCCGCCTATGCCCATGGACGCCTGCGCTGGTCCGTGCCGGTGCGCTGCGTCGCCGTCTACGCGACCCACGCCGGCGCCATGGCCGTCAGCGCCGCGCTGCTGCGCGACGGCCTGTTGCTGGCGTTGCCCGCGCTGACCGGCGCGCTGTTCGTGCTCGCGCTGGTGGAACCGCGTCCGCGCCGCTGGCTCGCCACGGCGCTGTCCTCGCTGCTGCTGTTTATCGGCCTGGCAGGCCTCGCGCTGTCCGGTCCGGCGCTGCTCGACAGCGTGCTCCTGTACGCACTGTCGATCCCGTTGGCGGTCGGCGTCGCGCTGGTCACGCTGGCGCTGCGCCGGCGCGCTTTCGCGGCCGAACAGGCGCTGCTGGACGCGACGCGCCACGACAACCTGACGCGCGCGCTGTCGCGCGGCTACGTGACCGAACTGGCGCTGCACGACGTCGCGCTGGCGCGGCGCCATGGCCGTCGGCTGGCCGTGGCGATGCTCGACATCGACCATTTCAAGCGGGTCAACGATACCCACGGTCACGCCGCGGGCGACCTCGTCTTGCGCGCGGTCGTCGACACGAGCCGGCGCTGTCTGCGCGCCACCGACTACCTCGGACGCGTCGGCGGCGAGGAATTCGTGTGCGTCATGCCCGAGGCGTCCGCCGCCGACGCGCTGGCGTGTGCGGAACGCATCCGCGGGGCGGTCGCGGCGCTGCATGTCCCGACGGCGGCCGGCACGCTGCGCGTCACGGTCAGCCTCGGCGTGGCCGTGCTCGACCGCGAAGACGGCACCTGGGAGGCACTGCTGCGCCAGGCGGATGCCGCGCTCTACCGGGCCAAGAATGCCGGGCGCGACCGGATCGTGCTGGCCGCCCCCTAGGCGCATGGCGTCATACCTCGACGACGACCTTCACCGCATGGGTGTCCGCCGCGCGTCCGAACGTGTCGTACGCCTGTTCCATGTCCTCCAGGCGGAAGCGGTGGGTCACCAGCGCGGCCGGTTCCAGCCTGCGCGACATGACCGCCTTGAGCAGTTGCGGCGTGCTGACCGTGTCGACGAGGCGCGTCGTGATGGTGATGTTGTGCGACCAGAGCCGCTCCAGGTGCAGGTCGACCTTGGTGCCGTGCACGCCCACATTCGCGATGGTGCCGCCCGGCGCCACGAGGTCCTCGCACAGCTCGAAGCTGGCGGGCACGCCGACGGCCTCGATGACCACGTCCGCGCCGCGCCCCTCGGTCAGCGCCCGGACCTGCGCGACCGTGCCGGCGTCGGGCGCCAGCACGTGCGTCGCGCCGAAGCGACGCGCGATCTCGAGCCGGTGGCGATCGGGGTCGATCGCGATCAGGACCGCCGGGGCGAAAAACTGCGACGTCATCAGGGCCGCCAGCCCGATCGGGCCGGACCCGACGATGGCGACGCTGCAGCCGGGCTGCACCTTGCCGTTGAGGACACCGCATTCGAACCCGGTCGGCAGGATATCGCTGAGCATCGTCAGCGCTTCCTCGTCGGCGCCGGCCGGGATGTGGTGCAGGCTGAAGTCGGCATGCGGGATGCGCACGTATTCGGCCTGTGTGCCGTCGATCCGGTTGCCGAGGATCCAGCCGCCATCGAGGCAGTGGGAGTACATTCCCTTGCGACAGTACTCGCACCGGCCGCACGAGGTGATGCAGGAAATCAGCACGTGGTCGCCGGGCGCGAAGCCGCTGACGGCGGCGCCGGCCGCCAGGACCACGCCGACCCCTTCGTGGCCGAGGATCGTACCCGGCTCGCAGGTCGGGACATCGCCTTTCAGGATATGCAGGTCGGTGCCGCAGATGGTGGTCCGGGTCAGCCGCACGATGGCGTCGCCCGGGTGCCGGATGACGGGCTCCGGCCGCTCTTCCAGCGCCTTCCGGCCGGGTCCATGGTAGACGAGGGCACGCATCGTGGCCGCCGTCAGTGGATGTCGAGCCGGTGCGCCGTCGCCTGCGCCTTCTTCGGCAGGGTCAGCTTGAGCACGCCGTTCTCGTAGGTGGCCTCGGCCTTGGCCTCGTCGACCGGGCATTGCAGCGTGAACGCGCGGTATTGCTGCCCCCAGTGCCGCTCGCTGCGCACGACGTTGCCCGTCTTCTGTTCGGTGTCGCGCTTGCGCTCGGCGGAGATGACGACCTGGTTGCCGTCGATGCGGACCTGGATGTCTTCCTTGTTCATGCCGGGCATGTCGGCGGTGACGGCGTAGGCCTGGTCGGTCTCGTCGACGTCGAGCCGGATGGCGGGAACGTCCTGTTTCGGGAATCCCGCGCGGCCGAACTCGCGCAACAGCTGGTCGAAGCCGCGGACCGGGTCGAACGGCATCAGGTCGGCGAAGGGTTCGAAGGGTGTCAGGTGATGTGCCATGACGGTTCTCCATGGTTCGGTGCCGATGCGGAGGAATCGCAGGCAGGCGCGGCACCGGCCCGGCGCGCCTGCCGACGTGTCAGGATGTCGCCTCGGTGCGCGCGCCGGCGGCCAGCGCCTCGAGGCCGCGCATGTCGAGGATTTCCAGTTCGCGGCGGTCGAGGCGGATCAACCCGAGGTCGCGGAACTGTGCCAGCAGGCGGCTCACGGTCTCCATCTTCAGGCCCAGGTAGCGCCCCATGTCGTCGCGCGACATGCGCAACCGGAACCGCCGCGGGGAAAATCCGCGCATCGCATAGCGGGCGGACAGGTTCAGCATCAGGCCGGCCATGCGCTCGTCCGCGCGCAGGATGCCGAGGAAACGGATCGCGGACTGGTCGCGCAGGATTTCCTGGCTCATCGTCCGGTGGAAGTGCTCCATGAGCTGGGGCATCTCGGCCATCAGGCGTTGCAGCCGCGCATACGGCATTTCGCAGACTTCGCTGTCTTCCAGCGCGATCGCGGTGCTCGCGTGCTCGCCGTTCCCGATCGCGTCCATGCCGAGCAGGTCCCCCGCCATCTGGAATCCGGTGATGTAGCGTTCGCCGCGCTGGTCGCTGCGGCACGTCATGACATGGCCGAAGCGGATGGCGAACAGATTCGCGAACGGCTGGCCGGCGCGGAACAGCGCGTCGCCGCGCGCCAGGCGACGCCGGCAGCCGATCGCGCCTTCCACCAAGGACAGGTCGCGGTCGCTCAGGCCGGACGGCAGGCACAGCGCGCGGTAGGCGCATCTGCCGCACTTGCCCGTGCCGGCGGCATCGCCCTCGGAAACGGTAGCCGGGGCGATCCGGAATGTCTGCTCAGTCATCGCGTCGTCCTCGCATGTCATTATGAACATGCAAGCAGTGTCGGACGAAACCGGACGCGCCGGCAGCGCGTATCCCGGCAAGTTGAAGCCAAGGTTTCCCGCCCCGTCGTGTAGGGGATCCCCGACTAGATCAGGCCATGCTCGAGGGCATAGCGCGTCAGCTCGGCGTTGCTGGACAAGCCCATCTTGTCGAGGATGCGCGTGCGGTAGGTCGTGACCGTGTTCGGGCTCAGGTGCAGGCGCGCGCCGATCTGTACCAGCGATTCGCCCCGCGCGATCAGCCTGAAGACCTCGAGCTCGCGGTTGGACAGCGCATCGTGCCCGGACGCGGCGGCGGCGCCGCTGACCAGCGCCGCCAGCCTGTCCACGACCGCCGGGCTGAGGTACTTGTGGCCTGCCGCCGCGCGCCGCACGGCGTCCACCAGTACGGCGGTCGGCGCGTCCTTCGTGAGGTAGCCGGCCGCGCCTTCCTTGAGCGCACGCACGGCGTAGATCTCTTCCGCGTACGTGCTCAGCACGAGCACGGCCATGCGCGGGCACAGGGCGCGCAGCTGGCGCAACAGGTCCAGGCCGTTCATGCCGGGCATCGCGATGTCGATCAGGGCCACGTCGAACCCCTCGTCGCGCACGCGCTCGAGGGCCTGCTGCGCATCGGCGGCCTCGCCCGCCACCGCGATGTCGGCGGCCGTGCCGAGCATCAGCCGCACGCCGTTGCGGGCGATGGCGTGGTCGTCGACCAGCAGCACCTTGACGGGGTCATTCGCCACGGTGGCCCCCGGCCGGCATGCGCAGCGTGACGACGGTGCCGCCGCCGGGCCGCGGCGCCACCGTCAACGTGCCGCCGAGGCTGCGCGCGCGCTCGCGCATGCCGAGGATGCCCCACGACGCGCCGGCGTCCGCCACGATGCCGCACCCGTCGTCCTCGACCGTGACGACGAGCGCGTCGTCCGCCAGCCGGACGCGCAGCAGGACCCTGTGCGCGCCCGCATGGCGCTGGACGTTCGTCATGGCTTCCTGCGCGATCCGGAACAGCATGATGCCGCGGTCCGCGTCGAGGTCGAGCATGGCGGCGGCGGGATCGATCTCGCAGCCGCAGGCGATGCCGGAGCGCTGGGCGACCTGCGCCGCGTACCACTCCAGCGCGGCCCAGATGCCCAGCTGGTCGAGCACGCTCGGCCGCAGGTCGGCGATCACGCGCCGGACCGTGTCGATGGCATCCTGCGCCAGCGCGGCGGTGTCCGCCAGCAGGGGATCGGCGGCGAGTCCCGCCTGCGCGGCCCGTTCGCCGATGACGGACACATAGGCCTTGATGCCGGTGAGCAGGCCACCCAGCTCGTCGTGGATCTCGCGCGCGATGCGCTGGCGCTCTTCCTCCCGGATCCGTTCCTGGTACGCGGCCAGCTTGCGCAGCTCGTCGCGTGCCTCGGTAAGCTGCCGTTCGGCCTCCTTGCCCGCCGTGATGTCGACCAGGGTGCCCTGCATGAACAGGGATTTGCCGGCGTCGTCGTGCACAAGGTCGGCCTGGTCGCGGAACCACAGGACAGCGCCCGTACGTGTGCGCAACCGGTATTCCAGGCGCAGCGGCAGCCCGGCTGCGCGGCAGCGCATCACTTCGGCGAGCACGCCGGCGCGCTCTTCCGGCAACATGCACTCGGCGTACAGCCCGGGCGTGTCCAGCCATTGCGAGGGCGCGTAGCCGAGCATGCCGATTTGCGGGCTGATGTAGTGCAGGCGGTCGGGATGGTCGGGCGCGACGATGTAGCTGATTGCCTGGGTCTGCTCGACCAGCGTGCGGAACCGGGCGTCGGCCTGGCGCTTTTCCTTCAGCAGGCGCTGCTCGCGCAGCAGGCGCTCGATGGCCGCCGGAAGCAGTTCGAGGTAGCGTCCCTCGGCGTCCTTGACCAGGTAGTCGCGCGCGCCGCGGCGCATCGCCTCGGTGGCGACGGCCGCGCTGTCGGCGCCGGTCAACATCAGCACCGGGATCGCGCGCACGGCGTCGTCCGGGCTCGCCACGAGCCGGGCCAGGAACTCGAATCCCGTCATGTCGGGCAGGTGGTAGTCGAGCAGGATGCAGTCGGGACGCAGGCTGGCGGCGAGGGCCAGCCCCCGTTCGCCGTCGTCGGCATCCTCCTGCCGGAACCGGCCGGCGACGTTCCCGCCCAGGCGCCGGCGGCATGCCATGCGGTCGACCAGGTCGTCCTCGACCAGCAGCACGAGCATCGTGTTCATGTCAGGGCAGCTCGCTCATGGTCCAGTACAGGTCGATGGACCGCATGATCTCGACGAAGCGCCGGTAATCCACGGACTTCGCCATGTAGCCCGCGATGCCGAGATCGAACGTCCTGACCTTGTCCTCCTGCTCCTCCGACGTGGTCAGCACGACGGTCGGGATGCGGCGCAGGCGCGCGTCGCGCTTGATGTGTTCGAGGAACTCGATGCCGTTCATCACGGGCATGTTCAGGTCCAGCAGCACGAGACAGGGCACGTCGGCGTTGTCGCGCAGCCACGCCAGCCCCTCTTCTCCGTTCTCGCATACGACGAGCGGGTTCGTGACATGGATTTCCTTGAGGGCGCGGCGGGTGGTGAGCACGTCGACCTTGTCGTCCTCGACGAGGAGGATCGTCCTGTTACAGGATTTCATCGTCGCTCCGATCCGCCGTCGCGGCATGCCTTCGGCAGGGTGAAGTAAAACGTGCTGCCCTTGCCCGGCTCGGACTCGACCCACACCCGTCCGCCCAGCAGCCCCACGGTTTTCCTGACGAGCGCCAGGCCCACGCCGGTGCTCTCGACCCGGTCGCGCGGCGCCAGGGTCTGGAACAGCTGGAAGATCCGCTCGAAATGGCGCGCTTCGATGCCGGGCCCGTTGTCGGCCACCGAGAACCGCCAGTAACCGTCGTCGTCGCTGCAGGCCACGGCGACGGTGCCCTCGGGCTTGTCCATGTACTTGATGGCGTTCGAGACCAGGTTGTGGAAGACCTGGCGGATCCGCGTCGGCTCGGTCCAGACCCGCGGCAGACCGGGCGCCACGGTCACGACGACCGACGGCGGCGGCGCCAGCAGGTCGACGACTTCCGCCACGGCCGCGTTCACGTCGACCATGCGCAGCGTGCCCCCTTCGCGGCCCAGCCGGGAATACTGGAGGATGCCGTCGATCAGGCTGCCCATCCGGTGCGCCCGGCTGATCAGCAGCCGCATGTGCTCGCGGCCCTCGTCGTCGAACCGGTCGGCGTAATCGGTCGCGAGCCAGTCCGCGAGCGCGGCGATCGCGCGCAGCGGCGCCTTCAGGTCGTGCGACACGACGTAGGCAAAGTTGCTCAGTTCCTCGTTCGCGGCGCGCAGTTCGCGCAGCAACGTCCCGGTATGCCGTTCGCTGTCCTTGCGCGCCGTGATGTCGCGCACGAGGCCGGTGAACATGCGGGCCGTGCCGATGCGCATTTCGGTCACCGCGAGCTCCATCGGGAAGACCCCGCCGTCCTTGCGCAGCCCGTACACCTCGCGCCCGCTGCCGATGACGCGCCGCTCGCCCGTGCGGACGTAGTGGCGCAGGTAGCCGTCGTGGCGCTCGCGGTCGGGCGACGGCATCAGGACCGACACGTTGCGCCCGGCCAGTTCCGCCTCCGCGTACCCGAACATCCGCTCCGCGGCCGGGTTGACGCGTTCGATCCGGCCGCGCTCGTCGATCGTGATGATGCCGTCCGCCGCGGTCTCGAACACGGCGCGCATGCGCGCTTCGCTGTCGCGCAACGCCTGCTCGGCGCCGACGCGGGCGCGGACGTCGTGGACGGTGGCCAGCGTGAGCGGGCCGCCGTCGGCGTCCAGCCGGGCCAGGCTCACCTCGACGGGGAATTCGTTGCCGGCCTGGTCGACCGCCGCGAACCGCCCGCTGCCCATGGCGCGGGCGCCGTCGCTGCTGCGGCGCAAGCCTGCGTGGCGGCTGCGGGCATGCGCCGGCACCAGCACCTCGACGGGTTCGCCGACCAGTTCGTCCAGCGGCCAGCCGAACAACGCCGCGAGCGGCGGGTTGGCCCGGACGATGACGCCGGCGGGATCGCACACGAGCATCGGGTCGCGCGAAGCGCCCAGTAGCCAGTCGAGACGCACGTGGATGGAATCGGATTGCATGGCGGCCATGTCAATACATGAGTGCGACCATCATAGGGGTTGTCCTGGCCAATATCAAAGCGTTTGGCGTGAATTCGGGCTTTATCCACGAAAGTTTTGATGTTTTTGATCTACGTCAAGCGGCTGCCTGACGGCGACGTGCCGGCGGCATACAGTGATGTGGACGTCACGCACCCATCGGTCAACGCCCTGAAAGGAACACACCATGTACAAGACCATCGTAGTTCACATCGACGGCAGCCACCAGCAGCAAAGCCGGTTGCGCGCCGCGGCCCAACTGGCCACGACGCACGACGCCCACCTCGTCGGCAGCGCCATGACCGGCATGTCGTGGCTCGACTTCGCCCTGCTGACCGGGTCGATGGGCGCGCCGATGATGCCGGGCAGCGACTTCCAGGGCCTGCGCGACGCCGCCAGCCTGCGGCTCGAGGCGTTCATGGAAGACGCGCGCCGCCTGGGCGTGGCGTCGCTCGAGCAGCGCCTGGTCGACGACGAGCCCGGCTTCGCGCTGCTCATGCAGTCGCGCTATGCCGACCTGATCGTGCTGAGCCGGGACACCGACCCCGATCCCGCCCTCCCCGTGCGCGTGCGCGGCTTGCCCGAACATGTCACGCTGCACGGCGCGCGTCCCGTGCTGGTGGTGCCGGACGGCTACCAGGGCCAGCCCATCCCGGGCACTGCCGTGGTCGGGTGGGACGGCAGCATGCAGGCCATCCGCGCCATCGAGGGCGCGCTGCCGCTGCTGCAATGCGCCGAGAGTGTCAAGCTCGCCCTCGTCAACCCCGACCAGTTGTCCGAGCTGCACGGCGAGGAACCGGGTGCCGACATGGCGCTGTACCTGGCCCGCCAGGGCGTGCAGGTGGACGTGATCGTGGAGCGTACGCGCGGCACGAACGGCGCCGCACTGATCGACATGGCGCGCAGCACGGGCGCCGGCCTGCTGGTCGCGGGTGCCTACGGCCACAGCCGCTATCGCGAATGGATCCTCGGCGGCGTCACGCGCGAACTGCTGGAACGCGCGCCGGTGCCGCTGCTGCTCGCGCACTGAACCGCCGCCGCGACGTCCCTACTGGCGCATGGCCGCCCCGAACCGCGCCAGCGCGATGCCGAACAGCGCCGCGCCGATGCCTGCCAGCGCCAGGAACTGCGGCCACACCACGTCCAGTCCGGCGCCCCGGAACAGGATGGCCTGGCTCAGTTCGACGAAATGGGTGGTCGGCGCCGCCAGCATCAATTCCCGCAACGGCGAGGGGATGCTCTCGCGCGGCGTCGTCGCACCCGACAGCATCTGCAGCGGCAGCAGCACGAGGATCACGAGCATCCCGAACCGGGGCATGGTGCGCGCCAGCGTCGCCAGCAGGATCCCGAGCGAGGTGACGGCGAACAGGTGCAGCAGCGTACCGGCCAGGAACAGCGGCACCGACCCGCCCAGCCGCACGTCCAGCAGGCCACGCACGATGCCCAGCAGCGCGACGAGCGTAGCCAGCAACACCACCGCGCCCATCGACCACAGCTTGGCCAGCATGATCTCGAGCGGGCCGACCGGCATCACCAGCAGGTGTTCGACGGTGCCGTGCTCGCGTTCGCGGATCAGCGCCGCCCCCGTCAGGATCACGGACAGCATCGTGATGTTGTTGACCAGTTCGGCGACCGCGCCGAACCAGGACGGCGCCAGCGCCGGATTGAAGCGGGCCCGTATCGACAGGTCGATCGGCGGCGCGGCCGGCACGCGCACGCCCGCGAGGAAACCGGCGATCTCCTCCTGTGCGATCCGCTGGATGTAGCCGCTGCCCGTGAATGCCTGGCTCATGCGGGTGGCGTCCACGTTCAGCTGCAGCGCGGCGGCGCGGCCCGCCAGCACGCGGCGCTGGAACCCGGCCGGAATCACCAGCACGAAGGTGGCGCGGCCGCGGTCCAGCCGTGCGTCGGCCTCGCCCAGCGTGATCAGTTCGGGCACCATGAATTGCGGCGGCGCGTAGGCGTCGCGCAGGCGCAGGGACAGTGGCGACCGGTCCTCGTCCACGATCGCCAGGGCGGCGCGCGTCAGCGTCTCGGGCTGGGCGGTCGCGGCGATGTACACGGCGGCGGTGAAGGTGTACAGGATCAGCAGCAGCATGACCGGGTCGCGCACCAGGCTCCACCACTCCTTGACGCCGAGGCGCCCTACCTTCCGGAGTGACACCGTACCCACGCTAGCGCTCCTGCTTCGGCAGCGCGGCGATCGCGAGGCCGAGGATCACGGGGATCGCCGCCAGCAGCGCCAGGTAGTCCGGCGCCAGCGCGGCGACGCCGAGCGCCTTGCCGAACACGCCGCGGCTGATGGTGAGCATGTGCGAGGCCGGATAGGCTTCCCCGATCAGCCGCCCGGCACCTTCCAGCGCGACGACCGGGTGGATCAGGCCGGCGAACTGGATGGCGGGGACGATGGTACCGATCATCGTGAAGAACAGCGCCGCGATCTGGCTGCGGGTGAAGCTCGACGCCAGCAGGCCGATCCCGGTCGAGCAGATGCTGTACAGCAAGGCGGCGAGCGCAAGCGCCGCCAGGCTGCCCTTCAGCGGCACGCGGAACAGGGTGACGGCCATGACGACCATCAGCAGGAAATTCACCAGCGCCAGCACGACGTGGGGCGCCTGCTTCCCGAGCAGGAATTCGCTGCGCCGCACGGGCGTGACGTACAGGTTGACGATCGACCCCGTCTCCTTTTCGCGCACGACGGCGAGCGCCGCCTGCATGGCGGGCAGCATCAGCAACAGGAGCGCCATGATCCCCGGCACCATGGCCGGCAGGCTGCGCACGTCGGGGTTGTAGCGGAACCGGGTCTCGATGGCGACGCCGCCGGCCGCGCCGCCGGCGCGGACGGCGCGGCCGCGCAGCCATTCCTCGTGCATCCCCTGCACATACCCCTCGACGGTCTCGGCCCGCACCGGCATCGCGCCGTCGATCCACGCCGCGATCTGCGCCGGCCGGCCATGCGCGACGGCGCGCGCGAATCCCGGCGGGATCTCGAGCGCCAGCGCCAGTTCGCCCGAGCGCATGCGCGCGTCCAGGTCCGCGTAGCTCGCCAGCGCGGGCCGCTCGATGAAATAGCGCGAGCCCGCCAGGTTGAGCGCGTAGTCGCGGCTGAGCGTGGTGCCGTCGCGGTCGAGCACCGCGAAGCGCAGGCTTTCGACGTCCATGTCGATGCCGTAGCCGATCACGATCATCAGCAGCAGCGAGCCGCACAGCGCGAGGATGGTGCGCACGGGGTCGCGCCGCAGTTCCAGCGTTTCGCGCCAGGCGTAGCTGCCGGTGCGCCGCAGCCAGCCGCCGCGCGCCGGTGCCCTGGCCGCGGCCAGGCGCGGCGGCGCGGGTGACTCCTCGTCCGGCGCGGCGGTGCGCAGCCAGCCGATGAACGCGTCCTCGAGCGTGGCCGCGCCCCGTCCGGCCCGCAATTCCTCCGGCGTGCCGCTGGCGAGCACGCGGCCGGCATGCATCAGCGCGACGCGGTCGCAGCGCTCGGCCTCGTTCATGAAGTGCGTCGAAATAAAAATCGTCACGCCGTCGTGGCGCGCCAATGTCAGCAGTTCTTCCCAGAAGCCGTCGCGCGCGACCGGGTCGACGCCCGACGTGGGCTCGTCCAGGATCAGGAGTTCCGGCCGGTGCACCAGCGCCACCGCCAGCGACAGGCGCTGGCGCACGCCCGGCGGCAGCTTGCCCGGCACGGCGCCCTGCAGCGCCGCCAGGCCGAAGCGCCCGGCCAGCGCCGCGCAGCGTGCCTCGGCCTCGTCGTCGGACAGGTCGAACAGGCGCGCGTGGAGCAGCAGGTTCTGGCGCACCGTCAGCTCCTGGTACAGCGAGAACCCTTGCGACATGTAGCCGACCCGCCGCCGGGCCGCCGTGCCCTGCGCGCCGGCGGGTGCGCCGAACAGCGTGGCCCGCCCCGCGCTCGGCGGCAGCAGACCGGTCAGCATCTTCATCGTCGTGGTCTTGCCGCAGCCGTTGGAGCCGATGAAGCCGAAGATCTCCCCGCGCACGATGCGGAAGCTGACCGCCGTCACCGCCTCGACGCTGCCGAACCGGCAGGACAGGTTGTCCGCCTCGATCACCACCTCGGCACCGGCCACGGGCGGGCGCGGGCGCGCCACCAGCGGACGGTAGCCGGCACGCCGTTCGGCCGGCAGCAGCGCGACGAAGGCCTGTTCGAGATCCGTACAGCCCGTCTGCGCGAGCAGTCCGGCCGGCGTACCGCAGGCCAGCACGCGGCCGGCGTCCAGCGCCACCAGCCAGTCGAACCGGCGCGCCTCGTCCATGTAGGCGGTCGCCACGACGACGCTCAGTCCCGGCCGCGCGTCCCGGATCGCGCCGATCAGGTCCCAGAACTGGCGGCGCGCGAGCGGGTCCACGCCGGTGGTGGGCTCGTCCAGGATCAGCAGGTCGGGATCGTGCACGAGCGCGCAGCACAGGCCCAGCTTCTGTTTCATGCCCCCGGACAGCTGGCCCGCCGGCCGGCCGAGGAAGGGCAGCAGCCCGGTGCCGGCGGCCAGCATGTCGATGCGCGCGCGCCGCTGGCCCGCGTCGAGGCCGAACAGGCGCGCGAAGAACTGCAGGTTTTCTTCCACGGTCAGGCTCGGATAGAGGTTGCGGCCGAGCCCCTGCGGCATGTAGGCGATGCGCGGGCAGGCGGTCGCGCGCCAGCGGGCGTCGGTCATGTCGCCGCCGAGCACGCGCACCGTCCCGGCGCCCACGCGGCGCGCCCCGGCGGCGACCGCCAGCAGGCTGGACTTGCCGACGCCGTCCGGGCCGACCAGGGCGGTCATGCGCCCGGCCGGCAGGTCGAGGTCGACCCCATCCAGAGCCGCCGTCGCGCCGTAGCGCACGCACACCCCGGCAAGGCGGGCCACCGACGCGGCGCCGCCATCGTTCACGGCGTGCTCCGCAGCGCCAGTCCGGCGGGCCACGGCCGCGACGCATCGATACGGAGCCAGGCCACGCCCGGCACGCCCGCCTTGACCTGGTCGGCGTGGCGTTCCAGCATGCCGCGGTCGACCTGGGCCTTCACCCGGAACATCAGCTTCTGGCGCTCGCTCGATGTCTCCACCGACTTGGGCGTGAACTGCGCGCTGCTCGCGACATAGCTGACGGTGGCCGGCACCACGACGCCGGGCGCAGTGTCCAGCACGAGGCGCACCTCGCTGCCGAGCGCCACGCGGCCGGCGGCATCCTCGGGCACGAAGAACGTCATGTAGACGTCCGTGAGGTCGATCAGGTTGACCACCTTGCCGCCGGCCGCGAGCACTTCGCCGGGCTGCGCGACGCGGTACTGCACCCGGCCCGCGCGCGGGGCCACCAGCACCTCGTCGCGCAGGTCGGCGTCGATGCTGGCCGTCGTGGCGACGGCCGTCTCGACGGCGGAGCGGCTTTGCACGACCTGGACCCGGGCGGCCTCGACGCCGGCCGCGGCGGCCGCCAACTGCGCGCCGGCGGCCGCCAGCGCGGCGCGGACCCCGTCCACGCGCGCCCGGTCATCGTCGAGATCCTGCAGCGAAGCGGCGCCCGCCTGCGCCAGCACGGTGGAGCGGGCCAGGCGCCGGCGCGCGGCGTCCAGTTCGCTTTCGCGCTGCGTCCGCACGGCCACGGCGGCGGCCTGGTCGCTGCGCCGCATCGCCAGCTGGGCCTCGGCGCCGGCCACGGCGTCGCGTGCCTGCCGCTCGCGCGCCAGCGCTTCGTTCTTGCGGGCGCGCAGCGCGGCGTCGTCCATGCGCGCGAGCACCTGGCCGGCGCGCACCAGGTCGCCCTCCTCGACCAGCACGTCGGCGACGCGTCCCGGCAGCTTGGCCGCGATGTCGATCTCGACGGCCTCGATCCTGCCATTGCCGCTGACGAAACCCGGCCCCGACCCCTGCGGCCGCGACAGCTTCCACGCATACGCGCCGGCGCCGGCCAGCAGCAGCACGGCCAGGCCCGCCACCAGGCGCTTCGTCAAGGTCGTGTTCTTCATCGCGCCGCCGATGATCGGCAAGCTCGGCATTCGTAAAAGTCGCATGGCAGGGTCCGCGCGGCGTCAAGAAAGCTGACTATAAGGGCCCGTCAATGATGTTGGGTATGACCCAAATCAAATCTCGGTTTGCGAAACATATTCAAGCGTTCACCGCGATACTTGATCTGGGTCATACCGCAACCCCATCGGGCACGTCTAGGATTGATGCGACACAACCGTTCCAACCAAGGAGTTCGCGATGAACATCATCAACGTTCATGTCCTGCGCTGGGCCGCCGCCGCCCTGCTCGCAGGTCCCGTTCTCGCGCATGCGCAGGACGCGCCGAGGTCCGACACGACATCCGCGGCCGCGCGTCAGTCGGCGGCCGCCGAGCGCCACGTCGTGCAAGCCATCAGCGTCGTCCGCCAACTCGACATGGACGAGCGCATGCGCGCCCTGCTGGCGGCCGCGAAAGGCGTGTTCATCGTACCGAAGTACACGCGGGCGGCGATCGGCGTGGGCGCGGAGGGCGGCGCAGGACTCCTCCTGCTGCGCATGGCCGACGGCGGCTGGTCGCAACCCGTCTTCTACGACACCGCGGGCCTGAGCCTGGGCCTGCAGGTCGGCGCGCAGGGCGGCATGCTCGCATTCGTACTGAACAACCAGAAGGCCGTGGACGCGTTCATGAAGAAGACGAGCATCGCGCTGAACGCGAAAGCCGGCCTGACGGTCGTGAACTGGAACCGCATGGTCCAGAGCTCCGCCGGGGCGGGCGACGTCGTCGCCTGGTCGGACAGCCGCGGCGTGTTCGGCGACGCCGCCTCCATCGAGCTGACCGGCGTGCGCTACAACCAGAACCTGAACAACGCCTACTACCACCGCACCCTGTCGGCCAGCGACATCATCGACGGCAAGACCAGCAATCCACAGGCGAACCTGCTGGTACAGGCCCTGTCGGCCAGCACGGCGGCGCACTGACGGCCCGCATACGAAGGAGCGCAACATGGACTACAAGACCGTTCTCGTCCACGTCGACGATTCGCCCGAGGCACCCGACCTCGTCGCCTTTGCCGCCAGGCTGGCGAACGCGCAGGGCGCGCACCTGGTCGGGATGACGCAGACGGGCATTTCCCGCTTCATCCGCGAAACCACCCTGCACGGCGTGGAGCTGGGCGATCTCACGCCCCTGTTCAGCGACCTGCGCGCGCTCGCCGAAGCGCGCGGCACGCAATTCGACGGATTGGCAAGCCGGGCGGGCGTCGCCTCGTTCGAGCACCGGATCGACGACGCCGAGCCGGGCCTGGCGCTGGCCGTCCAGGCCCTGTATGCCGACCTCGTGGTCGTCGGACACACGCGGCCGGGGACGCCCGCGCTGTCCGGCGTCGCCGGGCTGCCCGAGTACATCGCGATGAATTCGCCCTGCCCCGTGCTCGTGGTGCCGCATCCCGGGGCGCACACGGGCACGTTCGAGCGCGCGATGATCGCCTGGAACGCCAGCCCCGAAGCCGCGCGCGCCGTCCGCGCAGCGTTGCCGCTGCTCGCGCGTGCGAGCGAGGTGGAGGTCGCGATCTTCGACGACGATTCGTCGAGCGCCCGTTCGCCCGAGGACGCGGCAGAGCTGGCGCGGTTCCTCGACCGGCACGGCGTCAACGCCAAGGTAAGCCGCCACCATCCGCGCGGCGAAGTGGGCAATGCGCTGCTGGTCCTCGTCGAGGACCGCAAGGCCGACCTGCTCGTGATGGGCTGCTACGGCCACTCGCGCTATCGCGAGATCCTGCTCGGCGGCGTCAGCCGTACCGTGCTGCGGCGCCTGGCCGTGCCGGTGCTGCTGGCGCATTGACCATGCCGCCCCGTCCCGCCACGGAGCGCGCCGCCATGCTCGCCACCATCCTCGTGCACGTCGACGGCTCCGCCCACGCGCCCGCGCGCATCCGCTACGCCGCGGCCCTCGCCCACGCCACCGGCGCGCACCTCGTCGGCGCGGCGATGCTCGGCGTCTCGCGCAGCATTTTCCCGAACGGATACCATGAAAAGCCGGGCTCGCTCGGTGCCAGCTACTTCGAACCGCTGGCCGACAACGCCCGGCGCGCCCTGGCCGCGTTCGAGAATATCGCGCAAGCCATGGGCGTCCGGTACGAGGCGCGCTTCGTCTGCGACCGGGCGGACGACGGCCTGGCCCGCCTCGCACGCTTCGCCGACCTCGTCGTGATCAGCCAGGACGACCCGGCCGAGGCGATGCCCGACATGGCGGTGCGCCTGCCCGAGTACCTGGTCCTCAACTGCGCGCGTCCGGTCGTCGTCGTGCCGCGCACCGACCCGGCACCATGGCATGGCGCAAAGGTGCTCGTGGCCTGGGACGGCGGCAAGGAAGCGTCGTTCGCGCTGAGCGCGTCCCTGCCGCTGCTGCGCCGCTCGGCGGGCGTCGTCGTGGCGGCGATCTGTCCCGCCGATCCGGCCGACGAGGCGGTCCAGGCGGAACAGGCCGACCTGATGCATTTCCTCGCGCGCCACTACGTGAACGCGCGTATGGTGATGCGCGACGCGTGGCGCGATCCCGGCCACGACCTGCTGGCGCTCGCCACGGAACTGGATTGCGGCCTGCTGGTGATGGGTTGCTTCGGCCATACCCGGTTACGCGAACTGTGCCTGGGCGGCGCGAGCCGCACCGTGCTGGCGGACGCCGGGATTCCCGTCCTGCTCGCCCATTGAGATCGCCGCCGTCCGCGCCATCCCCTGTTCCAGCGGACCTGACGGCGCTCGCCGAACTCGACGCCGCCGCCGCTCTGCACCTGCTCGGGTCCGGTCCGGAAGGCCTGACGGCCGCGGACGCCCGGGCCAGGCTCGCCCGTCATGGTCCCAACACGGTCACCGACAGGCGCCACCGCCATCCGGTCCGCACCTTTCTCAGCCAGTTCGCCCGGCCGCTGCCGCTGCTCCTCCTGGGTCTCGCCGGCGTCGACCTCGCCACCGGGCAAGGCGTCAGCGCCGCGGTGATCGCGGTGATCGTGTGCCTGTCGTCGGTCCTCGGCTTCGCCCAGGAATACCGGTCGGACCGCGCCGTCGAGCGCCTGCGCGCCCTCGTGCGCACGACCGCGCGCGTGCTGCGGCCGGGCATGCCGGCGGCGGCACAGCCGCTGGAGGCGCTGGTGCCGGGCGATGTCGTGCTGCTGGCGGCGGGCGATCCCATCCCGGCGGAGGTGCGGTTCATCGAGGCCGTCGACCTGTTCATCGACCAGTCCTCGCTGACCGGGGAGTCGCTGCCGGCGGAAAAGACCGACCGGCCGGCACGCGGCGACGGCCCGGCCACCGGCTTCGCCAACATCGGCCTGATGGGCACGCACGTGACCAGCGGCAGCGCCCGCGCATTGATCGTCGCGACGGGCGCCGCCACCGGCTTCGGCAAGGTGGCGGCGGCACTGGCCATGGCGCGCGAACGCAGCAGCTTCGACCGCGGCATCGACCGGGTGGTCCGGCTGCTGCTGCGGATCATGCTGGTGATGGCGCCGCTCGTCCTCGTGCTCAACTGGGCCAGCAAGGGCGACTGGCGCGAGGCCCTGCTGTTCGCCACGGCCGTGGCGGTCGGCCTGGCGCCGGAGATGCTGCCGATGATCGTCACCGTCAATCTCGCGCGCGGCGCCCTGGAACTGGCCAGGCGACAGGTGATCGTCAAGCGGCTCGGTGCCGTCCAGACCCTCGGGGCGATCGACGTGCTGTGCACCGACAAGACCGGCACGCTGACGCAGGATCGCGTGGTGCTCGAGCGCCACGTCGACATCGCCGGCAAGGAATCGGAACTGGTGGTCGACTATGCCTACCTGAACAGTTATTACCAGACCGGCCTGCGGAACCTGCTCGACAATGCCGTCCTGCAACACTCGCACGTGCACGCGCGCCTGGACGCGGACCGCGGCTGGCGCAAGCTGGGCGAGATGCCGTTCGATTTCCGGCGCCGGCGCATGTCCGTCGTGGTCGCCGGGCCGGACGGCCGGCGCGTGCTGATCTGCAAGGGTGCGGTGGAGGAAATGCTGGCCGTCTGCACGCATGCGGAATGCGACGGCAGCCGGGCCGCGCTCGCCGGCGACCGGGCCGGCGCACTGGGCGATGTCGTGGAGCGCCTGAATGCCGACGGCCTGCGGGTCATCGCCATCGCGTACCGCCTGCTCGACGCCGCCGAGAACCGGCTGACCGATCCCGCGCTGGAACGCGATCTCGTGCTGGTCGGCTACATCGCGTTCTTCGATCCCCCGAAAGAGTCCGCAGCCGCGGCGCTCACCGCGCTGGCGCGGGCCGGCGTGGCGGTCAAGGTGCTCAGCGGCGACAACCTGGCCGTGTGCCGCCACGTGTGCGGCATGGTGGGCCTCGACGCCGCCGCGGCGCTGGACGGCGCGCAGGTCGACCGGCTGGACGACGCCGAACTCGGCAAGCAGGCGCTCGTCACCGGCGTGTTCGCCAAGCTCGATCCCGCGCAGAAGACGCGCGTGATCCGCTGCCTGCAAGGCGGGGGACGGGTCGTCGGGTTCCTCGGCGACGGCGTCAACGACGGTCCGGCTTTAAAGGCCGCCGACGTCGGCATCTCGGTCGACACCGGCGCCGACATCGCCAAGGAATCGGCCGACCTGGTCTTGACGAGCAAGAGCCTGACGGCCATCGCCGATGGTGTCATGACGGGGCGTACCGTATTCGGCAACATCGTCAAGTACGTGCGCATGAGCGCCAGCTCCAATTTCGGCAACATGTTCAGCGTGCTCGGCGCCAGCGTCCTGCTGCCGTTCCTGCCGATGGCCCCGGTGCAGGTCTTGCTCAACAACCTGCTGTACGACTGCTCGCAGACGGCGCTGACGACCGACCGCGTCGACCCGGCCTACCTGGCGCGCCCGCGGCGCTGGGAAGTCGACAGCCTGCGCCGCTACGTCCTCTGCTTCGGACCGATCAGCTCGCTGTTCGACTACGCGACCTTCGGCCTGCTCTGGTTCGGGCTCGGCATGGCGCACGACCCCGCGCGGTTCCAGACGGGCTGGTTCGTCGAATCGCTGCTGTCGCAGACGCTGATCGTGTACGTGATCCGCACCGCTGCCCTGCCGACGCTCGCGAACCGGCCGTCGCTGCCGCTCGTCGCGGCGAGCGTGCTGGTCTGCGCGACCGGGCTGTGGCTGCCGTGGTCGCCGCTGGCATCCATGCTCGGGTTCGCACCGCCGCCGCCGGTATACTGGTGGGGCCTGGCTGCGATCCTCGCGGCTTACGCGGTCGTCACCCAGGCGGCCAAGGCGTGGCTGACCCGGCGCTTCGGCATTGCCTGAGCTCAGCCGAACCGGTGGTCGACCTCCGCCGCCAGTTGCGTCACGCCCGCCGAGATGCGCACCGGCGGCGGCACGGCCGCGGCCAGGCCCGTGACGCCCGGCGGCAGGCTGGCAAGCTGGCTGCGCAGTTGCTGGCGCATGTGCGCGAGGGTCCAGGCGGGACAGCAGCGCCGTCCCGCCAGCATCACCGGCTGCAGCAAGGGGTGCCCGGGCACGGATTCCGTCTCGAGGCCGATGGTATCGTCGACGATGACGCCGTCGTCGTCGAGCCGGCGGAACACCTGTTTTTTGCCCGGATACGTTTCCTTGCCGGTCGAGCGCTTGCGCCGCCCCTGTCCGTCGTACTCGGCCAGCTTGTACGCGCAGTCCAGGTACGGCGCGTCCGACGACGTGGCCAGGCGCGTGCCGACGCCGAAGCTGTCGACCGGCGCCTTCTGCATCACCAGCCGGGCGATCGCATGCTCGTCGAGGTCGCCGCTGACGGCGATGCGGATCTCCGGGCACCCCTGCTCGTCGAGCAACCGGCGGGCCAGACGGGCCTGTTCGACCAGATCGCCGCTGTCGATGCGCACCGCGTCGATCCGGCCCGTGCCGTCCGCGCGCAGCCGCCGCGCGAGCGCCGCGCCCCGTCCCAGCGCGCGCGGGACATCGTAGGTATCGACCAGCAGCGTGCAGCCGCCCGGGTAGCCCTGGGCGAATGCGGCGAACGCCTGTTCCTCGGACGCGTGCGCCTGGATGTACGAATGCGCCATCGTGCCCGCGACGGGAATGCCGTAGCGCCGTCCGGCCAGGACGGTGGCGGTAGCGTCGAAGCCGGCGATGAAGCTGCAGCGTGCCGTCAGCAGCGCGGCCTCGGCGCCGTGCGCGCGCCGCATGCCGAAGTCCACCAGTTGCCGCCCCTCGGCCGCCAACACGCAGCGTACGGCCTTCGACGCGCTCAGGATCGAGAATTGCAGCAGGTTGATGACCCGGCTCTCGACGAGTTGCGCCTGCGCGATCGGCGCGGCGACGCGCAGCACCGGCTCGCCCGGGAAGAATACCGTTCCCTCCGGCATGGCGTCGACCTTGCCCGAGAAGCGCAACTCGCCCAGGTAGCGCAGGAAATCCTCGCCGAACCTGCCGGTGGCGCGCAGCCAGTCCAGGTCGTCGGGACCGAAGCGCAGCGCCTCCAGGAAGGCGAGCACGCTCTCCAGGCCCGCCGCGACCAGGAAATTGCGACCCGGCGGCAGCCTGCGCACGATGAAATCGAAGACCGCCGTGCCTTCCATGCCTTCGGCGTGGTAGGCCTGGGCCATGTGCAATTCATACAGGTCGGTCAGCAATGCCGCGTCGTCCATAAACCGCTCCTTTGTCCGGCTCAGGTCCTGCGCCGTTCTGCGCCGACGAGCTGGCCGCCCCACGCGTGCACGATGCGCCGGTATTCGACGCCGACGCGGCGGATGCGCCGGTCCATGTCGAACAGGCCGTTTTGCGTGACATGGCCGCGCCGCTCGCGCAGGTCGATGTCCCAGTCCACCTGGTCGGTCAGGCTGTACCACGTGAAGCCGATGACCGGATAGCCTTCCTGGCGCAGGCGCAGCACGTTCGCCCACTGCCGTTCGAGCCATCCGGCCGCGTTGAGGCACTGCGCCTGGTTGGTCTCGGTGTGCATGATCGGCAGGCGGTAGCGGTCGTGGTACTGCCGCGTCAGGCCGTAGTAGCCCAGCACGTTCGAACCGCTCGTGCGCCCGTCCGCGAAGACGACGGATTCGCCCATCTCGTAGTAGTCCGTTCCCATGATGGCGTGCGACCAGGGTGCGCGCTTGATGAAATAGTCGAGCCTGGCCTGTACCATGCCGTTTTCGCGGAGGTAGTCCACGAGCGCGGGCGTGGGGAGCCGGCCGAAATTCAGGTCGAGCGACAGGAAGCGGTGGCCGTTCAGGAACTCGGCGCGTGCCGCGGCGTCGGGATCGTGGGGATGGTAGTAACGCGTCGCCTCGCTCTGGACGAACCATGGCCGGCAATGCCGGCAGATCGCCTCGCCCGCGCGGATGTTCGCTTCCACGACGTTGGACAGCGCCGTGACGAAAGCGCGGTCGCTGGTCAGCCGCTCGTTCCAGATGCCGCGCAGCGCCGAATACTCGGCCGTGACCAGCATTTCGTTCACCGGGGTGTACAGCCAGACCCAGGGAAAACGGCGCGCGAACGCGTCCGCGTACTCCGCGAAGTAATGGGGGAAGTCGGGGTTCTGGAAATCGCCGAGCCAGTCGGGCACGCCGAAATGGCACAGGTCGGCGATCGGCGTGATGTCGAGCCGGGACAACTCCGCGAAGGTCTCGTCCGCGAACGACCAGTCGTAATGTCCCGGGCCCAGATGCGTGCGGTAATACGGCGGCCCGTAGCGCAGGCAGCGCAGGCCGAGCGAGCGCACCAGGCGGAAATCCTCGCGCCAGCGCGTGTCGTGGCCCGAGGCCGCCATCTGGTCGATGCGGCACGGCGCGCCGTCGGGACCGGCGATCACGGGCGCGCTGTTCTCGATGCCCGTGCAGAACGAAAACGACCGCGTCAGCGTGGCCGGCGACAGCGGAGGACACGCGCGGATGGCCGGCGGGGGTTGCGTGCCGTGCAAGGTCGCCATCGATGTCATGCGTCCTCCCCTGGCGCGTTCCGCGCCGCGCTGCCGGCGCCCTTCCACAGCGTCGCACGCCGGGTCCGCCTTGGAGACTAAGCGCTGCAGCAAGGATTTTGTTTGACCTGAATCAAATTGCTAACCGATGTGGCGCCTTGACCTCACGGTTTTCCGGCGGATGCGAAATCCCGGTGAACACGGTGCCGGGCTGCTACCATGGTCAGGCTAGCAGTCCGTTCCTGGAGGCCGATGCCATGGCGACGCCGCACGACTACATCCGCTGGTTTTCCGAGCTGGGCATCGACGACGTGCCATCGGTCGGCGGCAAGAACGCATCCCTGGGCGAGATGTACCGCCAGCTGACGGGCCAGGGCCTGCGCGTGCCGGACGGATTTGCCGTCACCGCGGCGGCCTACCGTGCCACGCTCGACCGGGCCGGGGCCTGGCCCGCGCTGCACGCGGCGCTCGACGGCGTCGATCCGGCCGACGTCGCGGACCTGGCGCGCCGCGCGGCGCAGGCGCGCGCGATCGTGGCCGGCGCGCCGCTCGTGCCCGAGCTGGAGGACGGCATCCTGCAGGGATGGCACTGGCTGCGCGCGGAATACGGCGACAGCCTGACGGTGGCCGTGCGCAGCTCCGCGACCGCCGAGGACCTGCCTGGCGCCAGCTTCGCCGGACAGCACGAGACCTATCTGCACGTCGGCGAGGCCGCGCTCGTCGACAGCGTGCGCCGCTGCTTCGCCAGCCTGTTCACGGACCGCGCGATCGTCTATCGCATCGAACACGGCTTCGACCATTTCAAGGTCTGGCTGTCGGTCGGCGTGATGAAGATGGTGCGCGCCGACCTGGCCTCGTCCGGCGTGATCTTCACGCTCGACACCGAGACCGGTTTCCGCGACGTCGTGTTCCTCACGGGCGCCTACGGGCTGGGCGAGAACGTGGTGCAGGGCGCGGTCGACCCGGACGAGTTCTACGTGTTCAAGCCATTGCTGCGCGCGGGCAGGCGCATCGTGCTGCGGCGCAGCCTCGGCGGCAAGGAAGTCCGGATGGTATACGCGGCCGCGGGCGCCACGGTCACCACGCGGAACGAGCCGACCACGGACGAGGAACGCGCCCGGTTCTGCCTGGACGACGCCGCCGTGCTCGAACTGGCGGACGCCGCCGTGCGCATCGAGGACCATTACTCCGCCCGCGCTGGCCATCCGGTGCCGATGGACATCGAATGGGCACGCGACGGCCTCGACGGCAAGCTCTACATGGTGCAGGCGCGGCCGGAGACGGTCGCCTCGCGCCAGACCGGCACCCGCATCGACGAATACCGCCTCGACGGCAAGGCGCAGGTCCTGGCCACGGGACGCGCCGTCGGCGGCAGCGTCGCGTCCGGCAAGGCACGGGTGGTCGCGCACGCCGCCGACCTGGACCAGTTCCAGCCGGGCGAAGTCCTAGTGGCAGCCACCACCATGCCGGACTGGGGCACCGTCATGAAGACGGCCGCCGCAGTGGTCACCGACCGCGGCGGGCGCACGTGCCACGCGGCGATCGTGGCGCGCGAGATCGGCGTGCCGGCGCTGGTCGGCTGCGGCGGCGCGACGGCGGCGATCCGCACCGGCGACGAGGTCACCGTGTCCTGCGCGGAAGGGGATGCCGGCCACGTGTACGCGGGCCGCGTGCCGTTCCGCAAGATCACGACCGACCTGGCCGCGCTGCCGATGCCGCGCACCCGGCTGATGGTCAACATCGGCAATCCGGACACCGCGTTCCGGACCTGCTTCCTGCCCAACGACGGCGTCGGCCTGGCGCGCATGGAATTCATCGTTGCGGACCACATCCGCATCCATCCGATGGCGCTCGTCCATCCGGACCAGGTACGGGACGCGGGCGCGCGCGCCGAGATCGACCGGCTGACGCGCAACGCGCGGTCGCCGGCGGACTATTTCGTGCGCGAGCTGTCCGAAGGCATCGGCACGATCGCGGCCGCGTTCTGGCCGAAGCCCGTCATCGTGCGCATGTCGGACTTCAAGACCAACGAATACGCCAGCCTGCTGGGCGGCGCGTCGTTCGAACCGCAGGAAGCCAATCCGATGCTCGGCTTCCGCGGCGCGGCGCGCTATGCGCATCCGGCCTACGCGGAAGGCTTCGCCCTCGAATGCCGCGCGCTGCAGCGGGTACGCGCGGACATGGGCCTGACGAACGTGAAGCTGATGATCCCGTTCTGCCGGCGCGTACGCGAAGCGGAAGACGTGCTGCGCGCGCTGGCCAGGAACGGCCTCGCGCGCGGCAGCGACGGCCTCGAGGTCTACGTCATGTGCGAGATCCCCAACAACGTGATCCAGATCGACGCGTTCGCGTGCCTGTTCGACGGCTTCTCGATCGGCTCGAACGACCTCACCCAGCTCGTGCTGGGCGTCGACCGCGACTCCGAGATCGTCGCCTTCGACTTCGACGAGCGCGACCCGGGCGTGCTGGAGATGCTGCGCCAGGCCATCGCGGGCGCCCACCGCAACGGCCGCCACGTCGGCATCTGCGGCCAGGCGCCGTCCGACTATCCCGAGATCGCGCGCTATCTCGTCGAGGAAGGCATCGATTCGATCAGCCTGAACCCGGACTCGGTGGTGGCGACCGCGCGCAACCTCGTCGACGTCGAACGCAAGCTCGGCCTGCCGCCGCGCGACGGCCAGGACTGACGTCATGGCACCGCCCATCGCGCGGATCGCCATCATGACCGGCGGCGGCGACGCCCCGGGCCTGAACGCGGTGATCCGCGCCGTCGTGCTGGCGGCCGCGCGGCTGGGGTGGGAGTGCCATGGCATCCGCGACGGCTTCAACGGCCTGCTCGCGCCCGGCCAGTGCGTGGGCGAACCCGTCGTGCCGCTGTCGGCCCGGACCGTGCACGGCATCGGCCATCTCGGCGGCACCATCCTGGGCAGCACCAACCGCGGCAACCCGCTGCGCTATCCGGTGGCGCGCGCGGACGGCACCGTCGCGGAGGACGACCGCAGCGACGAACTGGTGGCCCTGTGCCGCCGCGCCGGATTCGACGCCGTCGTCGTCGTGGGCGGCGACGGCTCGATGGCCATCGCCGAATGCCTCCATCGCAAGGGCCTGCGCGTGGTCGGCGTACCGAAGACCATCGACAACGACCTCGACCGGACGCTGCAGACCTTCGGGTTCGACTCCGCGGTCGCCTTCGCGACCGACTGCATCGACCGCCTGCACACCACCGCCGACAGCCAGCACCGCGTTCTCGTGGTCGAGACGATGGGACGCTACGCCGGCTGGATCGCGCTGCATGCGGGCCTGGCCGGCGGCGCCCATGCGATCCTGCTACCCGAGATCCCGTTCGACACGCGCGTCGTGGCCGACGCCATCCATGCCCGCGACGCGCTCGGCTGGCGCCACTCGATCGTGGTCGTGGCCGAAGGCGCCCTGCCCGTCGGCGGCCAGCGCGCGGTGCTGGAGGCCGCCGGCGCCGGCCGCGCCGAGCGCCTGGGCGGTATCGGCGCGTGGGTCGAAGCCCGCCTGGCGGAACTGACGGGCAAGGAATGCCGCTGTGTGGTACTGGGCCACCTGTTGCGCGGCGGCAGCCCGTCCGCATTCGACCGCGTCATCGCCCTGCGCTTCGGCGCCGCGGCGGTTCGCGCGCTGGCGCGTGGCGAGAGGGGCGTCATGGTGACGCTGGACGGCCAGCAGATCGGCACCGTGCCGCTGGCCGACGTCGCGGGCCGGACCCGCCGCGTGCCGCTCGGCGGCGACACGATCCGGACGGCACGCGAAGTCGGCATCTGCCTGGGCGATCGTCCGGCGGCGGACGCGTGAGCATGGGTCCCGCGATCCTGCCCGCCGGCGGCCATCCGATCAGACGTTTGCAGGCACTCGACAGCCACCGATGGCTTTCCATCTGCACGTTCAGGTATCGAGGCTGCTCTGCAAACATCAGCCATCTTCTGGAACTGGTGTACCAGTTTTTACCAGGCCCGCTACCCGCACGCATTCGGCACAAGCACCGCCGCTCCATCGATCCGCCCGCTGCGCAAGTCCGCGAGCGCCTGGTTGGCCTGCTGCAAGGGATAGCGAACGACACTGGTGTGCACCTCGCCGTGTGCAATCAGGCGAAAGTAGGCGTCACCATCCGCGCGGGTCAGGTTCGCCACCGAGCGTACGCAGCGCTCTCCCCACAACAGCGAGTAGGGAAAGGAAGGGATATCGCTCATGTGGATGCCGGCGCAGACCACGACGCCGCCCTTGCGAGTGGCCGCAAGCGCTCGCGGCACCAACTCCCCGGCCGGCGCGAACAGAATCGCCGCGTCCAGCGGCGCGGGCGGCAGCGCGTCCGACGTGCCGACCCATGCGGCGCCGAGCGAACGTGCGAAGGCCTGGGAGCGCGTGTCACCCGGGCGCGTAAAGGCATGGATTTCGCACCCCTGGCGCAGCGCCAGTTGCGCCACCAGGTGTGCCGCGGCGCCGAAGCCGTACAACCCGAGCCGCGTCGCATCGCCCGCATGAACATACGCCCGGTAGCCGATCAACCCGGCGCACAGCAGCGGCGCCGCGTGCACGTCGTCGTACGCCTCCGGCAGCGCAAAACAGTAGCGTTCGTCGGCCAGCGCGTACTCCGCAAAGCCGCCATGGCGGTCATAGCCTGTGAACACGGCCCGGTCGCACAGGTTCTCGCGTCCTCCCAAGCAATAGGCGCAATGTCCGCAACTGCCGCCCAACCATGGTACGCCGACGCGCTGTCCCGGGCGGAAACGCCGCGCCTCCGGCCCGCCGCCCGCCACCAGGCCGACGATCTCATGGCCGGGAATGAGCGGCAGCAGACGCGGCGCGAGTTCACCATCGACGATATGCAGGTCGGTGCGGCACACCGCGCAGGCGGAAACCCGGATGAGGATCTCATGTCCCGATGGCTCGGGAACCGGCAGGGTCGCCGTGCGCAATGCACGTCCGGGGCCATCCAGCAGCATCGCAGTCATCGTCGCAGTCATGGCGGGGTCTTCCCTCAGCGGAAACCGGCGGCATCCGGATCGGCGCGGTCGGCAGCATTCAATGTACTCCGACGGTGGACACGCGCAACGGCGGGTTCGATGGCGTTCTTGAAGCGACAGGATACCGGCGCCAGCGATACCGACGGGCTCGTCCAGAGACACGAGCAGGTCCTGCTCTTCAGGACCTGCGCACATTGTCCGAGCTCATCCGCTTCACTCAGTCTCATCGCTTCCTCCCATGCCAGCACGATATGCCGGCGCTGACAGCAGCTTTGCACCTGGCGCTTTCCGACATGCGAAACAGCGTACACCGGGTTCGAATTCAGCGTATGCTTTGAGCATTCGAGCGCCGTACTGCATGAAGTGACCCGCACTGCGTGGTTGCGGTTACCGGGCCCCTCCCCGGCACGTGCCCCTCCAGACGCATCCAGGCCTGCCGTACGCTGCGGCTGGGCGCGTGCCATCCCTCGCGCCGAGTGAAAGAGCAAGCGAAAAGGGGCACGTCATGCGCCACGATCTCACAGCAGTCTTCAACAACCGGGACGATGCCCGGCAAGTGCTGGACGAATTGATCCTCTCCGGTTTTCCGCGTTCCGGGACCTCGCTCGTCAGTCCTCCCGAAGCCGGCGACACGGAGCGCCCGCCCGACGCCGAAAGCAGGAACACGCTCCGGCAACTACTCGCGCGGCTGTTCGGGCCGTGGCACGATGCGCCTGAACGGGTGGATGAGTCCGGCTTCTTGCCCGGACGCCACGTCATTACCCTTACTGGCGCCATCGAACCCGATTCCATCCGGGCCATCGGCATCATGGAACGCGCCAACCCTGTCTATATCGAAGACAGGCACAGGCAAGCCGTCCGCGCTCCCGTTGGCGCGGCGCCAGGGCCGCCGCCCAAGCGAACCTTCCGGGTGCACAAGAAGCGCACGGACTGCGCCCGACCGTCGCGCTGACCGGTCTCATGAATGTTAAAGATTTCTCTAAAACAATTGTTCCTGGCAGAGGCGGTGGGATTCTTATAGTCCGCTACAACGCGCATGAATGCTGGCTCGGCCTCAAGTCGCATCACTGTCTACCCTTATCCGTACCCTCATACGTGCTGGTCAAAGCAGGGCACCCGTGGACGATCCCGTACTCACTGCGAGCCTGCATGCCAACAGACTCATTGTAGTGCGTGTCAGGCATTGGAAACGTCCGCGACGTCTATTCTTGGAATCGCAAATTGGCTACGACGGCGACCATGTTTCGGGAGCGTGCGAATCAGTCCGTAGGCGACCGCTTCACACCAGCGACATTTGCCGCATCCCCTCCGGCCTTCATGTTCCTGTCGAGGAAAGCGCGCACCGTGCGGAGAGCACTTTTACTCTCCGGAGAAGTCGGCAGGATGGACTGGAATCCGTGAATCATCCCTTCGTACAAGTCCAGCGTTGCGTTTCCGGCGCCTGCCTTGATCGACTGGTAAAGCCGCACGCAATTGCTGAGAAAAACTTCACGCGTCCCGCCCTGGATGAGCGTGGGCGGATAGCCTTTGCTGAAGTCGCCATACACGGGCGACACGTAAGGATTTTTTTGATCGGCGATATCGGCATAGGCAAGCGCCGACGCATTCAGCGAAGGCATCGTGAGCATCGGCTCGGCATCGGCCAGGGTGCGATAGGTATCGCCCGCGCCTGAAACGTCACTCCATGGCGACCAAAGAATCACTGCGGCTGGCATCGGCAAACCGAGATCGCGCACTTTCAACGTGGTACCGGCGACGATGGAGCCGCCGGCCGACTCGCCGATCATTGCGATGTTCTCCGGTGCCACGCCCTCCGCCAGCACCGCCTTGTACGCCGCGATCACCTGATCGGTGACCTGCTGCCAACGTCCGCGCGGCGCCACCGTATAGTCCACAGAGATGACCTGCAATCCCGTTTCCGCCGCCACCTGCGTGGACATGCCCAAACTGGTATACACGGACCCGCTCGTGAAGCCACCGCCATGCACGTGGATCAGCACGCGGCCATCGTCATGCCAGTTCGACGGCACGATTCGCAGGACAGGGACACCGCCCAGCCTGGCCTCCCGCGTCTCGACACGCCACATCTTCGCGCTGCCTGCCACCAGAGGCCGAACTCTCTTTTCGTTCGCAGTGTACGATGCTTCCCAGCCCGCATAGTCGTCCGGCTTTGGAAAGGGACCGTTGGACTTCGTGATGTACTTCATGAGCAACGGCCAACTCGTCTTCCAGGAATCCGAAACCGTATCCGGCACGATCCGGGACGGGTCGGCCTGCGCCACGGCAGGGACGACTTTCTCGGCACAGTACGCCGGCATCGCGCAGTACAGCATCGGCATGGCGCCCACGAGCAGGGCATGCTTGAGCGCCGAAGACTGCTTAGTCATGTCTGTTTTTTCCTTTGCATTGGGATGAGACGGCTTAAATATAGGCGCCGATTTCCCAGGGTTCCCGCGGTTCGCGTCCGTGTCGCCGACCGGGCACGGCGGCCTCGGCGTGCAGCCTGGGCTCCTCAGCCGGCACCGTAATGACCTGGATACCTTGGTGCTCGAGCATCTGGACGGCTTTGTCGGAGACGTCGGTATCCGTAATGACGCGCGCCACCTGGTCCAGGCGGCACATGATCAGGCCGGCGTTGCGACCGAATTTGGAGCTGTCGGCCACGACGATCAGCTCTTCAGCCTGCTTGATCAGGCGTTGCTCCGCCTGGATCAACAGCGGGTCGGCTTCCATCAGGCCGAGCAGGGACAGCCCATACACGCTCGTGAACATCTTGCTGGCGTAATGGCTCTGGGTGACGTCATTGTCAAAAGGTGCCAGGATGACATTCTGCTCGCGATAGATATTACCGCCGGAGAGGACGATTTCGTTCTCGCTCGTGGCCAGCAGCCGTTGGGCCATCGGAAACGAATTCGTCAGGATCCGCATATTCTTCTCGATCAGGAATTCGGCCATCATGAATGTGGTGGTTCCACCATTGATGATGATCGTTTCGCCGTCCACACACATCGATGCCGCCTTCTTCGCGATCGCGCGTTTGCGGGCCGCGCACTCCAGGATGCTCTTCTGGAACGCTTCGCTCGACAGCGGATTTTGCTGCGACTTGGGTCCGGCGCTTTGCGCTCCGCCTCTCGTCCGGACGAGCAGATTGCGGCTGGCCAGCCAGTCGATGTCGCGGCGCGCGGTGGCTGGCGATACATCGAGCGCATCGGCAAGCCACCTGATCGATGCTGTCTGGTGCGCGGCGAGAAGCTTCAACAATTTTTTGCGGCGATCCTGGTTCATGATTGTCTCCTCGATGTCATTGCTCTTATGGGTGCTTCAACAACGGTGTTACGGTGGGTTCGAATTCGTCCAGCCCAGGCCCAATGCCTTTTGAACGGAAATGAAGTCGCTGGTCAATGCGACTTCGGCCAGGGCAAGGCCCTGTTCCGCATTGATCTGCGTGCGCTCGGCATCCAGCAGGTCAATGAGGGTCGCGGTGCCTGCACGCTGGCGCGCGCGCGTCAGATCGGCCGTGTGTTCCGCAGCCATCCGCGCGCGTGCCCGGGTGGCGACGGTAATGCGACGCTGGCGGAAGCGCGACAGCGCATCCTCCGCGTCGCGCAGCGCCCCCAGGACCGCGATCCGGTACTGGGCCTCCGCTTCGTCGCGCAGGGCATTCGCCTTCTCTATCGTTGCGGCATTGCGGCCGAAGTCGAGGAAATTCCAGCTGAGCTGCGGGGCGGCGAGGGCAACGAAGTCGTCCAGGCGGGTCAGGTCGGACAGATGCGTGCCCCCGATGCCGATCAAGCCCATAAATGTCACACGGGGAAATCGCGCGGATTCCGCCTGACCGATCTGGGCCGTACGTGCTGCGAGGGTACGTTCGGCGGCCCGGACGTCGGGCCGGCTACGGAGCAACGCGACGGGCTCAGCGACCGCCACCGCCGCGGGCGGCAACGGCACCCGGCCTGGCTGTGCCAACTCGATGTCCAGCGTGCCTGGAGGCTGTCCCAGCAGCACAGCCAGCGCATTCCGGTAGGCATCCAGCTCGGCGACAAGCGGCCCCGCGTCCGCCCGCGTCGCTTCCAGCTGCGCCTGCAGGCGCGCCAGATCGAGTTCGGACGCGGCGCCCGCCTGCCGCCGGCGCTGGATCAACTCCAGCGCCCGCTGTTGACGGGCGATCGCAGCGTCGGTCAAGGCAATGCGCTGCTGGCAGCCGCGCAGGTTGACGTAGTCCTGGGCGATGTCTGCCGCCAGACTGACGTGGACATCGACGAGGCTGGCCTCCATCGCCTGCGCCGAGGCTTCTGCCGCTTCCGCCGCACGGCGCCGGCCGCCGAACAGGTCGATCTCCCAGGTGGCGTCGAATCCGGCGTTATAGAGATCGAGGCTGGACGCCTGCGCGCCGTCGCCGCCCGATGGCAGACGCGCATGCGCAGCCAGTAGCGTCATCCCACCCTTGGGCCGCTGGTTGGCGCGCTCGCCCTGGAACACGGCACGGGCCTGCCGCACGCGCGCTTGCGCGACCGCGAGTCCGGGGCTTGTCCCGAGCGCCCGGTCCAGCAGGCTGTTCAACACAGGATCGTCGAGCTGCGACCACCATGGGGACACGGCCGGGTAGCCGCCGGACGTCGTGGGCGCCTTGAAAGCCGTTGGGACGGTGACATGCGGCGGCCCCGCGTAATCGGGACCGACGGTGGTGCAACCGGCGGCGAGGCTGGCGAAGAAAGCGAGAAGGATGGCTCGTTTATACATCGGGAACTTTCAATGGGCCGCCAGGGGCGCGTCCTTGTCGAGCGGCCGGAGGAACAACACGAGGGGGAGCGTACAGCTCACACCCACGGCCAGGATCCAGAACAGGTCGATATAGGTCATCGTCAGCGCCTGGACCTGGATCGTCCCGGACAGGGCGCGCAACGCTTGCGGCATGCCGCCCAGGACATGCGCCTGCGCCGCCAGGTAGTCATGGACGCCGGGACCGTTGGCGCTCAACGTTTCTTCCATCCGGCGGCTATGCAGCCACATGCGCTGGTTCTGGATCACCGCGATCCCGGCCAGCGCGAGCGACCCGCCCAGGTTGCGCGCGGCATTGAACAGGCCTGCTGCGTCGCTGGCGAATTCACGCGGAACGGACTGGATCGCGGCCTGGTTCAGGTACAGCATGGCGAAGATGGTGCCGACGCCGCGGATCAATTGCGACGCGACGAACGCCGAACCCGCGGCCTGCGCCGTCAAGCCCGTGTCCATGAAGGCGCTGCCTCCCAGCAGCACCAGTCCGAAGGCCACGGCCGGGCGGATATCGACGTAACGAATCAGCAACGGCACCAGCGGCATCAGCATCAGGCTGGGTATTCCCGAGAGCACGACGACGCCGCCAGCCTGCGACGCGTTGTAGCTGGCGATGGTCGCCAGGAATTGCGGGATGACATAGGACGTCCCGTAGATCACCATGCCGACCATGGTCCCCATGACGACGACGGCACCGAACTGGCGGTCGAGCAGGATGTCGAGGCGTATGACGGGACGCTTCGCGGTCAGCTGCCCCAGTATCAGCAGGAGCAAGCCCACGGCGGACAGCACGGTCAGCCAGACGATGAAGCCCGATTCGAACCATTGCTCGCGCTCGCCCTCTTCCAGCACGACCGTCAGCGCCCCGAGGAAGGCGGTCAAACCCACGATGCCGAGCCAGTCGGCCTCCGCCAGCTGTTTTACCTGCGCCTTCTGGTGCGGCAAGCCGATCCAGAGCAACGCCATCAGTGCGATACAGATCGGGATATTGAGGAAGAATGCGTAATGCCAGCTCAGGTTTTCGGTAAGCCAGCCTCCCACCACGGGACCGATGACCGGACCGAGGATCGCGGTCGCGCCGAACATCGCGCCGCCGACCGCCTGCTGGCTGCGCGGCAGCCTGGTGGCGATGATGGTCTGCGCCGTGGGTATCATCGCGCCGCCGGTAAAGCCCTGCCCCACGCGCCCGACGATCATCATGTCGAGCGACGTGGACAGGCCGCACAGTACCGAAAACGCGGTGAACAGCACGGTGACCAGCAACAGGAAAGTACGCAGTCCGAACACCCGCTCGAGCCAGCCGCACAACGGAATGATGACGATTTCCGCCACCAGGTAGCCGGTCGCGATCCACGTGCCTTCGGTGCCGCTGGCGCCGATCTCGCCCTGGATCGTGGGCAGCGAGGAGTTGACGATGGAAATGTCCAGCGTCGCCATCAGTGCGCCCAGCGTGCCGGCGGCAACCGCCAGCCACGCGGCTGCGTCGGCGCGCGGCTCCGCCACGCCATTCACTTGCGCACTCCTTCGCGGGCATCTTCGGCGGCCAGGATGCGCTTGACGGCATCCTTGGCATTGCTCGTTTCCACGGTGACCTTGACGGACAGCCCAGGCAATAACACTTGACGCGTCGCTGCGCTCGGATCGAGCGCGATCCGTACCGGCACGCGCTGGACGATCTTGGTGAAGTTACCGGTGGCGTTTTGCGGTGGCAGCAGCGAGAACTGGGCACCGGTACCGGGCGCGATGCTGTCGACATGGCCGTGCAGCTTCAGGCCCGGCAGCGCATCGACCTTGATCTCGGCCGGCTGGCCGACGCGCATGCGGCCGATCTGGGTTTCCTTGAAGTTGGCCATGATGTAAAGGCTGTTCGACGGCACCAGGGACATCAGGCGCGTGCCCTGCTGGACGAACTGGCCGGGCCGCACGGTCTGGTCGCCGATGCGCCCGTCGACGGTGGCGCTGATCGTGGTCGACGACAGGTTGATCCTGGCCGTCTTGAGTTGCGCTTCGGCGCTGGCGGCCTGCGCCTCGACCTGTTCCACCTGGGCGCGCAGGTAGACGATGCGCTTTTCCGCAGTCTCCAGTGCGGCGCGGTAGGCGTCGACCTGCTGTGCGCTTTGCTCGGCCTGATTGCGCCGGTTGGCGAACTGCTCGGCGGTCTCGGCGCCAATCTCCACCAGCGGCGCGTAGCGGCGCTCCTCGGCGGCGGCGAAGGCGGCGTTGGTGCGTGCCGTCGCGAGTTGGGCCCGCGCCTGCCGAACCGCCGATTCCTGTTCCCCGATCTGGGCGCGCACGGCATCGGCATTGGCGCGGGCGATACCGATCTGCGCCTGGAACTGCTCGACCTGGGCGTGCGCGTCGCGCGGATCGATACGCACCAATGGCTGCCCTGCCTTCACGAGCTCGTTATCCTTCGCCAGCACCTCCTCGACATAGCCGCCGAGCTTGGGAGCGATCGTCACGGCCTCCGACTGGAGATACGCGTCATCGGTCTCTTCGTAGAATTGGCCGACCTGATAATGGTAGGTCAGCCATGCCGCTCCCGCGAGCAGCGCGGCCGCACCGAAGCCGGACAGGGCCGGCGGAATGCGACGCTTCCCGGTTGGCGCGGCGGGCGTGGCCTGTCCATCGAACGTTGCTTCGGGCGTGAATGTGTGGTCGGTCATTGAATGCTTTCTGAATGGAGCTGGTCAGGCAGGACCTTGGTTCGCGTGCGCTGCAGCCTTGCGGCGCTCGGACTCGACCGCCACCATGGCGCAGGCATAGGCCGTGAAACGCTCTTCCCATGCCTCGGCGGCGTCCGGCGCGTCGAGCAGCGCCGGTCGCCTGGCGGCGAGGTGATCCTGGGCGGAATACAGGTTGCCGACGAAGGCGAAAATCGAAAACGCCAGTGCCTCCAGCTCATCGTCCGGCGCTTCGAGACCGAAATGACCCGTCAGGATGCCGAGGAGGAGCGCATAAGCCTGGTCGCGCCCCTCGGCCAGGGATTCCATGAGTCCGGTCGGCTCGATGAATTCGCGCACGCGCAGCTGCACGCTGAGCAGCGCCGGCTTGCCCATGCCGAGCGGCCGCAGGCAGACGCGCATGTACCGTCGCAGCAACTCCTCCAACGTCAGGCCGGGTGTATCGAATGCCGGAATGTCGTCGCCGGCATCGTCGAGGTACTCGTGCAACGCGGCGCGATACAGGCCAGCCTTGTCGCCAAAGTGATAAGAGATCGCCGCCAGGTTGACGTCGGCGGCACTGGCGACGTCGCGCACCGACGTGCCCGTAAAGCCTTTTTTGGAAAACAATCCGAGCGCCGCCAGCAGGATCTTTTCCCGGGCGTGCTGACCGTTTGCGCGCACCTTGCGCGTCGGCGAAGCTTGTGTCACTGCGTATCCTTCCGGTTCTTATTCAAACAAACGTTTGATTAGTTTAGCGAGCGTTTTGTAATGACGCAAGCGCCCGGAAGCTGCCCGTTTTAAATAATCAGGAGAGTGATCGCTTGAGGGAAGCGGCCGTCCGGCGTGGACGAAAGACGAGGACTGCGGGAGGTGGGGCAGCGAACCGGAGCGCATGGCGCCGGTTGGCCGGAACATTCAATGAGAGGACTTACGCAACGGGTGCGTCGCGGGCGCCGCGTACTTCCATCCGTAATAGAACACGAACACATAGCACGCTACAGGAACAAGATACGATGCGCGCAGGCCGATCGTGTCGGCCAGCAGGCCCTGTGCGAACGGCACCAGTGCGCCGCCCACGATGCCCATGCAGAGCAGGCCGGACGCCTGGCCGGTCCGCACCCCGAGGCCGCGCAGGGCCATGCTGAAAATGGTCGGGAACATGATCGAATTGCACAGTCCTACCAGCAGGATCGACCACATCGCCAGGTGTCCCCGGCCGAGGATAGCGCACAGCAGCAGGAACACCGCACAGCCGGCATTGAACATGAGAGCCTTCCCGGGACTGATGTAACGCATCGCGGCAAAACCGATAAAGCGCCCTACCATCGCGGCACCCCAATAGAAGCTGACATAGTGTGCCGCGTCGGCCTGGCTGAGCGATGCGACGCGCGAATCTTCGAGGAAGTTAATCAGGAAACTGCCAATGCTCACTTCACCGCCGACGTACAGGAAGATGGCGCCCACGCCGAGTACAAGATGGCGATACCCGAGAATCGACTTGTTGCCGTGTTCACGCGCGGGGTCTCCGTCGTGCGCGATCCGCGGCAGACGGATCACCATGAACACGACCGCCAGCAGCACGAGCACCGCGGCGAGCATCAGGTACGGGATCTGGACCATGGCTGCCTGAGCTGTACGGTAGGCAGCCTGAGCGTCCGACGGCATGTTCGCGAGCTGTTGGGCGCTCAGGACCGTGCCGGATAAAATCATCACGCCGCCGAGCAACGGCCCAACGGTCGTCCCGAGGGAGTTGAACGCCTGGGTCAGGGTCAGCCGGCTGGACGCGGACCTCGCATCGCCAAGCACCGTCACGTACGGGTTGGCGGCCACCTGGAGCACGGTAACGCCGGACGCAAGGACAAACAGCGCGCACAGGAACAGGCCGTAGCCGCCCAAGGCTGCGGGATAGAATAATGCGCAGCCGGCCGCCGCCGCCAGCAGGCCGACGACCACGCCATGCTGGTAGCCGATTTTCTTGATGAGCATTCCCGCCGCCGCCGAGACAAGGAAATATGCGCCGAAAAAGCAGAACTGCACGAGCATGGCCTGGACATAGCTGAGCATGTAGACGGCCTTCAGGTGCGGTATGAGGATATCGTTCAGCGATGTGAGCAAGCCCCACATGAAAAACAGCATCGTGATGACGGCGAGCGGGCCGGTCGTCGCCTCGCCAGCTCGATGTTGCTGATGCATGGCCGGAGCCGAAGGAATGGGTTCCATGAAGTCGTTGAAGTAGGTTCGGATACGGACGAAGGGAAGAATCAGTCGGGCCAGACCTGCCTGAAGTAAGGGCTGTGCCGCGCCACCTCGTCGTAGGTGGACGGATCGACCATGCACTGCGGGCACCAGTGGCCTCCACGCAGGAACAGGTTGGGCGACATGTCGAACTCATGCCGGCGGGCGCAACGCCAGCGCACCGGACGGTAGGGCCCCACGCTCGCGTCCGACAGGCAGGCGCCACCGCGATATGCAGCCGCCTGCCGCAGCGCGGCGCCGTCCCACCGGTCCGGCGCCAGCTGCTCGTCGTAACCGTGGTCGAGCAGGGTCGGCGTGGTCGGGGCGCTGGCGAGTTCGAACCGGTCCCAGCTCCTGGGTAGGCGCTCCCAGTCCGCACGCGACCCGAAGAAAGCATCGATGTGCTCGGTATCGTTGTTCTCGATCCAGGCCATCGACCCGCCCTCCGCATGCGCCAGGCCGGCGATGCGCTTCCGGATGGCTCTTGGAAGAAAGCGTGCCGTCGCCTTGACATACCAGGGGATGGCCGCGCGGTACTCATGCATGAAATCGGCCAGGCTCTGGCTGCGGTACGGCACCAGTTGTTCCAGTGCATCCGAATCGGCGTACCATTGACCGTGGAAGTTCTTTGTCGCGATCCAGTGCGGGGCGAGTACTTTGCGGTAATCCCCTGACAGCGCCTCAAAGGTCACCCGCATGAATTCGTGGTTGTTGACCCTGCAGGACGGTCCGCCGCCGATGTTGTAAAACGAGCGCCAGAACCGTTCCGGAACATCGTCCCCGCAGACCGCAGCCATCAAACGGCCGGAGTCCTTCACCGTCGACCATTCGAACACGCCATTGATGGGATTGTGGAACATGATCGGGTCAAAGATCTTCCACATGTCGGGATGCGCCATGCCCGACTGGCGCAGCGAGACCCAGTAGCGCAACCCGGACTCGGCGACAATCGCCTCGGCCTGGGTTTTGGTGACCGCATAGTGGTCGTACTTGCTGATCTTGATCGGATCACCCGTACGACCCCAGTGGATGGGCGCGTTGCGGCTGCCCGTTTGCGCCACGGTACCGATATAGACCAGCCTGACCGCATCCGGATCCGGCTGCTCCTGGATGGCCCGGACAATGTTGGCGGCACCGCCGACATTGACCTGACGCGTCAGCTCGGGGAAGCGGTCGCATGCCGGCGATACCATCCCGCCGACATGCAGGACGTAGCGGACTCCTGTCACTCCTGCCAGTACATCCTCATAGTTGCGCAGGTCGCCAGCAAGCACCTCGACCCGCGCGTCGTCCTGCCAGCGTCGGATGCGGCGATGGCGTAGCTCGGACGGCAGCACGAGGATGCGTACCTTGATGTCCTGGTGCGATAAAAGCAGGTGCTCCAAAGCGGCATTGCCCATGTTTCCGGACGCGCCGGTCAGGAAAATTTGTTTCGGCATGTCTTCTCTTTCGATACGGTTGATTGGCTGGATTACCAGTTCAGCCGTAACGTCGTGCGTGGCCGCTTGAGTGGATAGTCCCGGCCGCGCCAGGAGAACACGGCGGGCAACGCCGCGGGCCTGTCGATGGTCGCGAAGAGCTTGCCGCCCGCGACGCGGTACGACACCGAGACCGGCCCGGCGGGCGTCGGCACGACGGCGTCCAGCGACGTCAGGTCGCCAAGCTGGGGCGCGATCCTGGCGCGTGCGTAGCCGGGCGCCGCCGGGGCCACGCCCGCGACGATCTCCAGCAGGTCGGCCGTGGGATGGGCGCTCCATGCATGCGTGTCCGAGCGCGTGTCGCCCGGCTCCTCGGGCCACGTGGTAAAGCCGAGGCGCAGCAAGTCACGCCAGGTCTGCAGGAACTGCATGTAGCTGTCGGCACGTCCCGCCTTGACACTCGCCTGCGCGAGATACCAGGAAAAATAATAGCTGGTCGGCGTGATGCCTTCGGGCGCCCCGATGCCGCTTGCGGTCGTAATGCGCGGCAGGATGGACCGCGCTTCCTGCGGCGTCGCGACGCCGTACAGGATCGCCAGCGCATTGCTGTGCTGCGAAAACCTGGTCAGGGAAGGATCATCCGCAAACAGGCCGCGCGAGGCACTCCAGCACTTCGAGCGCAGCGCATCCGTGATCGCCTCGGCCCGCGCCGCGTCTTCCCTGCCCGCGCCAGCGTCGCCGACGGCCTGCTCCATGCGCGCCATCTGTTGCAGCGCGCCGAGATAGAACAGCGTCGTCAGGCACGATTCGCCATTGGCGTCGAAGCTGGGGAAAATATCGCGGTCGGTCGACGGTTGCCCGACCCAGTCCACGAAATTCCATGTCGGATTCCTCTTCAGCAGATTGGATGGATTGAGGTATTGCCCGTACCAGGCCAGCACCTTGCGCGCGCGCGGCAGGTTCCGCACCACGACCGCGCGATCCGGTCGCCGCTGGTAGTAGTCGTCCATCATCGCAATCCACAGCAGCGAGAACGGCGCGATGACGTTGGTGCCGCGACTCGGATACGCGCCTTCGGTCAGGCCGCCGTTCTTGTCGGACCAGCCGAATGCGTCGATGGCATTGGCCGCGAGCCGATCGTCGTTCGTCACGGCGTAAGAGATCAGCGCCTGCAGGCGCGTATCGCCGACATATTGCAACCGCTCCCAGTAGGCCGAGTCCATGTAGGTCTCGTGGGCGTCGATGCGCGCGGTCCGCCAGCCGACGTCCCATATCCGGTTGAGGACCGGGTCGCTCGAGACAAAGCGGGCGCGCTGCTGGAACGGATAGCCCGTCTCATGCACGGCAAACCCCTGCAGCACCAGCGGCGATGCCTGGGTTTCCACGTCCAGTTCGACGAAGCGCCAGACACGCCACGACAACGGCTCGAACGTACGGGCCTCGCCGTCGGCGGTCAACGTATCGAACAGTCCTTTGGCCATGCGGTCGCCGACCTCGTCGCGCTGCCCCTTCTTGCCCTGGGCATCGTACAGCGCTTCCGAGTACGTCATCCTGATCGTCGCGCCCTTGCCGCCGGCAACCGACAACGCGGGATAGCCGGCGATCATCGTTCCCTGGTCGATCAGGATCCTGGCCCGGGTATGCGCGGGGACGCTGACCGGTTGCGCGGGAAAGGCAAGCGCGCCCGGCAGGTTCGTCCTGACCGCCTTGCCGCTGTCGGCTTGTTGATAGGTCATGTCGGGCAAGGGGTCCGCACCCAGGCGCCACGGCACCGGTTGCCCTGCGTCGACGGCGGCGACGGCCGTGCGCCACTCGCCCTGCAGCGGCCCCGTCGCCCAGTTCCACTCGGCCGTCGCGGCATCGATCGTTTCGGGCGCGGCTGCCACGTAGTACACCTTCTTGACCTGCCTGCTGATCACGGCCATGCCGGACTGCGACTTGTGCCCGCTGTCCAGCTTGACGCGCCAGCCCGGGCCGCTGTTCAATGACGCAAACGCCGCGTCCTCGGCCTTGAAATAAAAGCCGGTGCGGGCGCTGATCTGCGACATCGGACCGGATGGCCTCGAAAAATTCCACACGACCGCGGCGATATCGTTTGCGCCCGCATGCAGGTACGGGCCGATATCGGTGCGCTTGTAGCGCCAGTGCGCCAGGTCGCTGGTGGCGGGACCGCTGGCGACGCGCTTGCCGTTGACGTACAGGATGAACCGGTTGTCCGCGCTCACGTCGACCCAGAGCGACGGAGGCGGCGCGTCCAGCTGGAGCGCCTGGCGCAGGTGCAGGACGACCGGCACCTCCTTGGCGTCGGGATGCGTGATCCATACCGGCTCGACGGCGGCCGCGTGCACGTGGGCCGCCATCAACACGACCAGGCTGCCGGAGATCCAATGCCTCAGGCGAATCGTCGTGCGCGAAAAGAACATGGGGGAAATCTTCATTCGCTTTCCTAAGATAAGCATAAACGACGGCCCGCGGCATCCGTGCTGCCGCAGGCCGTCGTGCCGGAAATCACTCAGTTGTCGAAGTCGTAGCGCAGCGTCACACCGACCTTGCGTTGTTCAGGCGTCGCGATCCGGTAATATCCGCCGGCGAGTGCACCCAGGAACACCTTGGACATGCCCCGGTCCACGGAGCGGTCGAACAGGTTCTGGCTCCATACGCTGAGTTCCCAGCGCTGGTTCGGGTCACGCACACCGACGAACAGGTCGACCGGCGTGAACGAGGCGATCCGGTGGTTCAGCATCTCGTTGTAACCCGGCGAGGCATGGCGCACGAGGCCGCGCACGAACCCTTCCACCTTGCCCAGGTCACGCGAGTACTCCGACTGCAGCGACATGCTGAACTTGCCTGCCTCGTTGCCATTCGCATCCGCGAGCGGACGGCTGCTCTTGCACACGGAAATCTGGCGCCCGGGCTGCACGAACGCGCCGCCATTGTCCGGGATGCCGTCGTTGTTGCTGTCGTTACAGTACAGCATGGCATTGTCGTAATGCGCGTCGACATAGCTCATCGACAGCTGGGCGCGCCAGTTCGGCTGGATGCTCCAGATCGCGGTCGTTTCGATACCGCGGGCCACGACGTCGCCATTGGTGTTCAGGTTGATCGCGCCCGTGCCGGCGTCGCCAGGATACGTGCCGCCCGGCCCCGGACCCGCCGGCTCGCCGGCCTTGGCGGCGGTCCGCACATTGATCGCGTTCGCGCGTCCGATGTAATCCTTGATCTTCTGCTGGAACACGTCGGCGTTCAACGTAAGCTTGCGGTCCAGCCAGGACGACTTCACGCCGAGCTCGAACGAATTGGTCTTCTCGGGCTTGAATACGATGTAGTTCGGATCGAGTCCGGGTGCCGTCACGAAGCTGGCCGCACCGCCCGGGCGATAGCCGCCGGCATAGCTCGCGTAGCCCATCAGGCCTTTCCTGAATTCGTGCTTGTAGCTGGCGGAACTGGTCCAGCGTTTGTTATCGCGTTTTGCCAGGTCTTCCGTAAGCCCGGGCGCCACGTTTCCGAACACGCTCAGGTATTGCTGGGAATACGACTGGTTTTTCTGCAGCCGCGTACCGAATTCGAACGTGTCGACCGGCGTCAGCGCGAAACGGTGATTCGTGAAAATCGCCGAGCCCTTGGCATAGGAGCCCGGAGCGCTGTAGCCTTCGATGGTCACCGTCATCGGCGGCGCATAAGGCGCCGGATAGAAATAGGCGAATGGCTGCGCGAAGCGCGATTCGAAAGTATTTTTCGAGTAGTACGCGCCCACCATGTAATTCCAGAACGGATTGTTGACCGACTCGAAACGCAGCTCATGCGTACGTTGCATGCCTTCGACATTCACCGACTGCTCGTCGTTGAAGCCGGTGACGACGTTGGTCAGATCGAGATCGCGGACCGAGCGGTCGACACTCTGCTGGAAACCGCCGATATAGCTCAGCTTGTGCGCTCCGAGATTCCAGGTGACGTTCAGCGACGTCAGCCTGGCGCGGTTATAGAAGTCGTAATTGCCCTCAATTACGGAGGTGCGATCGCCGGCGGTCAGACTCGGGCCGCTTCCCTGCCCCGCTACCGGCGCACCCACGTTGACCGGATAGTTGACGGCCTTGTCGGTGAGTTGCTGATGCACGAGCAGGATTTCCAGGTCTCGGGTCGGCTGGTACAGCAGGGACACGCGCCCGCCGCGCGCCCGGTCGTTGTTGTCGCGCCCGTTGGAGACGTTGTGCACGTCGCTCTCGCTGCGGTTGTAGACACCCGCGACGCGCATGGCCAGTTTGCCCTCGATGAGAGGGACGTTGACCGCGGCCTGGGTATTCCACAGGCTATGGGAGCCCCACGTCTGGTTGATGGTACCTTCGACGCCGGTGAGACTCGGCACGCGCGTCGCCACGGTAATCGCGCCGGCAGGCGACGTCTGTCCGCGCAACGTCCCCTGCGGCCCCCGCAGGACTTCGATGCGGCCGATATCGAACAGGCTGCGAAACGCGTCCGACGTGGAGATCGGCGTTTCGTTCCAGTAGATCTGCACGGTCGGACTTGCGCCCGTGTCCGGATTGAACGTCACGCCGCGCAAGGCGACGCTCTGGCCGCGTCCGTCGGCGGAATCCAGCTGCATGCCCGGGCTGAGTTTTTCGACGTCGGCGAACTGCTGCACGTTCAGTTTCTGCAGCGATTCAGCGGTCAGTGCATCGACCGACATCGCGACCGTCTGAATGCTCTCCTTGCGCTTCGACGCGGTGATCACGACCTCCTGGATTTCGCCCGGCTTGACGGGGATCTCCTGCGCGGCCGCGGGAAAGGCGACGGCAAGTGCCGCCGCGCATAAAGACAGTTTGATGGTGGGGTGGTAAGTGCTGCGGGAATACACTTTCATGTGGCTCGGTCTCCAGTTAGGCACCGTATCGACGCAAAGCATCCTCGCCCGATGCGATCGATCGATTTTTTGTATTGTTCGGCAACGCGCGCATGCCGTTGCCTGGTCGGATGGCGCCGCGCATTGGCGGCGCCTAGAGGCGCTTACGGCTTCGTAGCGGTGGCCTGCTGAGGCGGCAGTTTCGCGAGATCGGCGTCGATCGCGGCAAGCAGCGCATCGGTAATGGCGTCCGGCGCGAACTGCTGGAGCGAACGGAAGGTCATGCCGCGCGCCTGCTCGATCTGATCGTCCTTGGCGATCTCGGGCATGTGCTTGACGAGGATCGCTTTCGCGGGCGCATAGTCCAGCAGATCGCCCACGAACGAATCGGTAGACCATTTGACTTGCGCCTGACCGGACGCCGCGGCCGGCAGGTTGGCGGGCGCTTGTTGTTGCGCGAAGGCCTGGCCGAACGACAAGCCAACCAGAACCGCGACGATTGCGCTCAATTTTTTGTGTTGCATAGCTGTCTCCAATTTCAAAATATTCTGTATTCGTGTGCCTGCAAATTGCCGAAGAACTGGCATCACTGCACGCTGCGTCTGTGTAACCACGATTTAAGTAGAAATCACCGGCTGAGCGGTGTCAATCAGGTGAAAGCCAAGCAGTCAGCCTGGACGCGAAATAATCATGTTTTTGCAGCGTTTCGTGTTCATCCGGCGACATGGTCAATCAAAGTTTGCAAAAGGTTGATTGGTGATTGATTGACACTGGTATTTCCTTTATTTAGGCTCATTGCGATTGAAAACGACGCGATGGCAGCGCTACCGCACCGGTAATTCGATAACAAGATTAATCAGGAGACACGCAGGATGCCTTTAACCCGGAGAGACTTTCTCGCATCGATGCCAGCGGTTGCAGGCTTCGTGGCGCTGCCCGCGAGCGCCACGAATACCGCCGGTACGCTTCAGCAGGTATTCGACAATCCGCCCGACCAGGCCAGACCGTGGGCGCGCTGGTGGTGGCCTGGCGGCGTGGTGGAGGACGGGGAACTGCGCCGGGAAATCCAGGTACTGCGCCAGACTGGTTTCGGCGGCGCGGAGATCCAGGCATTCAATCCGGCGATTCCGAACCTCACGAAAGCCGAGCGCCTCCAGATCAACGACTACGCGAATTCCACTTATTTCGCGCATTTGAAAACCTGCACCGACGCCGCGCAGGAACAGAACCTGCAAATCGACGTGACGTTCGGCTCCGCATGGCCGTCGGGCGGCGGATTCGCCATCACGCCCGAGCTCGCGTTACTCGAGCTGACCCCGGCGGTCACGAGCGTGCGCGCACCCGTGACCGGCCCCATTCGACTCAACGTGCCTCCGAACACCCGCAAGTTCGGCGCCATGTCGGCGCTCGACGCCCGCACGAAGGATCCGCGTGCCGCAGACTGGCGGGCCCGCATCGAGGCCCGGCAAAAAGTGGTGGCCGTCGTCGCCTTCAAGGGCAACGCGCCGGTACTGGAGAAAAACAAGAACTACCGCTCGGCCATCGTCAAGTCCAGCGGCACCATGGAGCCCGAAACCACCGTCGTGCTCACCGACCGGCTGGGCGCCGACGGGATGCTGGACTGGGTGCCGCCCAGCGCGGGCGACTGGCAGATCGTCGTGTTCAAGCAGTTTGTCGTCGATAGCGGTGTCATGGCCGGCGTCGGCGAGGGCCCGCAGCTGGTGCTGGACCACTTCAGGCGCGCCGCGTTCGACGCGCACGCCCGGCGCGTCGGCGACCCGATGGTGGCGGACGGCGCCAGGACGAAGGCGCTGCGCGGGACCTTCATCGACAGCCTCGAGCTCATGCCGGACATATATTGGTCCGAGGACCTCGTCGTCGAGTTCAAGGCCCGCCGCGGCTACGATCTGACGCCGCACTTCCCCCATCTGCTGCAACCGGGATGGATGGAGTCCTGGAATCCCCACGCATCGGCACCGTACTTCGACGCCGGCGAAGTCGGTGACCGGATCCGGGCTGACTATCGCCTGACCATTTCGGAACTGTTGATCGAAAACTTCTGGAAGCCGTTCGCCGAATGGAACCATCGCCACGGCTTGTCGGCGCGCGTGCAGGCCCATGGCGGTCCCGGCGACCTGCTGCAGTCGTACGGCCTGGGCGACATTCCGGAGACGGAAGATCTGGAATCCGCAGGCGACACCCATTTCATGCGGCTCGCGCGCGCGGCCGCCGACCTGTACGGCAAAAAACTCGTCGGTTGCGAAAGCCTGTGCTGGCCCAAGCGGTCGTTCGACGTCACACCCGGCGAATGGCACGCGCGCGTCAATCTGCTGCTTGCCAGCGGCGTCAACGCCATCGTGATGCACGGCTTTCCGTATGCCCTGCACCGGGACGCCTGGCCCGGCTGGTATCCGTTCGCGCCCAGTCCGTTCCTGGAAGGGTTCAGCAGCATGATCAACGAGGCGAACCCGCTCTGGGCCGCCATGGGCAAGCTCAACGGCTACATCGCGCGCCTCCAGGCACTCCTGCAGCGCGGCCGCAACGTGGTGTCGGTCGCGGTCTACCTGGGCGAGATCGGGTATTACCACGACATCGAACCGAAGGCCACGCACACCTTGTTGCATGAGTTGCTGCGCGGCGGCTACGACTACGACCGGATCAATGACGACTGCATCGGGAAAGGACGCATTGAGCGGGGTATGCTCGTGGCGCCCGGCGGCGCGCGCTATCGCGCGCTCATCCTGCCGCCCCGCGTCTCTCTGCGTGCCTCCACCGCGGCGCAGGTGGCCCGTCTGGCGAAACAAGGCCTGCCGGTGTTCTACGCGGATCGGCCGCCCTTACGCGACGAAGGCTATTTCGAGCAGGAGACGCGCGACCGGCTCGTGCGCCAGGCCATCCAGGAAACACTCGACCACGGCGCGCGCACCGCCGACGCCGACACGATGCCGGCCGCGCTCCGCCAGGCTGGCGTCGCGCCGAACCTGACCTTCACCAGCGAACCCTGCATATTCGTGGAAAAGTCGCTCGACGGACGCAGCGCCTACTTCTTCCACAATCCCAAGGACGAGGCAGTCACCGTGCGCTTCGTGTCGAAGGCGCCGGGCCATCCGGAATCGTGGAACGCGTTCGACGGCAGCCGGACCGGCCTGAAGACGACGCACGTCGACGGTCGGCAGGAGGTGAGCGTCGATATCGGCCCCGGCGGTGGAGCGTTCGTCGTGTTCGCGGCCCGGCGCCTTCCGCCGGCGCCGAGATGGACGACCGTCGATACGCTCGATCTCGGCCAGCGCAACTGGCGGCTCGGCGCCGTGGGGCATGGCGCAAAGGGACGCAAGATCGAGCGCGAGCTGAGCCTGAACGGGCTCGAAAACCTGGGCACGCTCGACGGGCTCGCCGACTTTTCCGGCCAGGCGTCCTATACCACCGAGTTGACGCTGCCGGACAACTGGCTGCGGGACGGCTACCGTATCCGCCTCGACCTGGGAGCGGTCCACGACATGGCGGCGGTCGCCGTCGACGGCAGGCTGGTCGACACACTGATCGCGCGGCCGTTCGACACCGACCTGACGAAGCATCTGCGCGCTGGCGCCCGGCGTCTGACGATCACGGTGTCGAACAGTCCGAACAACGCGATGATCGATCCCAAACTACCCGGACTGAAAAACCTCAAACCAAAACCGGCCGGCCTTCTTGGCCCCGTCAAACTCCTACTCGAACAACAGAAGGCAGCCGCATGAAACTCCGCAAACAACCCCTCCTCGCCGGCGCCCTGCTGCTCGTGGCCCAGGCATCGACAGCGCAAACGCCGCCCCAGGACGTCGACGCGCGCGCCGCGTCGATCGTGTCGCAGATGTCCAGGGATGAGCAGCTCAGCCTGCTTATGGGCATGTTCCCGACGCTGCAGCGCAAGACGCTGCCCGCCGACGGGCAAAAGGGTGCAGGCTATATTGCCGGCGTCGAGCGGGTCGGCCTGCCGTCGCTGCGCGAAGCGGATGCCGGCCTCGGTGTCGCCAGTCCCATGCATATCCGCCCCGGCGAGGAAGCGACGGCCCTGCCGTCCGGCCTGTCGACGGCGGCCAGCTGGGATCCGCAACTGGCGTTCCAGGGGGGCGCGATGATCGGCTCAGAAGCGCGCGCGAAAGGCTTCAATATCCTGCTCGCCGGCGGCGTCAATCTGGTGCGCGATGGCCGCAATGGCCGCAACTTCGAGTACGCGGGCGAAGATCCCTTGCTGTCCGGTGTGATGGTCGGCCACGCCATCGCCGGTGTGCAGAGCAACCGGATCCTGTCCACGGTCAAGCATTTTGCCGTGAACGATCAGGAGACCGGACGCAACGTCCTCAATTCGAAAATCGGCGAAGCGGCGATGCGTGAGTCGGATCTGCTGGCGTTCGAGATCGCCATCGAGACCGGGCAACCCGCCGCGGTGATGTGCGCCTACAATCGCGTCAACGATGTGTATGCCTGCGAAAACGATTTTCTGCTCAACCGCGTGTTGAAAGGCGACTGGAAGTATCCGGGCTGGGTGCAGTCCGACTGGGGCGCCGTGCACAGCACGAGCGCTGCCGCCCTGGCGGGACTCGACCACCAGTCCGGTTACGTACTCGACCGCAAGCCGTTTTTCGGCGCCTTGCTGAAGACCGCGGTGGAGAACGGTGAAGTGTCCCCCGAACGCATCCGCGACATGAGCTACCGCATTGTCCGCAGCCTCGTCGCAACGGGCTTGCTCGATCACCCCGCCGTACCGGGCCAGGCCATCGATTATGCAGCGAATGCCGCGACCAGCGAACGCGCCGCGACCGCCGGCATCGTACTCCTGAAAAACGACGGCAACGTGTTGCCGGTCACGGCGCAGGTAAAACGTATCGCCGTCATCGGCGCCCACGCCGACGTCGGCGTGCTCTCCGGCGGCGGATCGTCGCAGGTATACCCGGTAGGTGGGCCCGCTCTCGAACTCAAGCCAACCGGGATGTCGGCCGCATTTTCGCGCATCACCTACCTGCCGTCGTCGCCACTGAAGGCGCTGTCCCAGCGTTTTCCGAAAGCGACGATCGTCTTCGACAGCGGCGATGACATCGACGCCGCCGTGAAACGGGCAAAGGATGCGGACCTCGTCCTCGTGTTCGCCGACCAGTGGTCGACGGAATCCGAAGACGTGCCGAACCTGAGCCTGCCGGGCAAGCAGGACGCGCTGATCGACGCCGTCGCCACGGCCAACCGCCGCACGGTCGTCATCCTCGAAACGGGCGGCCCGGTACTGATGCCCTGGAAGGACAAGGCAGCGGGCATCCTGGAAGCATGGTATCCGGGGTCGGCCGGTGGCAAGGCGATCGTCAACGTGCTGGCGGGCGACGCCGACGCGTCGGGCCGCCTGCCGCTGACGTTCCCGCAAAGCGAAACGCAGCTGCCGCGCCCCACTGTGCCCGGCATGGCCGCCAAGACCAACGCCAAGGGTGAAGTGACGTACGGCCTGCTGTCGGGCCTCAAGGAGTTCGACGTCGATTACGATATCGAAGGATCGGACGTCGGCTACCGTTGGTTCCAACGCACGCAGGCCAAGCCTCTGTTCCCGTTCGGTTTCGGCCTTTCCTACACCACGTTCAAGTATGAAAAACCCACACTGCAAGGGGACGATGGCTTGACCGTGTCGCTCAAGGTCAAGAACACGGGACGCAGGACCGGGACCGATGTGCCACAGGTCTACGCGGTGGTACCCGGCCGGGACGGCAAGCTCGTGTCGCGCCTGGCCGGCTGGGGACGCGTGACGCTCAAGCCGGGCGAGTCGCAAGTCGTGAAGGTGAAGCTGGAACCGAGGATCCTCGCGAACTTCGACAGCGCGGCGCAGAAATGGACGATCGCCGGGGGCACCTACAAACTCGCGATCGCGCGTTCAGCCAGCGATCCTGTCCTCACCGTCGACCTGCGCCTGAAACCGCGTGAAATGACGCCGTAACGCTGTTCCTCCGTCACGGCGAGCCGGCTCGTCGTGACGGCCACGTCCGAATCCGGCGTCGCGTGCAGGTCTGACTCGATTCACGGATCCAGCACGAGCCTGACACTCTTGCAACACGATGCGCACACCATCATCGTGTTATCGTTCCTCCGTTGCGTTGCCAACGGACGAAAGCGGCTCGTGCACGAATGGCGATCCGTCCGTCGATTGAGGATCAACTAATACGCCGATCAGCCGTTGGCCGATCCTCGATCGCTGAGAAAGACTGCGGGCTTTGCCGCAACCTGCGTGGCCGTACCGCAATTCCTCGACCTGTACTCGCATGTGTTGCCGCGCAAGGCACACTCTTACTTCCCGCTTTGCAACGACGACGCCCCATTCGTGGGGCGCGCCGTACATGGGCCAATTTTATGGAAAAATTTCTTGGCGTGAAATTTCAATATCGATTTTTGAAACTGGCGTTGCAACATCATGTGCCAATTCAATCGTATATCTAGCCTTCGGCACAATCCATTTCTTTTGCGCCACAGAAAAATCGGCGATGGTGCGAAGCTCTGCCTTGACCTCGACGATTGTAGATTCTCCAGCTTTTAAAAACGGTTTGCTCCAGCCAACAAGACGTCGCGTTGTACCTGGACGTGACATATATACCTGTGGTACGTCGGCGCCATCACGCTGGCCAGTATTTTGACGCGAAAGCGTAACGTCACGCCGTTTTTCGCGTTAGAAACCGAGAATTTATCATAGCGAAACGACGAATAGCTCCGACCAAAACCGAACGGGTATATCGGCTTCTTGTTGTTGCGTTCAAACCAGCGATAACCTATGTCAGATCCCTCAGGATAGCGAAATCGGAACGGCATACGATCTGCCTGATAACCGAAAGCCTTGCGGACCTCCATATTTGCACGTGGCACATCGGATCCGGGTAAAGTCGGCAGCGGCAGCTGGTCGATTCCGAGCGGCCAAGTGACCGGAAGATGTCCCGAGGGATTCACATCGCCGGAAATAATTCTTGCGATGGCGACGGCCCCTCGCTGGCCCGGATACCATGCCGCCAGGATAGATTTCACCTTCGAAGCCCATGGCATCAGTACCGGATTACCGGTCTCGAGTACAACCAACGTGTTCTTGTTTTCTTCTGCAACAGCACTGATGAGCTCGTCTTGGCCGCCACCGAGGGACATGTCAGCGCTGTCATCCGATTCGTTTGACCACTTTTCGGCAAATATGACGACAACATCTGCGCTGCGAGACAAGGCAACTGCTGCGGCAATGTCCTTTCCATCCGCATAATCCACCTGGCTCTTGGGAAAGGTATCCAGCAATGCCTTGAGCGGTGCGAGACCGCCATAGCTGCGTTTAATGGGCCCTTTATGGGGGATTTCGAGTGCAAACCCACCTACCGGGACGACCTGCGATGAGCCTCCTCCAGAAAGGACACCCTCTCGTGCATGTCCACCAATAACAGCGATTCGCTTCGGGGAGAATGTAATAGGTAAGAAGTTATTTTCGTTCTGCAGCAGAACGATCCCGCCTTCAGCCTCTGCTTGAGCAATCTTCTCGTGCGAACCATAATCAATCCGAGACCCCGCCAGCGGCGGATTGTCTACGACTCCGCTGGCGAAGAGCGACCTTAAAATTCTGGTGACTGCCAAGTCCACGGCTTTGTATGGAATACTCCCGTCTTTTAGTTTAGGCTCCAATTCTTTACTAAAGAACTGTTTAGTGTCGATATTTCCGCCAGATTTCTGGTCCAAGCCGCGGACAAGGGACTCAACGGAATGGACCGCCCCCCAGTCGGACATCACAAAACCTTTGTAATTCCATTCGTGCCTCAAAACATCGTTAAGCAGGAAACTGTTCTCGCAGGTGTAGACGTCGTTGACACGATTGTACGAGCACATGACCGAGCCTGGATTTCCGATCTCGTTCGCGATCTGGAACCCAAGGAGCTCGGTTTCACGCATTTCCTTTTCATCCATATCGACCGAGTACACTGCCCTTCCTGTTTCCTGATTATTCAAGGCAAAGTGCTTCAGGGTCGATATAATTTTGTTGCTCTGAACGCCGGCGATGGAATGGCCTGCGAGAACACCCGTCAGCAATGGGTCTTCACTGATATACTCGAAGTTTCGACCGGCGCGTGGATCGCGAATCAGATTCGCTCCTCCGCCCAGGAGAATGCCAAACCCGTTCGAACGCGCTTCCGATCCGACCATTTCACCAGATCTGAAAGCCAACGAGGTATCCCAGGATGAGCCCAAGAGCAACGAAGCAGGCAGCGCCGTGGCAACAAAGCCCTTGCGCAAATTCCCGATGTTTGAAATACCCAAACTTGCGTCGGTTTCCTTTACCGCCTGGATGCCAAGTCGAGGTACGCCAATAGGATTTGCGTTGATAATTTGAATCTTCTCTTCATGGGTCATCGCTGCCAGAGCGGCGGCGGCGCGAGCGTCGGGCGACAGATTCGGATTTGACCATTCCCCGGTGGTAACGGCCTCCTGCCTGGCGGATTGGACACTATCTTGAGCATAAAGTGTCTCTTGTGCTTTCGATACGTTGGGTCCAAGCGAAGCAAGGCTCAATGCGACGGCACTGCAGATCTTGTTCCGGCCTGTCCGTTTGTACTTGTTCGGGTTGTTCTGACGCTGAAATTTCATCGTTACTCCCTTCGGCTTATTGATCAGCAAGCAAGTGCGCCCCGATGTCGCGCACCGATTTTGCGCCGGTCAGCACCATGTTCGTCCGCATATCTTTTTCCAGGATCGCAAACAGCCGCTCCACGCCGGCCTGGCCTTGCGCGGCCAGCGCGTACACGAACGCGCGCCCGATCAGGACCCCATCAGCGCCGAGGGCCAGCATGCGGAACACGTCCGTACCGGTACGCACACCGCCGTCCGCGAAAATCGTCATCTTTCCCTTGACCGCATCGGCGATGGCCGGCAAGGCCCGAGCCGTCGACAATGCGCCGTCCAGCTGGCGTCCGCCATGGTTCGACACGACGATTCCATCCGCGCCAAAGGCCAATGCGTCGCGCGCATCGTCACTATCGAGGATGCCCTTGATCACCAGCTTGCCCTTCCACTCGTCGCGGATCCACTCGAGGTCGCGCCAACCGATGGCGGGATCGAAATTGGCACCGAGCCATCCGATATAGTCCTGGAGTCCGGTGGCATGCCCCCGGTAGGCCGAAATGTTGCCGAGATCGTGAGGACGCCCACGCAGTCCGACGTCGAGTGCCCACCGCGGGTGCAGCATGGACTGGATCACGCGCCGCAGTGACGCGTTCGGGCCGCTCATGCCGCTATGCGCGTCACGGTAACGCGCGCCGGGCACCGGCATGTCCACGGTGAAGACGAGGGTCGTCGCTCCCAGGTCGCTGGCGCGCTTCATGACGTCACGCATGAAGCCCCGGTCCTTCAACACGTAAAGCTGGAACCAGATCGGTCTGGAGGCCTGCGCAGCAACTTCGGCCAGCGGGCACACGGACACCGTCGACTGGATGAACGGGATATTTCGATTACACGCGGCGCGAACCGCCTGCACTTCGCCGCGCCGTGCATACATGCCGGTCAGCCCTACAGGGGCCAGCGCAATGGGCAAGTCATACCGCTGGCCGAACCATTCCACACCGAGATCGAGCTGCTCCGAACCGCGCATGACACGCTGGCGCAGCCTGACGGATTGCAGGTCATCGACATTGGCACGCAGCGTCTCCTCAGCGCCTGCTCCGCCGTCCAGGTAGTGGAAGAGGAAGGGGGGCAATACGCGGCGTGCAGCCGCGCGATAGTCGGTCGCGGATGAAATAATCACGGTAAATAATGAAGAAGTACGGTTGGAATCGATCCCGGAGACGGCTTATTGCACTGCCTCGAGCCCGGCCGCGGCATCGAGGATCGACAGGAATTGCTGTGCGTCGAGCGACGCACCGCCGATCAAACCGCCATCGATGTCGGGCATCGCCAGCAGCTCCGGGGCATTGTCCGGCTTCATGCTTCCCCCGTACAGGATGCGCACACGTTGCGAGGCAGTGGCGGAATACCTCGCAAGACATTGCCGGATGAATGCGTGGGCCTGCTGGGCCACGGTTGCGGTCGCCGTCACACCGCTGCCGATCGCCCAGACAGGTTCATACGCGACCGTAAAGGACATGAAATGCTCACTCTCGGTCAGCGCATCGGCGACGACACGGATCTGGCGCGACAGCACATCGTATGTCCGCCCGCTCATGCGCTCGTCCCAAGTCTCGCCGACGCAGACGATCGGGTTCAGCCCGACCGCCAGCGCCCGCAGGGTCTTGCGGGCCACGGTTTCGTCGCATTCGCCGTGGGACGTACGCCGTTCGGAATGTCCGAGCAAAACATAACGACATCCGAGGTCGGCCAGCATAGTTGCGGACACCTCCCCCGTGCGGGCGCCGTTCGCATGTTCGGACAGATCCTGTGCGCCGAGTGCAACGGCGGTCGCGGACAGGACCCGCTCACACAGGTCGAGATACACGAATGGCGGACAGATCGCCACGTCGCATTCCGGCCGCGCCGTCCTCGCGCCGATGGCGCCCAGCAGCTCGAGGACAGTCTGCCTGTTCCCATTCATCTTCCAGTTTCCAACAACGAGTTTGCGACGCACCTCAGCTCCCATGAATGCCCTCGTCAGACGATGCCGCTGCTGCTCGCGCCGGCCTTGGCCGGACGCGCGCTCGCTGCAAGGTCGCGGTACCCGCTTGCGCGGTAGCATGCGACCGGATCGACCGCCCCGCCCTTGCGCACGCGAGCCATGGCCAGGATCGGCGAGACGTCGGTGCGGAATGCGGCCTTGAGCGCCTGGGCAGCCAGCAGCACATCGTTCGAGCGTTGCAGTTCAGCGAGCCTGGTCCTGTCGACGAGCGCAGCCTGCACGTACGCACGCTGTACCTCGACGGCACTGTTCATGAGGCTCTCGATAGGATCCGTCACGTTATGCGACTGATCGAGCATGTACGCGGGCCGGAAGGTGGCGCCGTCGCGCTGCGCGGCGTCGGCCAGCTCGTTGAAGACCAGGAACAGCTGGAACGGGTTGATCGAGCCGGAATCCAGGTCGTCGTCGCCGTACTTGCTGTCGTTGAAGTGGAAGCCGCCCAGCTTGCCGAATTGCGCGAGGCGCGCGACGATCATTTCGATGTTCGTGTTCGGCGCGTGGTGGCCCAGGTCGACGAGGCATTTCGCTTTCGGGCCGAGCGCGGTGGCGCACGCAAAGCTCGTGCCCCAGTCGGCGATGGTCGTCGCGTAGAACGCCGGCTCGAACAGCTTGTGTTCGATGAAGACGTTCCAGTCGTCCGGCAGCGCCGCGTAGATTTCGCGCATGCTGTCCAGATAGCGCTCCAGCGCGCCGCGCAGGTTGCTCTGTCCCGGGAAGTTGGCACCGTCACCCACCCACACCGTCAGCGCCTTCGACCCGAGTTCGCGCCCGAGCTCGATGCACTCGATGTTGTGCTTGACGGCCTGGGCACGCGTCGCTGCCGCGATGGCTGTCAGGCTGCCGTATTTGTACGTGTGTTCCTGGCTCTGCTGGTCCTGGAACGTGTTCGAATTGACAGCATCGAAGGCGAGGCCAAGCGCGTCCGCATGCTGGCGCAGCTCGTTCGCATCCGTCGGTTTATCCCACGGGAAGTGCGGCGACACGGCAGGCGTGGCGCGCGTCAACTGGTTGATGACGGCGCAGTCGTCCAGTTTTTCGAACACGTTGCGCGGCTCGCCGCGGCCCGGAAAGCGCGCGAAGCGGGTACCGCCCGTGCCCACGCCCCAGCTGGGAACGGCCACTGCGAAGTCCTGCGCGAGCGAGGTCAATGCTTCGATGTCCTGCCCGCGGCGGGCGAGCATGCCTCCCAGCGCGTCATAGTCGGCCTGCAGCTGTGCGGATGCTTTGGCATTCTGTTCGGCCACCAGGCCGGCGTCGATCAAGTCTTTCATGTTTCGTGTCTCCTTGACAGCGAAGCCACCAGCAGGCTTGCTTCGCTGCGTATTCCTTGTAATGGTCAGCGCGTGAATGCCGCTGCGTTGCCGGCGTCGACGTTCAGGACGTTGCCCGTGCTCTTGCCCGCTTTTTCGCTGGAGAAGAAATACACGGCTTCTGCGATGTCCTCGGGCAGGACGCTGCGCTTGAGCATGCTGCGCTTGCGGTAGAACTCTTCCACGTCGTCGGCTTCGATCTTGTTCGACGCCGCGCGCTCTTCTTTCCATTTGCCGTCCCAGATGCGCGAGCCGCGGATGACGGCGTCTGGATTGACGACGTTGACGCGGATGCCGTGCTCCGCGCCTTCCAGCGCGATGCAGCGCGCCAGATGGATCTCGGCCGCCTTCGCCGTGCAGTACGCCGACGCACCAGCGGAAGCGACAAGGCCGTTCTTGCTGCCGACGAAGACCATGCTGCCGCCCAGCTTTTGCTGCTTCATGATCTGGAAGGCATTGCGGCTGACAAGGAAGTAACCGGTCACGAGGATGTCCTGGTTGCGCTTCCAGACCTCAAGCGACGTTTCGTCCAGCGGCGCGGCCGACGCGATGCCCGCGTTCGACACGAGCAGGTCGACGCCACCGAAGCGCAGCGCGGTTGCCGAGAGAATGCCGGCGACCTGGCTTTCATCTGTGATGTTCGCCTGCACGGTGCCGACCGTGTCCTTGCCGGCCACCTTGACGAGGTTCTCCTGCGCCGATTCCAGCGCTGCCGCGTCGATATCGGTCAGCATCACGCACGCGCCTTCCTGCAGCAGCTGGCGCGCGACAGCCTGGCCGATGCCACCGGCGCCGCCGGTTACGAGCGCGATGCGGCCCGCGAGGCTCTTCGGCTTGGGCATGCGCTGCAGCTTTGCTTCTTCGAGCAGCCAGTATTCGATGTCGAAGGCTTCCTGTTCCGGCAGGCCGACGTATTCATCGACGCCATTCGCACCACGCATCACGTTGATGGCGTTGACATAGAACTCGCCGGCGATGCGCGCGGTCGCCTTGTCCTTCGCGAACGACAGCATGCCCACGCCCGGGATCAGGTAGATGATCGGGTTGGCGTCGCGGATCTTCGGGGAGGTGGCACGTTTGCAGCGCTCGTAGTAAGCGGTATAGTCCGCGCGGTAGGCTTCCAGAGCCTGGTCGAGGCCGTTCACGAGGCGATCGAGATCGGGCGCGGTCGGGTCGAAGTCCAGCACGAGAGGACGGATCTTGGTGCGCAGGAAGTGGTCCGGGCACGACGTACCAAGTGCGGCCAGCGGCGCGAGATCGGCGCTGCCGACGAATTCCAGGACGGCGTCGGAATCATCGAAGTGGCCGAGCTTGTATTCATCCTTGCTGATTTTGCCCCGCAGCAGCGGCATAAGGCGCGACGCGATGGCGGCACGCTCCTGCGCAGGCAACGGCGCATATTTGCTGCCACCGAACACCGGCTGCTTGACGTTCGCGGCGAGCCAGTCTTCCGCGCGCCTTATGATCGCCAGGGTCGTCTCGTAGCACGACTTGGCGGTATCACCCCAGGTGAACAGACCGTGTCCTTCCAGGATGATGCCTTTCAGATGCGGTTGTTCCTGCGACAGCTTTTCCAGTTTCAGCCCGAGGTCATAACCCGGACGTTGCCACGGCAGCCAACCCAGTTCGCCTTCGAAGATCTTCTCCGTGAGCGCACGGCTGTTCCTGCAGGCCGCGATCGCAATCACCGAATCCGGATGCATGTGATCGACGTGCTTGCGCTGGATGTAGGCATGCAGCGGCGTGTCGATGGATGCCGCACGTGGGTTCAGGTTGAACGTGCAGTACGGCAGGTAACCGACCATCTCGTCCTCGTGTTCCAGGCCGCGGTAACGTCCTTTCAGCGCTTCCAGCTTGTCCATGTAGAGGGTCGAGAAACCGTCCAGCTTGATGCTGCCGAGGTCTCCTCCGGAACCCTTCACCCACAACACGTCGACCTGCGCGCCGCTGAGCGGATCGGTCATCGCAATCTTGGCGGACGTGTTGCCGCCGCCGAAGTTCGTGATGCGCAGGTCGGAGCCGAGCAGGTTCGAACGGTACAACAACAATTCGGGTTCGCTCAGGGTGGCGGCGTGCTGGTCATCCCAGCGCGACGTGATTGGTTCCTTCTGCTTCGTTTCGCTCATCGTGCCCATCAAAAAGGTCTCCATACAGTTAGCGGCTATCGCCCGATAGCATTCATGTCTCACCTACAAACCACGGATGCATTGCGTCCGCGGCGTCTAAAACTAGTAAAAGACACGCGGATAACTGGTGTCAACGGGCCGGCGGCCAGATTGGCCCGCAAGCAGCGAATAATCATCGGAATGATTCGTTTGATCGCATTTGAGCGACAAGCGCGCGAAATAATCATTTATTTGACACGCTTTGCGATTGACCATGACTACATGACTCACTAATCTCTTCGAACGGAAACGGTCGAACACAAGAACAACGGCCGATGGAGGAGACGAACATGGTGAACCACAAGCGCCGCAAGAGCTTGTTGAAACTGCTCGCCGAGCATCAGGTGGTGACGGTTCCGCAGCTGGTGGAATGGCTGAACGCCTCGCCAGCAACCGTCCGACGCGACATCAACTGGCTCGCGGATCGCAAACTGCTGGCGCGCACACGGGGCGGCGCCAGGAACATCGAACAGAAGAGCCGCCAGCATCCGCTGGCAAGCGAAACTTTCGACAACAACATCCAGTGCTTCGCATCGCGCAAACGGGCCATCGCGCGTTACGCCGCATCGATGTGCTCGGACGAGGAAACCATCATCATCAACGGCGGCACGACGACGTTCATGATGGCGGAATTTCTCACCGAAAAGCCCCTCAAGATCCTGACCAATTCGTTCCTGATGGCGGAGCGCCTGCTGGTGTCCAGCAAAAGCGAAGTCATCGTGCCCGGCGGCACGATTTATCGTGAACAGAATGTCATTCTCTCGCCGTTCGACAACGACATCACGCAGCACCATTACGCCAGCAAGATGTTCATGAGCGTGTATGGCCTGTCGCTACTCGGCTTGATGGAAGCCGATCCTGTCCTGATCCAGGCCGAGAAGCGGCTGATCAGTCAGACCGAAGAACTGATCGTGCTGGCCGACAGCTCGAAGTTCGCACGCAGGGCCGGCCTCATCCTGTGCGGGCTCGACCGGGTGTCGACTGTGATCACCGATACGGACGTATCGGATAAAGCGGTCCAGATGCTTGAACAGAGTGGGGTCAAAGTGATCACTGTACAACCCGATCAAACGGACGCATACGGATCGGAGCACGACGGCGACGCCCTGTCACTTGATGGCCAGTACGACTTGAATTCCCCAAACACGTACTACATGGAGATGCTCAATTGAATTTTCGAAGACTCTTGCTGAGCGCGGTCGCCCTCGGCATCCTCGTTGGCAGCGCCGGCTGCCAGAAAAAGCCCGAGAAGACCCGCATTGCCATGGTTGTGAAAAACCTCGGTAACGGCTTTTTCAACGCGGCCCATATCGGCGCGGACGAGGCGGCCAGACAGATCGGCGGCATCGAGGTCATCTATACCGGTCCCACGACCCCGAGCGCCGAAGGGCAGATCGAGATCATCAACTCTTTGATCAGCCAAAAGGTCGATGCAATCGTTATCTCCGCCAACGATCCGAACGCGCTGGTCCCGATCGCGAAAAAAGCGATGCAACGCGGAATCAAGGTGGTCTCCTTCGACAGTGGCCTGGCGCCGGAGGGGCGCCTGATGCAGCTGAACCCCTCCAACGCCGAGCTGATCGGTGAGAAGCAGGTGCAGATGGCCGCCAGCGCCATCGGCGGCGCCGGCGAAATCGCAATCCTGTCGGCCTCGGCCCAGGCCACCAACCAGAACATCTGGATCGGCGTGATGAAAAAGGTGCTGCAGGAGCCGCAGTACGCCAAGGTCAAGCTGGTCGCTACGGTGTACGGCGACGACCAGTCCGACAAGAGTTACCGCGAGGCGATCGGCCTGCTGCGCAGCCACCCCGACCTGAAGGCGATCATCGCTCCCACCACGGTCGGCATCGTGGCCGCAGCCAAGGCGGTCGTCGACGAAAAGCTGGTCGGCAAGGTGTTCGTGACCGGGCTCGGCCTGCCATCCGAAATGGCCGGCCATGTGAAGAGCGGCGCGGTGAAGGAATTTGCGATCTGGAATCCGATCGACCTGGGCTACGCGGCGACGTATGCCGCCGCCGAGTTCGTCAAGGGCACGGCTCAGCCACAGCCCGGCACCGCGGTCTCGGTTGGGCGCATGGGCAACGTCACACTCGACGCCAACCGCGAAGCTGCTCTTGGCCCGCCATTTACGTACAACAGCGACAACGTCGACAAGTTCGCGAAGCTGTTCTGACGCTCCCTCTGCGGCCTGATCATCGGCTGCAGTTTTGCATGTCGTCCCCCCGCGCGGGGACGGAGAGTCTCTGCTGCGCGTGTCGTTCCTGTTCTCGACACGTGCCGCGGCCACAATCACAACCTGTCCGCCCATTCGTATGTCAGTCACACAACTGTCCAGCCCTACTCCACACCGCGGCGCCACGCCGCAGAGCACCGATGCCCCCGCGCCGGTGCTGCAGCTGACCGGGATCAGCAAACGCTTCAACGGCATCGTGGCCCTGAACGGCATGAACCTCAATATCCGGGCTGGCGAGGTCATGGCCCTGATAGGCGAGAACGGCGCCGGAAAGTCCACCCTGGTCAAGACATTGACCGGCATTTACCGGCCCGACGGCGGTGCCATCAACCTGGACGGCAAGCCTGTGTCTTTCGGCAGCCCGCAGGAAGCGATGGCCGCCGGGATCACCGCCGTGCACCAGGAAACCGTGATGTTCGACGAGCTGTCGGTGGCCGAGAACATCTACGTCGGGCGGCAACCTGCGACGGGCACCGCGCGCCGCATCGACTGGAAACGCATCGAAGCGGAGGCCGAAGCCTTATTCGCGCGCCTCGAGGTCGACCTGCCGGTGCGCGCCCGCGTGAAGGACCTGTCCGTGGCACAGCGCCATTTCGTCGAGATCGCACGCGCCCTGTCGCAGGACGCGCGCGTAGTGATCATGGACGAGCCGACCGCCGCACTGTCGCAGCGCGAGATCCGGGAGTTGTATCGCATCATCGCGCAGCTCAAGGCCGCCGGTACCGCAGTCATCTTCATCTCGCACAAGTTCGACGAGATCTACCAGGTGGCCGACCGGTATACGGTGCTCCGGGACGGCAATTTTGTCGCCGAGGGCAGCCTGGCGGACATTTCCGAGTCCGAACTGGTGGCGCTGATGGTCGGCCGCGCGGTGCACCAGGCGTATCCGAAGGAGATCGCGGCAATCGGCGGACCGCTACTGGAAGTGGAAAACCTGTGCCACCCGACCGAATTCGACGGCGTCGGTTTTGCGCTTCGCAAAGGCGAAATCCTGGGCTTCTACGGCCTGGTCGGCGCCGGCCGTTCGGAGGTCATGCAGGCCTTGTTCGGCATGACGGCCGACGTCCGCGGCACCGTGCGCCTGGACGGCAAGACCATCCGGGTCGCCACCCCGAGGGACGCGATCGCTCATGGCATTGCCTACGTACCGGAAGACCGGCAGCACCATGGCGCGCATCTGACGATGCCGATCATGCACAACATCACGCTGCCGATCCTGTCGCGGATCGGCTTCTTCCTGCGCGGCAAGCGGGCCGCCGAGACGGCGATTGCACGCCACTTTTCGGAGCAGCTGGAGCTGAAGGCCAGTCACCTCACGCAGCATGTCGCCGAACTCTCGGGAGGTAACCAGCAAAAGGTAGTACTCGGCAAGTGGCTGGCCACCGAACCGAAAGTGATCATCCTCGACGAGCCGACCAAGGGCATCGATATCGGATCGAAGGCAGCCGTCCATCGCTTCATCAGCCAGCTGGTCACGCGCGGCTTGTCCGTGATCCTGGTGTCTTCCGAATTGCCCGAAGTGCTGGGCATGGCCGACCGCGTCGTGGTCATGCACCACGGTCGGGTGCAGCGGGTGTTCGAGCGCGCCGATGCCACGCCCGAGCGCGTCGTCGCCGCGGCATCGGGCATCGAGCTGGCCAACGACAATCTGGAGGTCCAATGAATCTGTTGAAACAACGCGAGTCCCTGCTCGCCCTGATGATCGTCATGCTGATCGGCCTGGTCGGCCTGCGCGCGCCGGTCTTTCTCACCCCGTCGTCGCTGGGCAACCTGGTCACGGACAGTACGCTCCTGGTGATGTTGACGCTGACCCAGATGCTGGTCATCGTCACCCGCGGCATCGACCTGTCGGTGGCATCCAACCTGGCGCTGTCGGGCATGGTGGCCGCCATGCTGGCGTCGCACAATCCCGGGCTGCCGCTGGCGCTCGTGGTCGCGTTGGCGATCCTCGTTGGCCTGGGCCTGGGGCTGGTCAACGGCTGGCTGATCGGCTATCTGCAGCTGCCGCCGATCGTCGTCACCCTTGGTACGATGAGTGTCTACCGCGGCATGGTCTTCGTACTCTCGGGCGGTGCCTGGGTGTCCGCGCACCAGATGCCGCACGAGTTCATCGCCTTTCCGCTGACCCGGCTGTTCGCGCTGCCGCACCTGGTGTGGCTGGCCGCGGCGATGCTGGTCCTGATGGCGTTTCTTGCGCGGCATACCCGGTTCGGACGGGACCTGTACGCGGTCGGCAACGCGCCGCAGTGCGCCGGTTACATCGGCATCCCGATCGCGCGCCGCCTGCTGTGGGTCTATGGCCTGTCCGGCGCCGTGGCCGGCCTGTGCGGCTACCTGTGGGTGGCGCGTTACGCGGTCGCCTACACGGAGGTCGCCTACGGTTTCGAATTCACCGTGATCGCGGCCTGCGTCATCGGCGGCGTCAGCATCGGTGGCGGCATCGGTTCGGTGCCGGGCGCGATGCTGGGCGCACTGTTCCTGTCGGTGATCGGCAACGCGCTGCCCGTGCTGCAGGTCTCGCCGTTCTGGCAGAGCGCCCTCACCGGCCTGGTGATCCTGGTCGCCGTGCTGATCAACGCACGCGGCAAAACGAGCCGCGGCCGCCAGATCCTTCCCCTGCATACCAACGACATGAAGAGCGCAGCATGAATCCGATCACCATGACGCCCAACGAAAAGACGTCGCGCTATACGATCCTCGACCGTGAAAATACCAAACTGAAGCATGTGCTGACGCGCTGGGAAAGCCTGCTGGCCATGCTGTTCGTACTCGTGTTCGTGGCCAACAGCATCGTCCTGCCTTACTTTCTCGACCCGTACAACCTGCTCGACGGCACCACGAACTTCAGCGAGAAGGCGCTGATCGCGCTGCCGATGGCGCTGCTCATCATTTGCCGCGAGATCGACGTCTCGGTGGCCGGCACCCTTGCGCTGTCCTCGGTCGCGATGGGCCTCGCCAAGGGCGCCGGCCTGCCGCCCGCAATGCTGCCTGTCGTGGCGCTGGCGACCGGCGCCGCCTGCGGCTTCCTGAACGGCGTGCTGGTCACCCGTTACGCCCTGCCGTCAATCGTCGTCACGATCGGCACCGTATCGCTATATCGCGGCCTGGCCAGCGTCGTCCTGGGAGACAAGGCGTTCACCGGATATCCCGAGCTGATGACGGACTGGGGCCAGGGCTATTTCTTCGGCATCGTGCCGCGCGAGTTCGTGGTGTTGCTGGCGTGTGCCGCGCTGTTCGCAGTGCTGCTGCACACAACCGTCTGGGGCCGCCGCATCTACGCGATCGGCAACAACCCCGACGCCGCGCGCTTTTCCGGCATCGCCGTCGACCGCTACCGGCTCGCGCTGTTCATGCTGACGGGCGCGATGGCCGGGCTGGCGGCGTTCCTGCTGACGGGACGCATCGGCAGCACCCGTCCCAACATCGCGACCGGCTGGGAGCTGGAAGTCATCACGATGGTGATCCTGGGCGGCGTCAGCATCGCCGGCGGTACAGGCACCATCGGCGGCGTCATGCTCGCGGTACTGACCATGGGCACGCTGACCTACGGCATGTCGCTGGCCAACATTCCCGGTATCTACATGACGATCGTCGTCGGCGTGCTGCTGCTGGTGACGATCGCGGTATCGCGTGTGCTGCGCGGCCGCTCGACCCGGGCATGAGGCAAGGCACGCCATGAACGACGCCCTGATCATCCTCGATATCGGCAAGACCAACGTCAAGCTGGCCCTGGTCGACGCCTGCGGACGCATGATTGCCGAGCAACGGCGCCCCAACACGGTATTGATGAGCGGCCCCTATCCGCATCACGATACCGATGGCATCTGGGACTGGCTGCTTGCCACCTGCCGCGTATTCGCCACGCAGGCCGACGTCACCGCCATCGTGCCTGTCACCCATGGCGCCACCGCCGCACTGGTGGACGACAACGGCCTGGTGCTGCCGGTACTCGATTACGAAGCGCCGCTGACGGGAATCGATTACGACCCGGTGCGGCCCGCCTATGCCGAAACCTGTTCGCCCAATCTGCCGGCGGGACTGAACCTGGGGCGCCAGCTGGCCTGGCTGCAGCAGCACTTCCCGCGCGAATTTGGACACGCACGCCATATCCTCATGTATCCGCAGTACTGGGCCTGGCGCCTGTGCGGCGTGGCGGCCAGCGAAGCGACATCGTTGGGCTGTCATACCGACTTGTGGAACCCGCGTCGCCAGCAGTATTCAAGCCTGGTGGCACGCATGGGTTGGCAGGCGCTGATGCCGCCGCTGGCCCCGCCATCTGCGTCGCTGGGTACGCTGCGCCCCGAAGTTGCTTCAGCCTCCGGCCTGTCTCCTGCCTGCGAGGTCCTCTGCGGCATCCATGACAGTAATGCGTCGCTGGTTCGCTACCTCGACAAGAACGACCAGCGTGCGGAACGTACCGTGCTTTCCACCGGTACCTGGGTGATCGCCGCCGCCTTCGGGGCGGATCTGGCCAGGCTGCGCGAGGACGCGGACATGCTCGCGAACACCAACGCACGGGGCGAACCGGTGGCGTGCATGCGGTTCATGGGTGGTCGCGAATTCGGCGAACTTGCCGGCGCCCAGGCGAACGGTAACGCGTGCGCAATGGCTGACCTCGAGCGCGTCATCGAACGAGGTACCCTGGCCCTGCCGTGCTACGCGGGGACAGGAGGACCGTTCGCCGGCCGCACGGGACACGTCATTGGTCCGGCACCAATGAATGCCCAGGAACGCTATGCCCTGGCGACCCTGTACGTGGTGCTCATGACCGATTACTGCCTGTCTACGCTCGATACGGCAGGCCCCTTAACCGTCGAGGGCAGTTTCACCGCGAATCCTTGGTTCGGTCCACTGCTCGCTGCCCTGCGGCCGCAACAGGCCGTCAGCTATTCCGACGATGGCAGCGGCACCACCTGCGGTGGCTGGCTGTTGCGCTATCGTGATGGCACGCCCTCGGGGACCGGCATATTGACGCCACCTCTACCACTGCCAGGTCTGGCGGCTTACCGTGATCGCTGGCTCGAGGCCTTGACATGAAACGCTTGCTCGCTTGTCTGCTGTTCGCGGTGGCCGTTCCCTGGGCCAGCGCCAGTCCCGAGGTGGTTCCACTGTGGCCGGAAGGGGTGCCGGGCGCTCAACAGGCTGGTGCTGCATACCCCGGCGACGATCGGGCTTCGACGGCATATGCGCCCACGCTGACCGTGTATCGCCCCGCGATCGACCACGCGAACGGGACGGCGGTGATTATCTGCCCGGGCGGTGGGTACGTCGGACTGGCAGTCGATCACGAAGGTACCGACTATGCCCGTGCGCTCAACGACATGGGCGTCACCGCGTTTGTGTTGCGCTACCGGGTGCGGGCGCGCCATCCGGCGCCACTACTTGATGTACTACGTGCGATGCGTCTCGTGCGTTCCGAAGCCGGCCGCTATCACATCCGTCCGGATCGCATCGGCATCATCGGTAGCTCGGCGGGCGGCCATCTCGCAGCCAGCGCAGGCACCCTGTTCGATCATCCGCTCGGGCGCACCGGGGCAGACCTGGACAAGGTCAGCGCTCGTCCTGACTTCCTAATGCTGGTCTACCCGGTGATCACGATGACTGGCCCGAACGCGCACGCGGGTTCGCGCAGACAGCTGCTGGGCGCAGGTCCAACGGAAGAAGATCTGCGGCTGATGTCGGTTGAAATGCAGGTCACCGGCGCAACGCCGCCGACCTTGCTCGTTCATACGCAGCAAGACCGTTTGGTGCCAGTCGAGAACAGCATCCTGTTTTACCAGGCGCTGACGCGGGCTGGAGTGCCTGCCGAGATGTATTTGTTCGAACGTGGCGCCCACGGGATCGGTATGCGCTCGAAGCTCGGGACAACCTCGGCATGGCCTGTGCGTGTCAAGGAGTGGCTTGCGGGAAAAGGCTTTCTCGACTAGCTCGTCTGGTATTCCGCAGTCGGCGTGTATGCCAGTCAACGACATGTCGACGATACGCTTGGACGCGACCTCGGTCCGCGACGGACGATCATTCGACATCCACAGGCATACTGCCCACGTAATGTGACGAAGCAGCCGCGGAAGTGCCGCGCGGTACCGACGCGGATCCGCTCATGCTTGTCGGGCAATTGCGCTAAGTCCTCCGAGCGCCAAGCCTACCCCGAAAGGCTGCGCAAATTCTTGCTCTGGCGTCCCCACTGGGGTACGACTCGTCGTAGGTCATCTCGACGTATACAAATTCCATTGCGGGATTCGTATTGATGTTAAATCCAGACACCAAAAAGACAAAAGACCCGCAGCTCTCAGAGCTAGCGGGTCTCATGAATGTTAAAGATTTCTCTCTAACAATTGTCCTGGCGGAGGCGGTGGGAGTCCTAATGTCCTCGCAAACCGGCATTCTATCTAGGCTCTTCCGGCCGAGCGCTCTCATCATGCCCCCAAATCGGCCCCCAAAAACGTTGGCTAATCTTGGACGTCGGATGGTGTCCCCAGAAGTGGTGTATGAGAAGTGATTCTCGAGGGGCTGGGTCCCCGATCAGTTAATCACGGCGGAGAGCCGT
>NZ_JASNRB020000025.1:0-75324 GCF_030411975.2 Massilia orientalis | reverse complement strand
GTCGCCCTGACCACGTCCCAGGCAGGTGCGCTGACCAACGCGCAGACCGCCGCACTGACCACGAACCAGGTTGCCGCACTGCAGACCGTCGACCTCGCCGCGTTCAAGACGAGCCAGGTCGCCGCGCTGACCACGAACCAGATCTCGGCCGGCCTGTCCACGGCGCAGTTCTCCTCGCTGACGACCGCGCAGATCGCCGCGCTGACGACCGCCCAGGTGTCCGCTGGCCTGACGACGAACCAGATCGTCGCCCTGACCACGAACCAGGCGGGTGCCCTGACGACCGGCCAGGTCGGCGCGCTGACGACCAACCAGGTCGCCGCGATCGAAACGGCCGACCTCGCGTCGCTGAAGACCAACCAGATCGCCGCGCTGACGACGAACCAGGTGTCCGCAGGCCTGACGACGAACCAGATCGTTGCCCTGACCACGTCCCAGGCAGGCGCCCTGACCACCGGCCAGACCGCCGCGCTGACGACCAACCAGGTTGCCGCGCTGCAGACCGCCGACCTCGCCGCATTCAAGACGAACCAGGTTGCCGCGCTGACGACGAACCAGATCTCGGCCGGCCTGTCGACGAACCAGCTGTCGTCGATGACGACCGCCCAGATCGCCGCGCTGACGACGAACCAAGTCTCGGCTGGCCTGACGACGAACCAGATCGTTGCCCTGACGACGGCCCAGGCTGCCGCCCTGACGACCGCACAGGCTTCCAACCTGACGACCAACCAGGTCGCCGCGCTGGAGACCCGTGACCTGGCGGCGATGACGACGGCCCAGATCGCCGCGCTGACCACGAACCAGGTGTCCGCTGGCCTGACGACGAACCAGATCGTCGCCCTGACCACGGCCCAGGCAGGCGCGCTGACCATCGGCCAGACCGCCAACCTGACCACGAACCAGGTCGCTGCGCTGGAAACCGCCGATCTCGCCGCGTTCAAGACGAACCAGGTGCAGGCACTGACGACGAACCAGATCTCGGCCGGCCTGAAGACCTCGCAACTGGCGTCGCTGACGACGGCTCAGATCTCCGCGCTGACCACGGCCCAGGTGTCGGCTGGCCTGACGACGAACCAGATCGTCGCCCTGACCACGAACCAGGCAGGCGCGCTGACGACCGCCCAGACCGCCGCGCTGACCACGAACCAGGTCGCCGCGCTGGAAACGGCTGACTTCGCCGCGTTCAAGACGAGCCAGATCGCCGCGCTGACGACCAATCAAGTGTCGGCAGGCCTGACGACGAACCAGATCGTCGCCCTGACGACGTCCCAGGCTGCCGCGCTGACGACGGCCCAGGTCGGTAATCTGACGACGAACCAGGTGGCGGCAATGGAAACCGCCGACCTCGCCGCGCTGAAGACCAACCAGGTCCAGGCACTGTCGACGAACCAGATCTCGGCCGGCCTGAAGACCTCGCAACTGGCGTCGCTGACGACCGCCCAGATCGCTGCCCTGACGACCAGCCAGGTGCAGGCAGGCCTGACGACCAACCAGATCGTCGCGCTGACGACGGTCCAGGCCAGCGCGCTGACGACGGCCCAGGTCGCCGCCCTGACGACGAACCAGGTCGCTGCGATGGAAACCGCCGACGTCGCCGCGCTGAAGACGAACCAGATCGCCGCGCTGACGACGACCCAGGTGCAGGCAGGCCTGACGACGAACCAGATCGTCGCCCTGACGTCGGCCGATGCCGCCGCCCTGACGACGGCCCAGCTGGGCGCGCTGACGACGAACCAGGTCGCCGCGCTGGAGACCCGCGACCTGATCGCGCTGAAGACCAGCCAGATCTCGGCGCTGACCACCGCGCAGATCTCGGCCGGCCTGTCGACGAACCAGCTGTCCTCGCTGACGACGGCGCAGATCGGCGCGCTGACGACGAGCCAGGTGGCAAACGGCCTGACGACGAACCAGATCGTCGCGCTGTCCACCAGCCAGGTGCAGGCGCTGACGACGGGCCAGTTGTCGTCGCTGACGACCAGCCAGCTCTCGTCGCTCGAAACCCGCGACATCGCCGTGCTGAAGACGAACCAGATCCAGGCACTGACGACGAGCCAGATCCAGAACGGTCTGACGACGACGCAGGTCGCCGCGCTGACGACCGGCCAGGTGCATGCGCTGACCTCGGCCCAGGTGGGTGCGATGACGACGGCACAGATCCAGCAGCTCAAGGTCGGCAGCCCGATCGTGCTGGACCTGAACGGCGACGGCATCCACACGAAGAGCATCGCCCAGGGCGTGCAGTTCGACCTGTTCGCGACCGGCAGCAAGGTCACGACGGGCTGGGTGGACGCGACCGACGGCCTGCTGGCACTGGATCGCAACGGCAACGGTGCGATCGACGACGGTAGCGAGCTGTTCGGTACGTCGACGAAGCTGGCGAACGGCCAGAACGCTTCCAACGGCTACGAAGCCCTGGCCCAGCTGGATGCGAACGGCGACGGCGTGATCGACACGAAGGATGCTGCCTACAGCAACCTGAAGGTGTGGGTCGACGCGAACGGCGACGGCGTCAGCGAATCGGGCGAGCTGAAGAGCCTGGCATCGCTGAACGTGGCAAGCATCAACGTCAACGGCGACAAGACCGCGGCGAAGGACAACGGCAACTGGATCGGCATGCAGTCGACCTTCACGAAGACCGACGGCTCCACGGCCGCCACGGGCGACGTCTGGTTCACGACCGACAAGTCGGCCGCGGAAGCCGCGGCGACCGCGACCTCGCTGAGCAGCAAGGTCGGCAGCATGGTCCAGGCGATGACCGCCTTCAACGCCGGCGATGCGGGCGTGGCGGCCGGCGGCCTGACCCTGCCGAACCTGGCGGGTGCGCAGACCGGCCTGCTGGCTTCGGTCGGCACGATGGTCGACGTGATGAAGCAGTTCGACGTCAACGGCAACAAGGTGAGCGGTGCGAACGCGGCGATGACGTCGACGGCCGAATCGCTGGCCAAGTCGGTGACGACGCCGCATGACTCGGGCTTCCTCACCACCGGCGGTCGCAAGTAATGCAACACAGGGGCCGGTTCGCGCCGGCCCCGCCGCGACATCAAAAAGGCAAGACCGTTATCGGTCTTGCCTTTTTTTGCGTCCAAATTGCGACAAACCAAGAATAAGGGGCGTAACACAGTGCTGTTCAGCAACAATTCTGGTCAACAACAAGGTAATCTCTCGGTCTGCCGCACTTCGCTTCTATTAGTTTCCTAATGGCCGACAAATTTCCTCATACAACTCTGCAATGCCTGACCGCCATCGCGCAGCATCATGGCCTGCAAGTGAATCCGGAGCGCCTGATCCACGACTACGCGTTGAACGCGGAGGAGCCCTCGTCGTCCATGCTGCTGGGGATGGCCTCGAGCATCGGGCTGAAGGCCAAGCTGCGCCAGCTGACGGTCGACAAGCTGCTGGGGCAGAAGGGCGTGTTCCCGCTGCTCGCGCGCCTGAAGGACGGCAACAGCATGATCGTCGTCGGTGCCCGTGCAGACGACGGCGGCGTTTTCGCCGTGCTCGATCCGCTCGGCGACCTCGGGGCCGTCAAGATGCTCGATCCGGCCTCATTCCAGTCGCTGTGGAGCGGCGAAGTCCTGTTCCTCAAGCGCACGTCGAAGCTGTCCGACACGCGCCAGCCGTTCGGCCTGCGCTGGTTCATTCCCGAGATCCTGCTGCAGAAGGCCGCGTTCCGCGACATCGCCATCGCCGCGATGGCCATGAACATCCTCGGCCTCGCGTCGCCGATCTTCTTCCAGCTCGTGATCGACAAGGTGCTCGTGCACCATAGCGTGTCCACGCTGTGGGTGCTGGCGGCCGGCATCGGCATCGCGCTGCTGTTCGAGTCCACGTTCGGCTTCATGCGCCAGATCCTGACGCTGTGGGCCACGAACAAGATCGACATCCGCCTCACGCGGCGCACGTTCGCGCACCTGCTGTCGCTGCCCATCGATTATTTCGAGACCACGTCCGCGGGCGTGGTCGTGCGCCACATGCAGCAGATGGAAAAGATCCGCGGCTTCCTCACCGGTCGCATGTTCTTCACGGCGCTGGACCTGACCGCGCTGTTCATCCTGCTGCCGATCCTGTTCAGCTATTCGGTCAAGCTGGCGATGATCGTGCTGCTGTTTACGATGCTCATCAGCGGCATCGTCGCGGTGCTCGTGCCCACGTTCCAGCGCCGCCTGAACGATTTGTACACGGCCGAGGGCCAACGCCAGGCGCTGATGGTGGAAACGATCCACGGCATGCGCACGGTGAAGGCGCTGGCCATCGAGCCGATGCAGCGCCGCGCCTGGGACCAGCGCTCGGCCAATGCGCTGATCCAGCACTTCCGCGTGGGCCAGATCTCCATCACGGGCAATGCCATCACCGACTTCCTCGGCAAGCTGCTGCCCGTCGTGATCATCGTGATCGGCGCCCAGGACGTGTTCGACCAGACGCTGTCCGTCGGCGCCCTGATCGCCTTCCAGATGCTGTCCGGCCGCGTCAGCGGGCCGCTGATCGCCCTGGTGGGCCTCGTCAACGAATACCAGGAAACCGCGCTGTCGATCCGCATGCTGGGCGAGGTCATGAACCGCGCGCCGGAAGGCCGCAGCGGCGGCCTGCGTCCCGAACTGCGCGGCAACATCACGTTCGACGGCGTCGTGTTCCGCTACCCGGGCGCGCAGAACAACGCGCTCGACCGCGCCAGCTTCGAGATCAAGGAAGGCAGCGTGATCGGCATCGTGGGCCGCAGCGGCTCGGGCAAGACGACGATCACGAAGGTCATCCACGGCCTGTACCGCATCCAGGAAGGCATCGTCCGCTTCGACGGCTACGACGCCCGCGAGATCGATTTGTCGCACCTGCGCCGCCAGGTCGGCGTCGTCCTGCAGGAGAACTTCCTGTTCCACGGCACGGTGCGCGAGAACATCGCCGCGACGATGCCCGAGGCCAGCTTCGAGGACATCGTCGAGGCGGCCCGCGCGGCCGGCGCCGACGAATTCATCGAGCGCATGCCGCAGGGCTACGACACGATGCTGGAAGAGAATGCGTCGAACCTGTCCGGCGGCCAGAAACAGCGCCTGTCGATCGCCAGGGCGCTGCTGGCCAAGCCGCGCATCCTCGTGCTGGACGAAGCCGCGAGCGCGCTCGACCCGGAAAGCGAAGCGATCTTCATCAACAACCTGTCGCGCATCGCCGTCGGCCGCACCGTGATCATGGTGTCGCACCGCCTGTCGACGCTCGTCAAAGCCGATTCGATCCTGGTCATGCAGCGCGGCCAATTGATGGACGCGGGCCGCCATGAAGAACTCCTGACGCGCTGCTCTACTTACATTCAATTATGGAACCAGCAAACAAGTCATCTGTGACCGCGCTCGATCCGACCGACATCGAGTTCCTGCCGGACGCCGACGAGATCGAACGCCGGCCGCTGCCGCCGTACGCGCGCATCACCGTGCACGCGCTGGCCGCGATGCTCGTGTGCTTCCTCGGCTGGGCCAGCATCGCCGAGATCGACGAGGTGGTGAAGGCGCAGGGCAGGCTGACCACCCCGTTGTCGAATATCGTCGTGCAGCCGATCGAGACGTCGATCATCCGCTCGATCGACGTGCGCATCGGCCAGGTCGTCAAGAAGGGCGAGCGCCTCGCCACCCTGGACCCGACGGACGCGGATGCCGACCAGGCGCAACTCCGCCTGAAGTTCGACAGCCTGGACACGCAGGTGAAACGCCTCGAGGCCGAACTGACCGGCCGCGGTACGCCGGCCGAGACGGGCAAGGTGTCGGCCGACACGCAACTGCAGGACAAGCTGGCGGGCGAGCGCCGCGCCAACTTCGCCGCGCAGATGGCGCGCCTGGACGAGAACATCGCCAAGACGCGCGCCTCGCTCGACACGAACGTGCGCGACCAGCAGGTGCTGGGCGACAGGACGAAATCGCTGCGCGAGGTGGAGACGATGCAGGAACGCCTCGTCGACCAGAAATTCGGCGCCAAGGTCAACCTGCTGGACGCGCGCAACAAGCGCATGGAAGTGGAGCGCGACTATACGCTGGCGAAGAACCAGGAACCGGAGATCCGGCGCACCCTGGCCGGCCTGGAGGCGGAGAAGCGCGCGTTCGTGAACGGCTGGCGCCAGAAGATCATGGAAGACCTGCTGAACCTCACGCGCGAGCGCGACGCGACGGCCGAGCAGATCAAGAAGGGCACACTGCGCCGCGACAAGGTCATCCTGACCGCGCCGGCCGACGCCATGGTGCAGGACATCGCCAAGCTGTCGCAGGGTTCCGTCGCGCAGGCGGCCGAGAAGATGTTCACGCTCGTGCCGCTGGGGACCGCGCTGGACGCCGAGGTGCAGATCGATTCGCTCGACGTCGGCCACGTGAAGCCGGGCGACGTCGCCCACATCAAGCTCGACGCGTTCCCGTTCCAGAAGCACGGCACCCTGGAAGCCAAGGTGCGCACCCTGTCCGAGGACGCGTTCAAGCGCGACACGGCGAATGCGGAATCGGGCACGGATGCCTACTACGTCAGCCGCATCGACCTCGGCGGCGGGAAGCTGAAGAACATGGACCCCCACGCGCGCCTGCTGCCGGGCATGACGCTGACCGCGGAAATCGTGGTCGGCAAGCGGACCGTGTTGTCGTATCTGCTGTGGCCCCTGACGAAGGGGCTGGACGAAGCGATCCGGGAGCCGTGATCGCCCGGCGCCGCGCGCCTGTCCTCAAGGCAGGGCGCGGTAGCCGCTCAGGAGCGACTGGTTGCTCCACAAATAATCCCACTCACCGAAGCGGCCGCACGTGGCGATGCCCGCCGCGTCCGCCCAGCCGCGCACGCGGGCGCGCCGTTCTTCCATTCCCTGCTCGAAGATGACGTTGCCGTAGGCGAGGCGGCGATGGTCGAGCACGACGATGTCGTCCGCCGTCGCGATGCCCATCTTGCGCAGCGCGTAGACCGTGTTCTCCTTGAGCGCGTCGGGCGCATGGGCGCTGCCCGTGTCGTAGTTGTAGATCTCGAACTGGAGCGAGCTGCAGCCGGGCGGCGCGTTGTCCGGCGATTTCACGGACGGCGAATAGGCGCGGCTGGCGACGATGTCCTCGTCGTAGATGTAGAACCACAGGTCCTTCACGAGCGGTTTGTCGAACCCGACGGAGACCAGGTCGATCGACGTGGCGTGCAGGCCGGCGCCGGCCGCGCGCACGTCGTCCGGGACGTCGCCGGCCAGGCGCACGAGCACGGGCAGCGGCAGCGTGCTGACGAGCTGCCGGTAACGCACCGTCGCGCCGTTCGCGAACGTCACGGTGCGCGCCGCGGTGTCGATGCCTGTCGCGGCGTGGCCCGTGCGGATCTCGGCGGCGTCGAGCAGCGGCTGGATGAACGCCTTGTAGCCTCCCGCGACGGGGTAGCGCATCTCCTTGGTGTAGTACGTGTTCGGCGTATCGCCCGTCAGGGCGCCGAACAGGATCTCGTCCAGTTCCGCGCGGCGCATGCGGTTGCCGATCCACGTCGTGGACAATGCGCGGGCCGGCACCGCCCAGTATTTCTGCGTGTAGCGCAGCGGGTACCGTTCGGCGATCGCGTCGCCGTACTGGTGGCGCAGCCAGCTTTCGTAATCGTCGTGCGCGAGCGTGTCGGGACGCGCGAGGAAGGACTTGATCAGGGCCACGCGCTGTTCCGGCGGCAGCGGATACAGGTTGTTCTGCACCGGGTGCTTGAGCCAGTAGCCGTCATCCCAGCAATACGAATCGGCCGGGTGCGTGAGATACGGCGTGCGGTCGAAGATCGCGCGCACTTCCGGTTCGTTCGCGAACGACAGGTGCACGGCGTGGTCGAAACGGAAGCCGTCGACCGTGAAGTTGTCGAGCAGGCCGCCGGCGCGGTCGCGCGCCTCGAAGACGACGGCCTGGCGGTTCAATTCGCGCGCGCGCAGCGCGGCGCCCAGGCCCGCGATGCCCGCGCCCAGGATGACGATATCGATGGTTTCCATGTCAGTTCGCTGCGAGGTAAGGGGCGAGTTCGCCCTCGAGATAGGCGGCGAGGGCGGCGCGCCAGTCGCGCATGGCCGGCCAGCCCAGCTGGTCGCATTTCCAGTTGTCCGCCGTTTCGTTGTCCGAGACGTTGGCCTTGCGGTTGAACGATGCGGCGTCGGCGGGACCGACCTCGAGATCGAAGCCGGCCAGGCGCACGATCGCCTGCACGTACTCGTGGCGCGACGCCGAACCGCCGTTCACGCAATTGAAGACGCCCGCGAGGCCGCTCGCGCCCAGGTCGAGCATGCGCGCCGCCACGTCGCCGCTGAAGCAGGGCACGCCGCGCTGCTGGACGTTCGAACGCATCGTCGCGCCGCTCGCCAGCGCGGCGCGGGCCTCGTCGATGCGGCGGGCGACGAAATTCTTCGGGATGTCCGGCGCGCCGCCGAACAGCCAGCCGGTGCGGACGACGAGGTTGTCCGGGCTCGCCGCCAGCACGCGTTCCTCGGCCAGCACCTTGCTGCGGTGGTGGTGCGTGGTCGGCCGCACGGCGTCGTATTCGCGCCAGGGCGCGGTGCCGTGGGCGCCGTACACGCCGGTGCTGGAGACGAACAGCAGCTTCGTGCCGGCGCGCGCGCAGGCGGTGGCGACCAGTTCGGTCAGCAGCAGGTTGTCGCGGTAGCAGGCGGACGGGTCGAGCTCGCACTGCTCGACGTTCGTGTTGGCGGCGGCATGGATCACGAGATCCCATCCGGCAGCGAGTTCGGCGGGCAGATGGGCCGGGGCGTCCGCCAGCGCGGGACGCGCCAGCGGCGCGCATTGCCAGCCGCGCGCGGCGGCCGCCTTGCCGATCGCCGTTCCCAGGAGGCCGCGGGCGCCGGTCAGCAGGATCTTCATGCGAGCGGGTAGGTGGCCAGGTCGACGTTGACTGCCTCGGCCGGATCGTGCGGGATGCTGGCCATGTTGCAGACCAGGTTCGTCCCGTCTCCGGTGCCGGTGAACGCCATCCACCAGCCCGGCGGCACCGTGAGCCTGCCGTAGTTGGCGTCGCCCAGCGTGTGCGAGGTCGTGCGGCCGGTGCCGGCATCGTGCAGGTGGAACGTGACGCCGCCCGCGACGACGACGAGGTTCATGGTCATGCGCGTATGCCGCTTCCAGCCTTTCGTCACGCCCGGATGCACGGTGGTGAAATAGACCTCGCCGAAGCCGGCGAAGCCCGGGTCGGTCGCCTTCATCGCGTGGTACACGTCGCCTTTCGGGTGGGCGATACGCGCCAGCGGCGTGAGCGTGCAGGGCGTCAGCGCGTCCATGCCAGCCCCCGGGCCGCGGCCAGCGCTTCGTATTCGCCGATCTGGGCGAGCGTCAGCGCGTGCATGTCCGCCTGCTCGCGGTAGTAGCGGTAATACCATTCACTGACCAGGCGCACGCAGGTCTCGTAGTTCAGGTTCGCTTCCCAGCGCAGGTGGAACAGGGCCTTGTCGCAGTTCAGCTTGAGCAGCCCCGCCTCGTGGAACGGGATGTTGCCGGTGACCTCGTACGCCTGTTCGGGACTCGCGAACTGCCAGTGGCGCGACAGGTCGCCCAGCAACTCCAGCACGGTGCGGTTCTGCTCCGCGCGCGGTCCGAAGTTGAAGGCTTCGCCCGACAGTTCCGGGCGTTCTTGCAGCGCCGCGCCCAGGGCCAGATAGCCCGACAGCGGCTCCAGCACATGCTGCCACGGCCGCGTGGCCTGCGGGCTGCGGATCTCGACCTTGCGGCCTTCCGACCAGTTGCGCATGCAGTCGACGACGATGCGGTCCTTGGCCCAGTCGCCGCCGCCGATCACGTTGCCGGCGCGGCCGCTGGCCAGCTTCACCTTGCAATCGGGCGCGCGGAAGAACGACCAGTAGTACGCGTGGATGACCACTTCGGCCGCGCCCTTCGAGCCGCTGTAGATGTCGCGGCCGCCGATATGGTCGGTCTCGCGGTAGCCCCACAGCCACTCGACGTTCTCGTAGCACTTGTCGGACGTGATCATCACGGCGACGCAGGGGCGGTCGTGCAGGCGCAGGGCTTCCAGCACGTTGGTGGTGCCGATGACGTTGGTCGTGATCGTGTCCACGGGATCGCTGTACGACGTCGAGACGATCGGCTGCGCGGCCAGGTGGAACACGAAGTCGGGCTGGAAATCGGCGAGGACCCGGCGGACGGCGGCCAGGTCGCGCACGTCGCCCAGGTGGTGCTCGATATGCCCGGCCAGGCCGGTCTCCTCGAAGATGGAGGGCTGGGTCGGGATGCCGTCCGACAGGCCGGCGACGCGCGCGCCCAGCTTGAGCAGCCACATGACGAGCCAGGAACCCTTGAAGCCCGTATGGCCCGTGACCAGCACCTTCTTGTTGCGGTAGATGTCGCCGAACATGATCACTCCCAGGTCTTCCAGGGCGCGCGGCCGGATTTCCACAGCTCTTCGAGGTGCATCTTGTCGCGCAAGGTGTCCATCGGCTGCCAGAAGTCGTGGTGGAAGAACGCCCGCATCTGGCCGTCGCGCGCCAGTCCTTCCATCGGCTGCTTCTCCCACGTGGTGGCGTCGCCGTCGATGTAGTCGATGGCCTGCGGCGAGAGCACGAAGAAGCCGCCGTTGATCCAGGCGCCGTCGCCCTGCGGCTTCTCCTGGAAGCTGGTGATCTCGTCGCCCTGCAGGTTGAGGGCGCCGAAGCGGCCCGGCGGCTGGACGGACGTGAGCGTGGCCAGCTTGCCGTGGGCGCGGTGGAAATCGACCAGCGCCGTGACGTTCACGTTCGAGACGCCGTCGCCGTAGGTGAAGCAGAACGCCTCTTCGTCGCGCACGTAGTCGCGCACGCGTTTCAGGCGGCCGCCGGTCAAGGTGTCGTCGCCGGTGTCCACCAGGGTTACCTTCCACGGCTCGGCGCTGCGCGTGTGCACTTCCATGCGGTTGTTCTGCATGTCGAGCGTGACGTCGGACGTGTGCAGGAAATAGTTGGCGAAGTATTCCTTGATCACGTAGCCCTTGTAGCCGCAGCAGATCACGAAGTCGTTCACGCCGTGCGTGGAATAGCCCTTCATGATGTGCCAGAGGATGGGCTTGCCGCCGATCTCCACCATCGGTTTCGGTTTGACCGAGGTTTCTTCGCTGATGCGGGTGCCGAGGCCGCCCGCGAGGATGACTGCTTTCATGCGATGTCCTTGCCGTTTTTTCAGTTCAGGCGCCCGGTCTCGGTCAGCACCGTCAGGGGACGCGTGATCACCTTGTCCGCGCCGTATTCCAGCGCCTTCTTGCGTAGCAACAGGCCGTGCAGCCGTTCGCAGCACAGCCCCATCGTACGTTCTTCGTAGCCTTCGCGCCGGATGTAATGGTTGTGGGCGAAGCGCGCCACGACCCCTTCGAGCTGGCGCATGGTCTCGACGAACCAGGCGACCGGCATATAGCCCACGTTGCCCGCCGTGATGAAGCTGGTGCCGGACAGGAAGTTGATCGCCTCGTCGCTGTCGATCACGCCGCAGTCGACCGCGTCGCCGAAGAACATCAGCAGGTCGCGTCCGACCGCGTTCGCCGAGTACTGCTGCATGACCGAGCCGGGAAAATTGATGGGCGCCGAGATGATCGGGGTCGTGCCGTCGCCGATGAAGGCTTCGATGGGCAGGTCCTGCAGCTCGCTCGGGTGCGCGTGATAGTTGAAACCGCGCAGCTGGCCGATCTCGGCGACCAGGGCGTAGCGGCGGTAATGGCAGACGCCGACGAAACCGTCGGCATGCGCTTCTTCCAGCAGGCGGCGGATCATGAAGAGGGCCGCGTATTCGCCCAGCTTCATGTTCTTGTACGCCAGCTGGGGCGCGTACACGCTCATGCCGATGCCGCGCTCCGGCACGTAGCCGCCGGTGCCGACGAGCGTCAGGAACGGCGGCAGGGGCCAGCCCGGGTCCTTGTGGCTGATGCAGTAGAAGGGGGGCGGGGACGTCATGCGGCGAGGCCCTCCGTGTAGCCGGTGTAGCGCTGCCATGCTTCCTCGATCTGGAAGAAGACCCCGCGCAGCTGCAGGTAGGCGGTGTGCACCTGGTCGCGCTTGTCCAGCAGTTCCTGGGTGCTGATCACGCCCAGGCGGTGCGAGGCGAGCAGCAGGTCGAAGTAGTCGGAGAAGCAATAGCCGAAATTCTTGTTCACGGCCGGATTCGATTCCGACTGCAGGCGCGGATCGCGGCGGAAGTAGCTCAGCTCCTCGTCGAGGTAGAACACATCGCCGCCTTCGACCAGGTTGCAGTACGCGGACACGTCGGACAGCCCGATCGTGCAGTCATGGCCGGCCAGCGTGAACAGCCGCAGGTGGCCGATCTCCCACAGCTTCTTGCGGGTGAACATCACGGTGGAGAATTCGCCGACGAAGTTGCGCATGCCGAGGACCATGCTGCGGTGCAGTTCCAGGCCCGTCATCGAACCGCTGGCCTCGAACGCACGGCGGGTTTCGACGCGCAGGTTGTTGGCGTCGATGACCTGCGAGGCCGAGAACGTCATCTGGACGCGCGGCTGCGCAGTCATCGCGGCCACCATGCGCTCGACGCAGAACGGATGCAGGATGTCGTCGTCGAACAGCGGCTTGATGTACGTGCCCTTGCCCGAGAAGAAAGCGGCGTGGATGTTGCCGTCCCTGGTCACCGAGCAGCGCTGGTAGATCACTTCGGGGAAGCGCGCGCAGATGTCGCGGATTGCCTCGGTCGGGCAGTTGTCGCTGACGAGGATCTCGATATTCGGGTATGTCTGGCCGATGGCCGAGCGCAGGCATTGCTCGAAGTGCTCGGGCTTGTACGACGGGATGACGATGCTGACTTTAGGGAGCGTCATGGAGACCGGAGTTCGTTGTCGTTCGTGAGAAAAAGTACGCGATGGCGCCGTTCACAGCGCCGCGGCGATGCGCCGTACCGCCTGCGCGACCTCGACCGCCTGCGCCGCCGTCATCGTCGGGCCCATCGGGAGGCTGAGCACCTCGCGATGGATGGTCTCGGCGATCGGGAACCGGCCCTCGGTCATGCCGAGATCGGCGTAGGCCGGCTGCAGGTGCGGTGCGATCGGGTAATGCACCAGCGTGCCGATGCCGGCCTCGGCCAGCCCCTTGGCCAGCGCGTCGCGCTGCGCATGACGCACGACGTACAGGTGCCACACCGGTTCGGCCCACTCGGGCACGACGGGAAGGACGAGGCCGGGGATGCCGGCCAGCTCGGCATCGTAGATCGCCGCCAGCGCGCGCCGCCGGGCGTTCTGGTCATCCAGCACGGGCAACTTGGCCGACAGGATCGCCGCCTGCAGCTCGTCCAGGCGCGAATTGAAGCCGATGGATTCGTTGTGGTATTTCTTCTGGGAGCCGTAGTTGCGCAGCGCGCGCAGTTGCCGTGCCAGTGCGTCGTCGTCGGTCGTGATCGCGCCGCCGTCGCCCAGCGCGCCCAGGTTCTTGCCGGGATAGAAGCTGAACGCGGCGGCGTGCCCCAGCGCACCGGCGCGCCGGCCGCGATAGCGCGCGCCGTGTGCCTGGGCGCCGTCCTCGACGACCTTCAGGCCTTGACGACGTGCGATGTCCATCAGCGGCGCCATGTCGGCGCACTGGCCGTACAGGTGGACCGGCACGATGGCCCTGGTACGCGCCGTGATGGCCGCTTCCACGCGGGCCGGATCGAGGTTGTACGTGCCCACCACCGGCTCCACCGGGACCGGCGTGGCGCCGCAATGCGAGGCGGCCAGCCAGGTGGCGATATAGGTATTGCTGGGAACGATGACTTCATCGCCCGGGCCCACCCCCCATGCCTTGAGCACGAGGAAGATCGCATCCAGCCCGTTGGCCACGCCGATGGCATGGCGCGTACCGCACCAGGCGGCATAGGCTTGCTCGAACGCTTCCACTTCCTTGCCGAGGACATACCAGCCGGACCGCAGCACGCGCCGCATGGCCTGTTCGATGGCGTCTTCCTGCTCGAGGTTGATGGCCTTCAGGTCGAGGAAGGGAATACTCATGCGTGCTCCACAGGAAGGACGCCGCTGTCGCCCATGCGGCGTTTGGCGGCGACGAATTCGTCATAGTCGCGGATGTAGTCTTCCGCTTCGTAATAGTCCGACGCGAACACCATCATCACGGCGTCGCTCGAATATTTGTACTGGATGCCCCAGGTCATCGGCGGCAGGTACAGGCCGATGTCCGGCGCGTCGAGGCGCACTTCGCAGCGGGAGGCCACGTCGTCGACAACCACCGAACAGCTGCCTTTAACGCAGACCAGGAACTGGTGGCACTTGTAGTGCGCGTGTTCGCCGCGGGTCTTGTCGTTGGGGACGTTCATGACCAGGAAGTAGCGTTTCGGCATGAACGGGATTTCACGCATGAACTCGCCGACCGACAGGTCGCCGCGCGGGTCGCCGACGAATTTGAAGCGGTGCAACGTCACGTCGCCGACACCGAGGCGCACGGCCGACGGCGTTTTTGGCGGCGTGGTGATGGTGTGCCACTCGGCCGCCGGCTTGCGTTCGGCCTGCTGCACGTAGTTGACCACGCGAGCCGGCGCGCCGGCCACGATCGCGTACGGCGGCACGTTATGGGTGACCACGGCCCCGGCCACGACTTCGGCGCCCTGGCCGATGCGCACGCCCCGGTGCAGCAGGGCGCCGGCGCCGACGCGGGTGCCGGCGCCGATCACGACGTCGCTGCCGTCCCCGTCCGGCGCCTCGATGGTGACGCCCGGACCGAGGTCGACGCCCTTGTGCAGCCGCACGCCGGGCCAGACCTGGGTGAAGCCGCGCACGCGGCAGCCGGTGCCGATCGCGGCGCCCGCGTAGACCACGACGAAGTCGCCCAGTTGCGCATCGGCGGCGACGGTGGCGCCGTCATGGACGTGGGCGGAGAAGGAACGGGACATGGAATTCTCCTGCATGTTTGGATTCAGACGAGCGTCGCGACGCACACATACTGCCACGCCAGCGCGTCCTGCGCCGCCTGCTCCGGATCGTTGCCGCCGGCCGCGGCGAGCGCCCGGATGGCCGGCAGCCACTGCTCGCGCGCCGGCTCGTCGCGCACCTCGGGCGAGCCGGTGGCCAGTTCGAAGCCGGTCTGGCGCAGCAGGTCGAGCAAGGTGGCGCGAGTGAACAGGCGCAGGTCGTGCGGGCGCACGGGCGTGTCGTCGCGGTAGTGCAGGTCGCCGACGGCGAGCCGGGCCTGTACGCTCCAGTGTTGGGCGTTGCGCACCGAGACGACGACGCGGGTGCCCGGCGCGCTCCGGCGGCGGATGTCGCGCAGCAGGGCCCACGGATCGGGCAGGCTGGTCAGCACGTCGCCGAGAATCCAGCAATCGGCGCCGGCCGCGTAGGTGTCGAACTGCTTGGTCGGCTTCGTGATGTCCATGTTGAACACGAAATCGCAATGCGGACGCGCCTGGTCGGCCAGTTGCGGATCGAGCTCCACGCCGAGGTACTGGCAGATCGGATGGCGGGCGCGGTAGGCCTTGGCGAACAGGCCGTTGCCGCAGCCGACGTCGATCACCTTGGCGGCGTCGGTGGGCACGAAATGCAGCAGATAGGGATCGACGCTGCCGTCGGGCGCCGGCATGTCGTAGTGGTAGCCGCCCGTGCGCTTGACCGTACCCTGCCACGGGTGCTTGATGTAGTGCGGCGTCGTGCGGCCTTCGAAATCTTCGCGGACCCATTGCACGTGCTTGTAAAGGTGGGCGTTGCCGCTGTGGTTTAGCGCCAGCATCGTCTGGATGTTCGGCGCGCCGTGCTTGATCGGCAGCGGCCATTGACGCATCACGTCCAGGTTGACCAGCATGCAGGCCGGGTGCAGGTAGTGGATGGGCCCGTCTTCCGGCTCGTCGTAGCCGCGCTCGTTGACGCGCTGAGTGCTGCCGACGCCCCACATGCCCGGCTCCAGCTCGGCCTGCAGGGTTTCGAGGAAGCCGTCCTTGACGATCTCGACGTCCGAATCGAGGAACAGCGCCTGGCCTTGCAGGTTCAGATTGTGCACGGCCCAGGTCATGCCGGGACCGTGGTGGATGTTGTAGCCGAACGGGATGAACTCGACGTCCGGGAAACGTGCGGCGATGGCACCGATCTGCGTTGCGACCTCGGGACGCGAACCGTCGATCACGTACACTTTGTTCGAATAGAACTGGCGGAAGGTGCGCAGCAGCGCCTCGATCAGGTCGGGCGAGTTGTACGACACCGTGATGACGGGAATTTGATTCGTTTGCATGGTGTGTTTCGAAGAGGCCGAACGTCGTCCTGCCGATCGCAAAGGAAGCGTAATCATACTCTGTTGACCTGTTTTCAGCGAAATTTTGTGGCCTGTGAGCAACCAATAGTTGGCACAATTTTGCGATTGGTTTTCAGAAGGGCAATTTGATTGCAACCATGTCATTCCTATGGCGATTGTTGTGTGTAATCATGCCTTCGTCCATCAACGTTCATACGGGGAGTCATGAGCGAACAACCAACCATCCGACCCGCCGCCCGCCTGGTCGGCAACAAGCTCGTGCTGCGCGAGGTCGAGGTCGCCGATGCGGCCTATATCCTGTCGTTGCGGCTCGATCCCAAAAAGGCGGCGTACCTGTCGGCGGTCGACGCCGACGTGGCCAGGCAGGCCGCCTGGATCGAGCGCTACAAGGCGGACGGCAGCCAGGCTTATTTCATCATCTGCCTGAAGGACGAGGCGGGCGGTGCCGGTCAGCCGGTCGGCACCGTGCGGCTGTACAACGCCGTCGGCGACAGCTTTTCGTGGGGGAGCTGGATCGTCGCCGACGGTGCTCCTACCTATGTGGGGATCGAATCGGCGCTGATCGTCTATCGTTATGCGCTCGACCATCTCGGCTTTCGCAACGCGCATTTCGAGGTCCGCAAGGACAATCGCAGCGTGTGGACGTTCCACGAGCGCTTCGGCGCGCAACGGGTGGCGGAAGACGACGTCGAGTACCGCTTCGAACTGGCGCACGATGCCATCCTCGCGTCGATGGGGCGGTATGCCCGCTTCCTGCCGGCCCCGATCGACGTCGTGCGGCTCGACTGATCAGGCGGCGATGGCGCGCACCAGATATTGGTAGGGCAGGGCGTCCTGCACGGCCAGTTCAGGGTCGGCGCCGGCCGCCGCGGCCAGGGCGCGGATCGCGTCCAGCACGATTTGCGGCGGCTGTTGCGCGTTCACCGTCGTCATGGCGATGAGCGTGAAGCCGTGGTCGGCCAGCAGCGCCGCGAGCGATGCGCGCGTGAACAGGTGCAGGTTGCGGCGGTCCGGCATGTTGCCGGCGGCGAGCAGCGTCTGCAGCAGCCAGTGCTGGCCGTTGTTGACGCACGCGACCAGTTCCACCGGTCCGAGCGCCTGGCGGCGCAGGCGCGCGAGGAAGGTCCACGGGTCGCGCAGGCGTTCCAGCGTTTCCGGGAACAGCCAGCACTGGGCCGCGGCCAGCTGCTGCCAGTCGGCGTCGGTCAGTAGTTCGGCGTCGCGCTCGATGGCGGCGGTGCTCCAGCCTGCGTTTGCGGCCGGCGCGCCGACGGCGGCGCTTATGGCGATATAGTGCGAGTTCGGCACGCGTGCGCGCCACGCCTGGGCCAGGGTCGCGCCGCCCACTTCGACGATGCTGTGCATGCCGGGACGCAGCAGCGACAGCATGCTCTCCTGCTGCAAGGTCAGTTGCGCGGGAGGCGGTACTTCCTGCAGCCGGGCGACGGCTGGTTCGTCCACGGGTTCGACGCCGGCCGGGCGCCTGACGACGGTCGCCAGCAGGTCTTCGTAGTCGCGCACGAAGCGCGGCGTGTCGAACAGCGGGCTCGCGTCGCGGTTGGCCGCGAGGCGCGCGCGCAGCGCGTCCATGCGCGGGCGGTCGTTGCCGAGGGCGATGGCGAGCGCCTCGTAGTCTTCCAGCGCGTGCGTGACGAGTTCCGGCAGGCCCACCGCGCGCAGCAGGCTGCCCGCCATGCGCGAGCAGAAGGTCTGGCCGGCCCACGTCAGCACGGGCAAGCCGGCCCACAGGGCGTCGCTCGCGGTGGTGCCGCCGTTGAACGGATTCGTGTCGAGGAACAGGTCGGCGAGGCGGAAGCGGGCCAGGTAATCGGCCGGCGCCACGCGCCCCGCGAACAGCAGGCGGCTGCCTGCCACGCCGCGCGCCTCGGCCTCGCGCACGAGGTTGGCGCGGGTGGCGTCGCTGTCGGCCACCATCCACAGCACGCTGTCCGGCACCTGTTTCAGGATGCGCATCCAGCTGTCGAACACCTCGGGCGTGACCTTGAAATTGCTGTTGAAGGAGCAGAACACGAACGCGCCTTCCGGCAGGCCGTTCGCCGCGCGCGTGGGCGTGGCGCCGATGGCGCGGCGGCGGTCGTTGATCTGGAACGTGTGCGGCATGCGCAGCGGCCGTTCCGTGAAATGCGGTTCCAACTCCGGCGGGAGCACGAAGTCGTCGGCCACCACGTAGTCGATGCCGGGCACCGCCGTCGGGCCGGGAAAGCCCAGCCACGTCAGCTGCACGGGCGCGGGACGCCAGCCGAGGATGTCGGCGCGCGCGCCCAGCGTGAGGCCGTGCAGGTCGACGAGGATGTCGATCTCGTGCGAGCGGATGCAGCGCGCCGCTTCCTCGTCCGTCATGCGGTCGATGCGGATGTAGTGGTCCATCGCGCCGACCACGCGGGCGCGCAGCGGCGAATTGTCTTCGCGGCTCCAGGAAAACGCGTAGACCTCGACGCGCGCGCGGTCGTGCAGCTCGTACAGTTCGGCCGTCAGGATCGACACCGCGTGCGAGCACAGGTCGGACGACAGGTAGCCGATGCGGATGCGCCTGTGGGCATAGCCCTCGGGCGGCGCCAGCTGCTCGGGCGCCGCATGCACCTTGCGCTCGACGAAGTTGAGCGACGCGGCCAGCTGCTCGGCCGGATCCGGCGACGCGCCCAGCATCGCGAGGGCCGACGTGTGGCGGCGCTGTTCTTCCACCGTGACGGCGCCGAACGCTTCGTAGACCGGCCACACGCACAGCTTCTGGCGCAGGTGCACCCAGTGGGTGATGACCTTGGGCTGGTCCGGATCGAGCTCGAGGCTGCGCGTGAGATAGTCCAGCGCTTCCGGCAGGCGCTTGCGGATCTCGCACAGGCGGCCCAGGTTGTTCAGGGCCTGCACGTGCAGCGCCGGTTTCGCGGCCAGGTCCGGGATGTCGGCGAGGATGCTTTGCCATGCGGCGAGCGCGTCATCGGGCCGGTTCATGCGCTCGTACAGCGTGCCGAGATTCAGGCGCGCCTCGACGAAGCCGGGCGCGAGTTCGATCGCCTTCAGGTAATCGCGGGCGGCGCCTGCATCGTCGCCCACGTTGCCGCGCGCGACGGCGAGGTTGAAGCAGGCGGCGTACGCGGCCGGGGAGGCCGTGTGCGCAATCCAGGTGGCGTACAACCGGATGGCTTCCTGCTGCATGCCCAGTTCGACCAGCGTCTGCGCACCCTGGAACAGTTCACCGAGCGGCAGCACGCCGCGTTCGGCCTGACGGAACAAAGCATCGGTGTGCGCGGGAACATTCATCCTGGATAGGTCTCTCGAGTCTGCTTCGGGGAAGCGTAATCATACTCTGTCAGAGTGTCTCCAGCGAACGTTTGTGGCCTGTGAGCAACCGATTGGCATCAACCGTTTGTACCCAAGTTTTCAATCAAGCATGAACATTTGCAAGGACTGACATGGTTCTTGGTAAACGCGCATCCGCATCCAGTTGCAAATATGGAATCCATTTCCTTGCGGATACATTGTAAAAGAATTAGCACAAGAAAAGATGTCTGTCTAGCAATTTTTCTATTTGCAATGAATTGTAATTAAAAAGCGACAATTTCTTGCGTTTCGACATCGCTGTTTTCATAGGGAAATCCAAATTTTGTTCAATATCAAAGGATCAGCACAATAGTTAATTCGGATAATTTTTTACGAATAAATATTGTTTTCTTGCTACATTGGAAAGTCGTGCAGTTGGTAAAAAAACACGTAGGCCCGATACCCATCGGTGCTTCCATTTCAAGGCGAGAGACATGACAACCAATCCGACTTCTTGCGTTTCCCATGCCCAATCCGGGCTGAACAAACTGGTCCTGGGTGCAGCCGCCGCGCTTGCACTGCTGGGCACGGCACCTGCCATGGCGTCCGTGGTGAACTTTGAATCCCTGAGCCCCGACGGCATCTACGTGGACGGCGACACGCTCGGCGAGGCCGGCTACACGCTGCAAGCCATCGACAATCACGGCGGCACGAGCGGCGTCGTCGGCCTGCTCGTCAACGGCATGGACCCGACCTCCTGCTGGCTGGGCGGCTGTCCTACCAACAACACGAGCCACTCCTACCTGGGCCTGAACGACGGCGGCGTCACGATCAAGAAGGACGACGGCGGCAAGTTCAGCCTGCGCCGCCTCGACTTCGGTTTCGTCGCCCCGTTCGGCGGCCTGCCGAATTTCTCGTATGGCCAACTGCTGCTGACCGGCACGTTCGCGAACGGCGGCACGCTCGGCTACGCGCTCGACTTCCCGGGCCTCGACAACAACGGCAACCCGCTGTTCGACACCGCCACGCTGCCGACCGGCTTCGGCTATGCCGAGCTGACCAGCCTGACGATCCGCGCCTGCCTGTTCGACGGCGCCGGCGGCTGCACGGTGGCGCCGGACATCTCCGATCCGTCGATCTACCAGGCCCAGTTCGCCATCGACAACCTCGCACTGGCCGAAGTGCCGGAGCCGGCCAGCCTCGCGCTGATCGGCCTGGGCATGGGCGCGCTCCTGGCGCGCCGCCGCAAATCCGCTCCTTCGTCCAACAACGCCTAAGCCGCCGAGGTATCGACCATGAAACTGCGTCCCATCACTTCGGCCGTCCTGTTCGCGCTGACCGTCGCGGCCGCCACCCACGCCTATGCCGACGGCGAAGTCCGCCGCTCGTACATCGTCCAGCTGGCCGACAAGCCGGTCGCCACCTATGACGGCGGCGTCAGCGGCCTCACGGCGACCAAGCCGGCCGCCGGGCAGCGCCTGAACGTCGACGCGACGAGCGTCCAGAACTACATCACCTACCTGGAGACCAAGCAGTCCGACGTCCTGTCGACTGTCAACAAGGCCCAGGTCACCAACGAATACAAGGTCGTCTTCAACGGCTTCTCGGCCCTGCTGACCGACGCCGAGGTCCGCGCGCTGAAGAAGAACCCGGGCGTCGCCAGCATCTCGGCGGACTCGATCCTGCAGCTCGACACGAGCTATACCCCGACGTTCCTCGGCCTCGATAAACCGGGCGGCCTGTGGGACCAGCTCGGCGGCCAGGACAAGGCCGGCGAAGGCATCATCATCGGCATCGTCGACGGCGGCATCTGGCCGGAGCACGACAGCTTCGCCGACCGCGTCGACGCGAACGGCAATCCGAGCCGCGACGGCACCAAGCTCGCCTACGATGCCCCGCCGGCGTCCTGGAAGGGCATCTGCCAGGTCGGCGAAGGCTTCGCGGTTACCGATTGCAATAACAAGCTGATCGGCGCGCGCTACTTCAAGCAGCCGACGCAGACCTTGCACTGGACCGAATTTTTGTCGGCGCGCGACTCCGTCGCCGGCGCGGAAGGCCATGGCGGCCACGGCGACCACACGGCCAGCACGGCCGGCGGCAACGCACACGTGACGGCCACCACCAACGGGATCTCGCTCGGCAAGATCACCGGCATGGCGCCGCGCGCCCGCATCGCCGCCTATAAAGTCTGCTGGACCGACGGCGTGACCGGCCTGAACGGCTGCGCGACGTCGAACAGCGTGGCCGCGATCGAACAGGCCGTGAAGGATGGCGTGAACGTCATCAACTTCTCGATCGGCCCGAACGCCGGCGGCGGCCAGTTCAACGAACCGACCGAAGTCGCCTTCCTCGGCGCGGCCGCGGCGGGCGTGTTCGTGGCGGCATCGGCCGGCAACTCCGGTCCGGCGACGGCACCGGTCGCCCACATCAGCCCGTGGCTCACCACCGTCGGCAACTCGACGCACAACCGCACCTATGCGGGCGACGTCGCGCTGGGCAACGGCGTGACCGTCACCGGCGCGTCCGGCAATGCCAACACGCCGTCGTCGCCGCTGATCCTGGCGAAGGATGCCGGCCTGGCGGGCATCGACCCGGCCGATCCAAGCCTGAACCTGTGCTTCGGCCCGGCCGATGGTCCGACCACGTACCTCGATCCGGCCAAGGTGACGGGCAAGATCCTCGTCTGCGACCGCGGCTCGAACGTGCTCGTCAACAAGAGCGCGAACGGCAAGACGGCCGGCGCCGTGGGCGTCATCATCGCCAACACGCCGACCAGCGCATCGACGATCCTGAACCAGGCCCACTCGATCTCGACCGTGCACATCACGGCCGCGGACGGCCAGAAGGTCAAGGATTACTATGCCTCGACCCCGGGCGCCACCGCGGCGCTGAACAACCTGCGCGGCATCGTCGATCCGACCATCGTGGCACCGCAGATGAACAGCAGCTCGTCGCGCGGCCCGAACGTGGCCAACGCCAACATCATGAAGCCGGACGTCACCGCGCCGGGCACGGACATCCTTGCGGCCGTCAGCGCCGACCTGACCAAGGCCCAGCGCGACGCGGTCGCCGGCGGCGCACCGGCGCCGTCGAAGGACTTCGCGTTCTACACCGGCACTTCGATGGCGTCGCCGCACGTGGCCGGCATCGCCGCGCTGCTGAAACAGCGCCATCCGGACTGGACGCCGGCGATGATCAAGTCGGCCCTGATGACGACCGCGTACGACACCTTCAACGATGGCCTGAACGGTTCGGTATCCTGGGACAGCACGGCCCGCACGACCGGCACGCTGCCGTGGGGCCAGGGCGCCGGCCACGTGGCGCCGTCCACTGCCGTCGATCCGGGTCTCGTGTACGACCTGGCCACGATCGACTACGCGCGCTTCCTGTGCGGCCTCGGCATCACCAACGTGTTCAGCCCGGGCACCTGCCCGGCCGTCGGCTCGATCCAGCCGTACAACCTGAACCTGCCGTCGCTGACGGCCGCCAACGTGCTGGGCATCCAGACGCTGACCCGCACGGTGAAGAACGTGGGCGGCAGCGCGGCGACGTACAACGTCAGCACCACGCTGCCGGGCTACACGGTCGACGTGCAGCCGGCCACGCTGAACCTGGCGCCGGGCGCCAGCGCCACGTACACTGTCAAGCTGACCCGCACCAGCGCGCCGATGAACACGTGGGTGTACGGCAAGCTGACCTGGAGCGACGGCACGCACACCGTGCGCAGCCCGCTGACGGCGCGCGCCTCGACGATCGCCGTACCGGCCACGGTGCAGAGCGAAGCGACGTCCGGCACCAAGGTCGTCACCATCGGTACCGGCTACGCCGGCTCGCTGTCCCTCGCCAAGGCCGGCCTGATCCCGGCCACCGAGTTCAGCTCGACGGTCGTCACGGCGACGAACACGGCCAACAGCGTGTGCACGGGCGGCGGCGGCACGGGCGTGAACGTGCACACCGTCACCATCCCGGCCGGCACGACCACGGCCCGCTTCGCGCTGTACGACAGTGACACGGTCGGCACCGGCACCGGCCTGTCCGACCTGGACCTCGTCGTGGCGCGCGGCACGACCGTCGTCGGCACCAGCGGCGGCCAGACGGCCAACGAAATGGTCACGCTGGCCAACCCGCCGGCAGGCGAGTACAAGGTGTGCGTCGTCGGCTACGATCCGGTCGGTGGCAGCGCCAGGTACAAGCTGTCGACCTGGGTGCTGAGCCCGGGCGTCACCGGCGGCAACTTCAGGGCCGTCGCACCGACCCAGGTCGCCCTGGGCGGCACGGCATCGGTGGCGCTGTCGTGGTCCGGTCTCGCGACCGGCAAGCGTCACCTGGGTTCGGTCGCCTACGTGACCGGCGGCGCCACGGTCGGCACGACGATCGTCGAAGTCGACACGACGGATCCGATCCCGCTGTTCCAGAACGCCGGCAACAAGCAGGCGAAGGTCGAGTAATCGGCGGGTTACAGCTCGACCATGGGCCGCCACAAGCGGCCCTCAACGACAAAGGCCGCGGTGCATGCCGCGGCCTTTGTCGTTTGTGATGAAGTATCAGCGTGCCACGGGTGCCATCCCGCCGGGACCGCTGTTCGTGGCGCGCAGCACGCACTGGCCGGCGGCGCACGTCGCGCCCGGATCGGGGACGACGGAGCAGGTCGACATCATGCCCTTCTTGGTGTCCTCGGCCTGGCGCGCGGCCGCGTGTTCGGCCACGAGCGCGCGCAGGCGCGTGCCGTCGTTGTTCTTGCTGGACCACGCGAGGTAGCGCTCGGGGCCGCCGCAGGCCTTGTGGCCCACGCCGATCGTGTGACATTGATCGTCCGTGTCGCAGGCGGCGGCGCCACGCTCGGCCTCGATGCGGGCCAGCAGGGGCGCGCTGCCCGTGGCGGTGGACGGTGCCTGCGGCGCATCGCTGCGGCAGGCGCTGCTCGCGAGCAAGAGGGCCAGGCCGGCCAGGCGGGCAAAGGTGCGGGGTAGGTTGAGCGGGTTCATGGGCCCATGATCGCGTGCACGGAAGCGCTTGGCAAGGGGCGCACGCGCCGTCACGGCACCGTCATATTCAACCGCTACATTGCCCTCATCAATATGCACGGCAAGGCGAGCGCGATGGGTGGGCGTTGGATGGACGAAGGCAGGGCGGGCAAGCGCATCCTCGTGCTGAGCGTGCCCGCGGGCGCCGGCCATACGCGCGCGGCCGAGGCGATCCGTGCCGCCGCGTGCGCCGTCCCCGGCATCGCCGAGGTCATCCACCTGGACGCGACCGCCTACGCGACGCCGCGCCTGCGCCAGGTCTACGCCGACCTCTACATCATGCTCGTGCGCCGCGCGCCGGCGGTGTGGAGCTGGGTCTACGATTACACGAATACGGCCGCGCCGGACGGCTGGGCGCACCGGCTGCGGCGCCGCATCGAACGGCGCGATTGCGCGCCGCTGCTGGCGAAAATCGCCGAGCTGCGCCCGGATGCCATCGTCTGCACGCATTTCCTGCCGGCCGAGATCCTGTCGCGCGAGGTTGCCGATGGCATGCTGCGCTGCCCCGTGTGGGTGCAGGTGACGGACTTCGACCTGCACCGCATGTGGGTGCACCGGCACATGGCCGGCTATTTCGCGGGCAATGACGAAGTGGCGTTCCTGATGGAAAAACACGGCATCGCGCGCGACGGCATCCACGTCACCGGCATCCCGGTCATGCCGGCTTTTATGTGCCGTCCGGACCGCGCCGCGTGTGCCCGCGAACTCGGCATCGATCCGGGCCGCATGACCTTCCTGTTGATGGGCGGCGGCGCGGGGCTGGGCGGCCTGTCCACGCTGGCGCAGCGCCTGCTGGCGATCCCCGGCAATTTTCAGTTGATCGCGCTGGCGGGCCGCAATGCCGCGGAACTGGCGGCGCTGCGACGCCTGGCGGCCGCGTACCCGGGCCGGCTCGTGCCGCAGGGTTTTACGGACAAGGTCGAGCGCCTGATGGCCTGCGCCGACGTGGCCATCACGAAGCCGGGCGGCGCCACGACGGCGGAGTGCCTGGCGCTGGGCCTGCCCATGATCGTGAATGCGTCGATTCCCGGGCAAGAAGAACGCAACGCCAATTTCCTGCTCGAACATGGCGCCGCGATGAAAGCGTTCGATGCGCCGTCGCTGGAATACCGCGTGCGCTACCTGATGGCCCATCCGGCCGAACTCGACACCATGCGTGCCCGCGCCCTCGCGCTGGGCCGTTCCCATGCCGCGGCCGCCGTGCTGGCGGCCATCCTGAAGCAGACCGAACTCATCGATGCCTGTGTTTGAACTTTCCCATGCCGGCCAGTTCGTCGCGACGCTGGCCGCCATCGTCGTTGCCGCATATTTTTTTGCCCGCGTCGAAGTCGAGATCGAAGGCGAGGCCGGCTGGGCCGCGAACCTGCCCACCTGGCGCATCGAAGAGCATCCGCTGCTCGACATCTTCTGGGGCGGCCGCGCGCTGACCGGCTACCACGCGTGGATGTTCTCCTTCATCGGCGTCATTTTTCACTTCCCGCTGGCCTTCGTGGGACGATGGTCGTTGCCGCTGGAAGCACGCGCGCTCGGCGCCGTGATGCTGTTCTGGATCGTCGAGGACTGGCTGTGGTTCGTCGTCAATCCTGCTTTCGGCTGGCGCCGCTTCAAGCGCGAACTGGTCCCCTGGCACAAGCGCTGGTTCGCGGGTGCGCCCGTCGATTACTGGATGTTCGGCGTCGTCAGCGCGCTGCTGTTCTGGTACGCGTACTGACTGGTCCGCCACGACCCTTGCCCAGGTCCAGCGCGTGACGGATGCGCTGGCACAGTTCGCCGGACGTGCGCGAGATCAGCTCGTGGGGAATCTCGAATTTCTCGGTCAGCCGGTCGTAGTCCTCGAAGCCGTACGACACCATGAACGGATGCATGCCCGAGCCGATCGCGGCAGTGAAATCCTTGTGCTCGTCGCCGCACACGTAGGCGCGCGCCGGATTGATGCCGAATTGTTCGCGGATGGCGCGGAACTGGCTCGTCTTCTTTTCCGAGAGCGGAATGTGGACGAGGAAGTCGAGCGCATTGATGTCGATGTCGTGGCGCTGGAACAGCTGGCGCAGCGTCTCCAGCGGTTCGTTCGTGATGTTGCGCGTGACCATGCCGACCACGACGTCCGGCGCGGCGACCAGTTCCCGCACGAGGTCGGGGATGCCTTCGTACATCGTCGCTTCCTGGCGATAGACCTCCGTGAGGCTGTCGACGAGCCTGGACCGGCTGTTCCTGCGCAGGTTCTTCTTGATGATAGCCGGGAATTCCTTCAGTCCGCCCAGGTACTTGAACAGGTTGTGGCGCTTCTGGAACCGGGCTTCGTCGCCGATGTCCAGTCCATGCCGCGAAAAGGCCGCTTCGATGGCGGAAAAGGCGTCGATGGTGGTGCCGTCCGCGTCGAGGATCAGCAGGCGTTTCCTGGATTTGTACATGTGCGTCGTGGCCGGATTCCGTTGCCTCATCATACTCACCAGCACGTTACCGGCGTATGACAGATCAGCGCCAGAACAGCACGAACGCGAGCGCGCCGAACAGGAACCATTTGAAGACGTAATAGACGGTGCGGTTCCAGGCTTTCAACCGCTTGCCGAACCGGCGCAACGCGTACAGGTAGCGGAACGCGCGGTTCAGGCCGCCCGTGCGGTCGCCGATCTCGTTCAGCGCCGCCGACGCGCGCAGGATGAAGCCGCCAACCGCGCGGCCGACGGCCTGCGCCCAGCGGTATTTCAGCGGACGCTCGACGTCGCAGAACAGGATGATGCGGTCGTGCGCCGTCCGGTTGGCGGCGTCGTGCAGATAGGTCTCGTCGAACACGACGTCCTCGCCGTCGCGCCACGCATACGGGATGCCGTCGACGACGATGGCGCAGCGGTCGTCGTTGGGCGTCACGAGCCCGAGGTGGTAGCGCACGGACACGGCCAGCGGATCGCGGTGCAGGCCCAGGGTGCCGCCTGCCGGCAGCAGCGCGAACATCGCCGCCTTGACCGACGGGATGCGCTCCAGGATGGCCACGGTGCGCGGACACAATGTCGCTGCGGATGGATGTGGATTGTCGTACCACTTCAGGTAGAAGCGCTTCCAGCCGCGCCGGAAAAAGGAATTGAAGCCGATGTCGTCGTATTTGTCGGACGGGCGGATGCGCTGCATCTCGTACAGCGCCAGCGCTTCCTGGCGGAACGTGCGCCATTCCTGTTTGAGATCCGCCAGTTCGGGAAAGCAGGATGCGGGCACGAACGGCGTCGTCGGCACGGCGGAAAACAGGTAGCAGAAGCAGTTCAGCGGCGCCGTGAACGTGGAGTGGTCGGACAGCTGCCGGAACACGCCATGGCGCACGCGGCCGCGCAGATGCACGACCACCGCGCTGGCGACGAACAGCAACAGGACGATCCAGCGCATCGGCGGACTCCGCAGTGAAAGGGCGCGCGATCACAACGCGCAACCCTGCCATTGCAGCAGAACGCCTGCGGCGGCGGCCTGACTTGCCTCAATCGGCAGCGGAGGCCCTAACGTGCGAGGCGGACGCGGCGCTTATGCTGAAATGGCGCCTCGGCATCGCGGAGGAGGACAGTCATGACGGACGAATTCAAGCCCGGCGACAAGGTCGAGTGGCACTCGTCGCAGGGAACCGTGCGCGGCACGGTCAAGCAGAAATTGACGGCGCACACGGCGATCAAGCGGCATGCCGTGGCGGCGTCGCCCGAGCATCCGGAATACCTCGTCGTCAGCGACAAGACGGGAGCGGAAGCAGCGCACCGGGGCAGTGCGCTGAAGAAGGTCAACTAGCGGTCCCGTTCAATCGCGCTCGATATCCGCATTCGCGTCGTTGCGGATGAAGCCGGCATCCTGGATGGCGAACACCTTGTCCGGGATCGTCTTGTGATCGACGTGCGTCACCCGCCACACGGTGCGGCCGTCCGCGGCCTGGATCAGCAGCGGCAGCTTCGCCGTCGTGCTCCAGCACACGTGCGTCGTCTGCGTGCCCTGGACGAGCGCGACCCATTCGCAGGCGCCGATGGCGCGTGCGGCCTCGTGCGGCGAGACGGCCGGCACGAGGCGGTAGCCGCCCTTCGGATGGCGCAGGCCATGGCCGAGATCGAACCAGTCGGTGAACTGGCCGATGCGGTACAGGTTGTCGCGGTCGATGTCCGTGCGGATTTTCTTGCCGAGATCCAGCACGGACAGCCGGTAGTCCGGGCTGCCCGGCGTACGCAGCGCGAAACTCTCGGCCTTGTCGTCCGTGCGGCGGCGGATGCGGCGCTCGCCGTCGCGCCAGACTTCCACGTGGTGTTCGACACCGCCGGCGAGATAGGTGGCCTCGAAATGGGTGGCCGCCGGCTCGCCGCGCGTGCTGAAGACGTGGTCGAAGTCCAGCGTGGCGGCGCTGGACAGGGGCGCGGACAAGATGGCCGCGGCCACCATGCAGACAGGAAGGGCGTACTTCATGTCAGTTGCGCACCGCGCGGGCCGAGTCGAAGTAGCGGTACGACTTGCCGCCCACGGTCAGGTCTTTCACCGAGAGCTCGATGCTGTACATGCCCCTGGCGAGCGCCGTGTCCTTCGCGGCGCCGGTCGGATCCGTCGGCAGCTCGAACGTGAGGCCGGTCGCGGCGGCGGCCGGGGTCACGGTCGACGGCGTCACCGTTGGCTGGTCCTTCGTGGCGGGCGTCGCCAGGCCTTCGTTCAGCACGCGGCCGTCGGCCTGCGGCATGGACAGGCCGAGCAGGTAGGCCACGGTCGGTGCCACGTCGACGTTGCCGGACGGCGTCGTCACGACTTTATTCGTCAGGAACGAGGGGCCGTTGGCGATCAGCGTGTTGTGCACGTCCGAGATGCCGAAGCTGCCGTGCATGCCGCGCTGGCCGCCGACGCTTTCGAACTCGATGCCCGGCATGCCCTGCACCGCCGTGTTGTAGTCCCACGAGAACGACACGACGACGTCCGGCTGGCCATTGTTCTGGCGCTTCGCGTTTTCCAGGTTCACCTGTGCCAGCGACAAGGTGCCGGGGATGCTGCCGTAGCGGCTGTCGACGAAGATCGCCCCGTATTCCTCGCGCTGCTGCAGGAACGTCACGAGCTTCTGGACGGTGGCCGCGTCGTGGCCCGGCACGTAGAAGTAGTCGGACCCGCCGTTCGCCGCGACGACGATGCCGTTGGCCGGCAGGCTGCCCGGCGCGGGCACCTTGAAGCTGGCCACCGGCTTCGCGAGCGCCGCGCTGATCGCCTGGTACTTCGTGTTCGCGCTGCCGCACAGGCTGCCGCTCGTGTCGACCTTGACGGGGATGACGGGCTTGCCGTCGGCGGTGAGTCCATACATCGCGCTCGTCGAGCATCCGGAACCGTCATAGGCCGCGAAGCCGCGGTAGGTCAGCAGGTCGGCCGAGCGCACGTCGCCGGAGAACGAGTAGCCGTTCGGATCCGCGGCGCCGATTGCCGCGCCGCTCACGCCGCCGTTGGGCACGGTGCTTGAGGCCGTGATGGCGCGCAGTGGGAACGTCGCCACCGGACCGGAAACGCTGGAGTGGCCGTGGTCGGACACGACGACGATATTGGTCGAGCTGTCCAAGCCGTTGGCGCGCAGCGCGGCGATCAGTTCGCCGAGGCGTGCGTCCTGCGAGCGCAGGCCGGCCTTCATGTTGGCGCTGCCCGGGCCGTAGCCGTGTTCGACGTTGTCCGGCGTGCGGAACCAGATCAGCGACAGCATCGGCTTCTTCTGCGGCAGGATATATTGCGTGTACACCGACATCATGTACTTGTTGGCCGCGTCTTCCGGCGCGCCCTGCGTCGTGTCGGCCGAATCGCGCGCCGCGATGGCGACCTTGCCGTCCGGGTCGAACGCCGTCGTGTTGAACGTGACGTAGCCGGCGCGCGCCGTCGGGTTGCCGTTATTGCCGGCGAGCGTGACGGCGTCGCTGCCCGAATAATTCTTGACGACGTTCGAGGGCAGCGCGAAGCCCGCTCCCTGCAGCTCGGTGACGAGGCTGCGCGGCTGCACGGTGTTCTCGTCGACGAAGACGCCGCCCTTGCCGAGGTCCTGCAGGTACGCGGCGCCCGACTTGCCGATGGTGGCGGTCGTCAGGCCGGCCGCCTGCGCGGTGGCGAACAGGCTCTTCACGAGCAGCATCTGGCCGCCGTAGTAATCGTTCAGCGTGGCCAGCACCGCGTAGTCCTCGGTGAACACGGGGTCCTGGTAATCCTGGGCACTGCCGCCCGCGCCGCTGCCGGCCGGGATCGTGTTGGCGCTGCCCTGCGGCGGCGTCCAGAACGTGTTGCCGTAGAAGCCGCTGGTCTTCGGGAACGACCCCGTCGCGAACGACGACGAATTCATCATCGTGAAGGTCGGGTAGGTCGAGTGGTTGTCGCTGAAGTTCACGCCGCTCTGGCGCAGCGCGTACAGGTTCGGCGTGTCCGTCGCGTTGACGGAATCGGGGCGCAGGCCGTCCCACACCATGACGATGGTGCGGGTCGCAGTCGGCGTGGCCGGCGCGGTCGTGCTGGTATTCGGCGTGGTGGATGCGGTCGTGGTGCCGCCGTCGCTGTCGCTGCCGCAGGCAGCCAGCAGGATGCCGAGCGCGAGCGGGGTAATGAAGGTCGTTGCTAACCTCACGAGGGATCTCCTGGTCGGGTGGGAATCGAGCGCAGGATGGGCGAGGGGCGTGACAGGTTCGTGACAGCAGGGCCTGGCGGCACATTACGTTACAAAGTTAATCCTCCGGTAATGTTAGTAGGTCAGCGTCACCAGCGACACCGCCTGCCTCGGCAACTGCATCCTGACGGTCGCCGTGCCGTCCGTGGTCTGCAGCGTCGACGCGGGAGCGAGCTCCGCCAGCTCGCTGGCCTTCTGCAGCTCGGCCACCTGCGCCGGCGTCGGGTTTGCGGGCGAGCCCATGCGCTTCCACGCGGCGTACGAGTTGCCGTGCTCCTGGTCGATGCGGTAGTGGCGCATCTGCACCCGTTTGGCGGGAATGCCGGCGATCCGCAGTTCGACGGGCGAGCCGGCGTCGATGATGTCGTCGTCGTGGTAGTTCCAGACCAGGACGGACACGCTGTGCGCGTCCTTCGCCGCCAGCGCATCGATGTCGGTGCGCGCGCCGCGCACGCCGGCGGCCTGGATGCGGGCCGCGTCGTAGGCGCGGTCGCCCGTCACCGCCACGCGCTCGCCGCGCATCTTGCCGAGCATGCGGAACACGTTCAGCACCGGCTTGTTGACGCCGTTGGTCGCCAGGTCGCGGAAGCCCGCGAACCACGGCTGGTCTTCGAACTCGAACGACCAGTTCACCGCGCCGATCAGGTTTACGCCGCGCCGTGCGGCCAGGTCGTATTCGCGTGCGATCGACGCGGCCGTGTAGCTGGCGTACAGCGTGCCGTTGCGGTAGGCGTTTTCCGGGTTGGTCTGCATGCCGCAGGCGGCGCAGCCTTCCGGGTCGGATTCGCCGATGATGACGGGGACGTTCTTCAGCTCCGGGTATTTTTCGACGAGCGCGAAGCCTTCGTCGAGGTGGCGGAAGTGCGCGTCCATGCCCATGCGCACGATGCCGTCGACGACCTTAGGCGCGCCCTTGGCGTGGAAGGCGACGAAGTCCAGCGGCGTGCCGGTCTTGCCGGTCGCGTAATTGGTCTCGTGCAGGCAGTGCTGCAGGAAGTCGTCCATGAAGCGGCCCGCGCCGGCCGTGTGCGGCCCGCCGATGCGCGCCGTCGGCAGCGCGCGTTTCACCGCGTCGGCCGCGTAGTCGTACATCTTGAAGTACTCGCGCTTCGTGTCCGGCGCGATGAGGTAGAGGCCGTCCGGCTCGTTCCACACTTCCCAGTACCAGCTCTCGACTTCCTTCTGCCCATAGCGCGCCACGCTGTGCTTCACCCACTGGTAGACCAGCTCGGACCACTTGGCGTAATCCTTCGGCGGCGTGGCCCAGCCGGTCATGATCTCCTTGTAGGGCGTGCCCGGCTTCCAATGGTGGCGGTAGGGCTGCGGGCGCTGCGACAGCGCTTCCGGCATGAAGCCGATCTGCGCCAGCGGCTTCATGCCGCGTTCGATGTACGTGTCGAAGATGCGGTCGATGATCGTCCAGTCGTAGACCGGCTTGCCGTCCTTGTCCTCGCTGTACATATTCGTCGAGCCCCACTTGAGCGCATAGCTGCCGTCGCCCGACGTCATGAGGTTGTGCGCGCGGACGTACACGGGGACGGGGCTCAGCGCGGCGATGTCGCTCAGCAGCTTTTTACCGTTGGGCGCCGTCGTGTAGTTCGGTTCGTCGTAGCCGAACCAGGCCCAGATGGGCGTCATGGGGCCCTTGACCTGCGTGGCGTCGATGGCCAGCCTGACCGGCTGTGGCGTGGAAGGTTCGGCGGCGTGCAGCGGCGCGCAGGCCGCGAGGAGGAAGGCGGCGAGGTGTCTCTTCATTTTTTTTCTCGTGGATCGGTCCGATGGGGTGATGCTAGGCCGATCCACGATGGCCGTCCAATGACGGTTTTTCCGGTGTCGATACCGGATCGGATATCGCCCGCTCAGCTCTTGCGGACGAATTCCGACTTCAGGCTCATCGCGCCGAAGCCGTCGATCTTGCAGTCGATGTCGTGGTCGCCGTCGACGAGGCGGATGTTCTTGACCTTGGTGCCCTGCTTGACGACGCCGCCGCCGCCCTTCAGTTTCAGGTCCTTGATGACGGTGACGGTGTCGCCGTCCTGCAGCACATTGCCGGCCGCATCGCGCCACACGCGGGCCGTCTCTTCCGCCGCCGCGTCGGCCTTGACGGGCCATTCGTGCGCGCATTCCGGGCAAACGTAGTTGCCCATGCCGTCTTCGTAAGTCAGCGTGGAACCGCAGGTGGGGCAGGGAGGCAAGGTCGTCATGGCAGGGTGTGAAAGGGACAGTGGAATGCAAAACGCCAACCGCAGGGGTTGGCGTTGCTGGAATTCTTGGTGGCCCGGGGCGGAATCGAACCACCGACACAAGGATTTTCAATCCTCTGCTCTACCAACTGAGCTACCAGGCCAAGGCGGCGCAGTATAGCACGGCTTAACAAAAAACCCTAATTTTTTGCTGCGGCACGTTCCTCATGCTGGCGATCGAGCGCCAGGCGCAGCTCCTTGCGGGCCTTCGCTTCCTTGTGGCGGCGCAGCTCGTCCGGCCCGAAGGGGCGCAGCGGCGGCACGGGGACGGGCTGCTTGTCGTCGCCCACGGCCACCATCGTGAAGAAGCAGCTGTTCACGTGGCGCACCTGCTGCGTGCGGATGTCCTCGGCCACGACCTTGATGCCGATTTCCATCGACGTGCGGCCCGTGTAGTTCACGGCGGCCAGGAACGTCACCAGCTCGCCCACGTGGATGGGCTGGCGGAACGTCACCTGGTCGACGCTCATCGTCACGACATAGGTGCCGGCATAGCGGCTGGCGCAGGCGTAGGCCACCTGGTCGAGCAGTTTCAGGATGTTCCCGCCGTGCACGTTACCGGAAAAGTTCGCGGTGTCCGGCGTCATCAGGACCGTCATGGTGAGTTGGTGGGCAGGCAGGTTCATGGCGTCGAGCGTAAAGATGAAGAATAGGGAGGATGTTGCCTGAGAAACCCGGTTGCGGCAACAACCCCTATCGTTTGGTCAGAACGCTTCCCAGTCCGCCTCCACCGTGGCAGGGGTCTTGCGGGCGGCAACGGGCTTCCGTGCCGGCCGGGCTGGGGGCGCGGGCGCGGCAGCGGGCGCCGCGCGGCGTGCCGACGGCAGCGCCGGCTTCGGCGCCGGTTGGGCCTTCGCCTGGACCCGGAACACTTCCACCAGCCCGGCCAGCGCCTGCGCCTGTGCATGCATCGCCCGCGTCGCGGCCGCCGATTCCTCGACGAGCGCCGCGTTCTGCTGCGTGACGCCGTCCATCTGCACGATGGCCTGGTTGACCTGGCCGATGCCGCTGGCCTGTTCGCGGCTGGACGCGACAATCTCGTTCATGATGCCGGTGACGCGGCCGATGCTGTCGACGATGTCGCGCATCGTCTGGCCGGCCTGCCCCGCCAGGGTCGCGCCGTCGGCCACGCGCTGGGTGGAAGCGTCGATCAGGTCCTTGATCTCCTTCGCGGCGGCGCCCGAGCGCTGGGCGAGGGCGCGCACCTCGGCGGCGACGACGGCGAAGCCGCGCCCCTGCTCGCCGGCGCGCGCCGCTTCCACGGCGGCGTTCAGGGCCAGGATATTCGTCTGGAAGGCGATGCCGTCGATGACGGCGATGATGTCGACGATGCGCGCGGACGACGCATTGATCGCGCCCATCGTGTCGACCAGTTGCCCGACCATCGCGCCGCCCTGCTGCGCCACGCGCGCGGCGTCGCCGGCCATGCGGTTGGCTTCCTCGGCGCTCGTCGCGTTCTGGCCGACCGCCTGCGTCAGTTCTTCCATCGACGACGCCGTCTCTTCCAGCGCCTGCGCCTGGCTTTCCGTGCGGTGCGACAGGTCCTGCGCCTCGCCGGCCATCGTCGTGGCGGCGGCGACGATCGTGCCGGTGCCCGCGCGCACGTCCGCGACGATGCCGGCGAGGCTCGCGCGCATGCGCTCGAGGGCGGCCATCAGGCTGTCCTTGTCGCCGGCGACCACCGGCACGGCCACGCACAGGTTGCCGCCCGCGATCTCGGCCGCCACCTGCGCGGCGCGGGCCGGTTCGCCGCCCAGGCGCCGGAACAGGATGCGCGCGCACAACGTGCCGGCGACGATGCTGAAGACGAGCGTGGCGAGGCACAGCGCGGTGAGGACGTGGCTGCTGCGGTCCGCGGACGCGAGCACGGTGGCGACGCGGGTATCGATCTCTTTCTGCTGCAGCTCCAGCAGCGCCTTGACCTGGCCGAGGTATGCGGTCACGGCGGGCACGAATTCGTCGTCGAAGACCTTGCGGGCCTCGGCATCGTTGCCCGCCTTCTTGAGCGCCATCACGCGGTCGCGCGTGACGATGTAGCGCTGGCGCGCCGTGCCGATCCGCTCGAACACGGCGCGTTCTTCCGGCGTGCCGAGCAGGTCGCCGACCTGCTTCTGCAGCGCGGTGGTGCGCGTCGTCGAATCCTGCGTTTCGGCGGCGTAGTAGGTCGCGAGTTCCGGATCGGCGGAGCGGGCGATGGCCCCGGTGCGCTTGGCGGCGACCGACGTGTTCAGCAGCCAGCCGGAAATCAGCCGCTCCTTCACGAGCGGACGCTGCGTGAGCGCCTGGGTGTCGTCCGACAGGACCTGCAGGCGCCAGATGGCGATGGCCGTCGCGAGGAACGACAGCACGATGACGACGGCGAACGCGAACCTGAGCTGGTTGCGCACGCCGATGGTGGCGATGGATTTCATGGGACTCCTTGGGTTTCCGGGCAACAAGAGTCAATGAAAATCGCAACGGGGCCGGTCCGCCTTGAGGCGACTCAGGACAGTGCCGGATAGATGGCATGCCCATCCGGCGCGGGTGAAATCGGCTAGGATGGCACCATGGCTATCCTTCTTGTCCCCGGCTTCATGGCCGATGAAACGTTATGGGACGACATGGTGCCGGCGCTGGCGCGCTTCGGTCCCGTCGTCCATGCCGACCTGCGCCACGACACGTCGGTCGAGGCGATGGCGCGCCGCGTCCTCGCGACGGCGCCGCCGACCTTCCTGCTCGTGGGTTTTTCGATGGGCGGCTATGTCGCGCGCGCGATCGCGCGCCAGGCGCCCGACCGGGTGCGCGCGCTCGTGCTGATGTCGACGTCCACCCGCGGCGACACGGCCGCGCTGCAGAAGCGCAAGGGCGCGATCGGCAACGCGGCGCCGTCCATCGCCTTCAGCGGCCTCAGTCGCACGGCCGTCGCCACGTCGCTGCATCCGAAGCAGCGCGACAACGACGCGCTGATCGAGCGAATCCGCGCGATGGGCATGCGCCTCGGCGGTGAGGTGTTCCGGCGGCAGTCGCTGCTGGACCGGCCGGGCGACCTCGAACGGTCAGGCGAGATCCGCTGCCCGACGCTCGTCGTGGCGGCGGAAAACGACCAGTTGCGCAGCCTGGCGGAAGCGCAGGAGATGGCGGCCGCCATCCCCGGCGCCACGCTCGCCGTCATCGAGGACACGGGCCACATGATTCCGATCGAGGCGCCGCAGCGCCTGCTCGACGTCATCGTGCCCTGGCTGGCCGCGCAGGCGGAAGGCTGACGCTTACGCCTGGTTCTGCAGCGCGCGGATCGCCTCCGCCACGCCCTGGCCGTACGCCGTGTCCGCTTTCAGGAAATGGCCGATCTGGCGATCCTGCGTGGCGGCATCCGCATTGGACAGCGAACCGGCGATGTTGGCGATGAGGTTGCGCTTGCCTTCTTCGGTGAGCAGGCGGAACAGGTTGCCCGCCTGCGTGAAGTGGTCGTCGGTGGCGCGGGTGTCGTAGCGGCCCGCGTTGCCTTCCACCGGCCAGCCGGCGTCGCCGTGGCCGAAGCCGCCGACGGCCGGGACGTCCGCATGCACTGGGTCATAATTCGGCGCCGCGCCGCCGTTGGCGACGGCCATCGCGCCGTCGCGCTGCTGGTTGTGGAACGGGCAGCGCGGACGGTTCACCGGCAGGTGCTGGTGGTTCGTGCCGACGCGGTACAGCTGGGCGTCGTGGTAGGCGAACAGGCGCGCCTGCAGCATCTTGTCCGGGCTGTAGCCCAGGCCCGGCACGATGTTCGACGGCGACAGGGCGGCCTGCTCGACGTCGGCGTGGTAATTGTCCGGATTGCGGTTCAGCTCCAGGATGCCGACGGGGATGCGCGGGAATTCTCCCTGCGGCCACACCTTGGTCAGGTCGAACGCATCCCAGCCGGTCTGCGCTTCCCAGGCGGCGCGCCGGGCGTCGTCCATCACCTGGATCTCCACGCTCCAGCGCGGGTAGTCGCCTGTTGCGATCGCGTTGAACAGGTCGCGCTGCGCATAGTCCGGGTCGACGCCGGCGAGGCGCTGGGCTTCCGCCGCCGTCAGGTTCCTGATGCCCTGCAGCGTCTTGAAGTGCCACTTGACCCACACGCGCTCGCCCGCGTCGTTGATCAGGCTGTAGGTGTGGCTGCCGAAGCCGTCCATGTGGCGGTAGCCGTCCGGCGTGCCGCGGTCCGAGAACAGGATCGTCACCTGGTGCAGGCTCTCCGGCGCCTTGCTCCAGAAGTCCCACACGTTCTGCGCGGATTTCAGGTTCGTCTGCGGATCGCGTTTCTGCGTGTGGATGAAGTCCGGGAACTTGATGCCGTCCTTCAGGAAGAACGTCGGCGTGTTGTTGCCGACCAGGTCCCAGTTGCCTTCCTCGGTGTAGAAGCGGACGGCGAAACCGCGCGGATCGCGTTCCGTGTCGGCCGAGCCTTTTTCGCCGCCGACGGTCGAGAAGCGCAGGAACGTTTCCGTCTGCCTGCCGATGGCCGCGAACAGTTTCGCCTTCGTGTACTTGCTGACGTCGTGGGTGACGGTGAAGGTGCCGTATGCGCCCGAACCCTTCGCGTGCACGACGCGCTCGGGGATGCGCTCGCGGTTGAAGTGCTGCAGCTTCTCGATCAGGTGGAAGTCCTGCAGCAGCACGGGGCCGCGCGGACCGGCCGTGATCGAGTTCTGGTTGTCGTTGACGGGAATACCGGAGGCGGTGGTCAGTTGGGTCATGGCGGCTCTTTCATGGTTAAGCTATCGACGAATATTCATCGATAGCTGTGATCTATTCATAACCATGGTAGAGCTTGCGGGGCATTCGTGCAAACTATCCGTTTATATGGATCTAATAGATAAAATTAATTACCTAAAAGCATCCTCGTAGCAGCGGACTATTGCTCGAACACCGGGGTCAGAGCCCGATTTTGGTAAATTTCCCAAATCAGGGCTCTGACCCCGGTTTGATTTAGATCAGGCTCAGCGTGACGTCGATATTGCCGCGGGTCGCGTTCGAGTACGGGCACACGATGTGGGCCGCGTCGACCAGGTCCTGCGCCACGGCGCGGTCCAGGCCCGGCAGGCTCACGGCCAGTTCCACGGCCAGGCCGAAACCGTTCGGGATCGGGCCGATCGAGACGCTGGCGTCGATCGACGCATCGGCCGGGACGACCACTTTCTTCTGGGCGGCGACGAACTTGATGGCGCCCATGAAGCAGGCCGAGTAGCCGGCGGCGAACAGTTGTTCCGGGTTGGTGGCATCACCCTTGCCGCCCATTTCCTTCGGCGGTGCCAGGCGGACGTCCAGCAGGCCGTCGTCGGTGCGGGAGGCGCCTTCGCGGCCGCCGGTGGTGTGGGCCTTGGCGGTGTACAGGACTTTATCGAGTTTGGTGGTCATGGCGTTATCCTTTCAGTGGTTGAGTTCGTACTGCACATAAATCGTCTTACATTGCGCCGGCGAGCCTGGCGCGCATCGCTTTGATTTCGCCGACGAGTCTTACAACGTCCTGCACGTCGCAACCGGTGGCGCCCAGGATGCAGGCCGGGATGCCGGCCGCTTGTTCCTTCAGCGCACGCGCCGCCGCCGTCAGCCGGATCACCACGCGGCGCTCGTCCTGCGGGTCGCGAGACCGGTCGACCAGGCCCTGGGCCTCGAGCCGCTTCAACAGCGGGGTCAACGTCCCGGAATCGAGGTACAGGCGCTCGCCGATGTCCGACACGCTCAGGCCGTCGCGCTCCCACAGCACCAGCAGCGCCAGGTACTGCGGATACGTCACGCCCAGCTTGTCCAGGTGCGGCTTGTACACCTTCGTCATCGCCAGCGATGCCGAATGGAGTGCGAAGCACAACTGGTTGTCGAGCAGGAGAGCTGCATTTGCGTCGTTCGTTTCCATGGGTTGAACTATAGCGTGCAATTTAATTGTGCGCAATATGTTTGTTTTTATGAACGCCATAGCCTGGCTCAATGATCAGCGCGGCGTGCCGAAGACTTGCGTCCAGTAGGCGGTGCGGTTGCGGTTCTGCGGATTGATCGCGTAGGCCGCGCCCATTTCCGTGAACGTGGGATTCATGATGTTGGCGCAGTGGCCGGGGCTGTCCAGCCACGATGCGACGGCGTCCTCGGGCGTGCGCTGGCCCGATGCGATGTTTTCCCCGACGCGCGCCCAGCGGTAGCCGGCCCTGGTTGCCCGGTCGGCCGGCACGCTGCCGTCCGGCTGCTTGTGGTTGAAGTAGTGCTTCTGTGCCATGTCCGTACTGTGCAAGAGGGCGGCCTGGCCCAGCAGCGGGTTCCACGTGAGCGGACCGGCCGGGCCGAACGCCTGCGTCCCGCACGTGCGCGGTTGCGCGCGCGCCGCGTTCACGAGCGCGAGGATGTCCCGGCCGGCGTCCGGCCATTCGGGCAGCGGCGGAATGACGACGGGCCGCGCCAGCACGACCTGCCAGTCGTCGCCCACGTGCGCCGTGCCCACCGCCGCAAATTCCGCGGCGCGCAAGGTGCGGCAGTATTTTTGTGCGATGACGTCCATTGCGGCGCGCGCATCCGGCGACCCCGTGACCGTGATCGCCTCGGCATGCGCGGCCTCGTAGCCGGCGCGCTGCAGGGCGGATTCGAGGAAGGTGCCGGGGCCGATGCGGATGCGGGACAGCGCCGGCTCGACGTTCAGCACGGAAACCGGCGCTGCCGGCGCGCCGTCGCAGGTACCGGGCGCGGTACGGTACGCATTGATCAGGTTGGCGAGCTCGTCCGCATGCGCGGGCGCGGCGGCGGCCAGCGTGGCGGCGAGCAGGAGTAGGCGGGTGAGGGCAGGCATGGTCCTCACCCAGATGGGGACGCCGGCGCGCCGCGGCAAGGCGCGCGATGCGGCGCCGATCGCCCAGGTGAAATCCGATCCGCACGCGCCGTCGGAATGCCGCGTCAACGGCAGCCTGCGCAACCACCCGGGCTTCTACGACGCGTTCGCCGTCAAGCCGGGTGACCGGATGTACCTGGCGCCGCAGGACCGCGTCGTGTTCTGGTAACGCGTCCGGTTCAGTGCCGCAGCGCGCTCGCCGCGGCCGTCAGGTCCGGCCGGTCGGGGCGGAACGCGCGCTCGGCCGACGCCGTGTCGTACAGCGAGTCGACGCGGATGAACTTGTCGTCACGCATGGTGAACACGTGGACCCACTGGCTGTCGTAGCTGCGCCCGGTGGACCGGACCATCCACATGGCCTCGCCGAGGACGACGACCTTGTCGTTCTCCGCGATGACCTCCTTGATGACGAAGCGCGTGGGCTGCATGGCCGTGATCAGTTCGGAAAAGAAACGCCCGACTTCCGCCTTGCCGTGGAAGCTGCCGGCGAAGGGCACGGCGTCGGCGTCGGGGCCGATCCACTCGGCGTCGTCGTGTGCATAGGCCAGCATGCCGGGAATGTCGCCGCTCTGGAACAGCCGGTAGCCTTCCAGGACGAGCCGTTTGTTGTCTTGTGCGTCCATGTCTCTTTCTCCTTGTGATTGTGGTGCGGCGGGGCCGCTTCATGCAGCCTAGACGCACGGCGCGGGAAGTCAAGAATAGTGTGTGACTTTTGGTTGTCGTAAACGGGGTCGCTGGGCATTACAATCGGGACATCACCCTGAAGGAATAGCCCATGCGTCTGATCTGCTTCGCCACCCTGTTGTCGCTGGCCTGTGTGCCGGCCGCCCACGCCCAATCGCAAGTGAAGATCGGCAGCGCCTCGCCGCTGTCCGGTCCCAGCGCGCACCAGGGCAAGGACATCGAGAACGGCGCGCGCCTCGCGATCGACGATCTGAACGCGCAGGGCGTGGCGATAGCCGGCAAGAAGGTCAAATGGGTGCTGCAGGCGGAAGACGACGGCAGCGATCCGAAGTTCGGCACGGCCGTCGCGCAGAAGCTCGTCGACGGCGGCGTCGTGGCGGTCGTCGGCCACCTGAATTCCGGCACGACGGTGCCGGCCTCGAAGATCTACGACAGCGCCGGCATTCCGCAAATCTCCCCGGCCGCCACCACGCCGCTGTACACGCACCAGGGCTATAAAACGGCATTCCGCATCGTCGCCAACGACGACCTCGTGGGCCGCGTGCTGGCCAGCTACGCCATCAACACGCTGAAGGCGAAGAAGATCGCCATCATCGACGACCGCACCGCGTTCGGCCAGGGCCTCGCCGACCAGTTCACGAAAGACGTCAAGCGTTTGAAAGGCGCGGAGATCGTCAGCCGCCAGTTCACCAACGACCGCGCGACGGATTTCAATGCGATCCTCACGCAGATCCGCGCGCGCCGGCCGGACGTGATCTTCTACGGCGGCATGGACGCGACAGCCGGCCCGATGCTCAAGCAGATGCAGGCGCTGGGCATGACCGCGAAGTTCGTGTCGGGCGACGGCGTATGCTCGGAAAAGCTGCCGCAGCTGGCCGGCAGCGCGCTCGGCGACGACAAGGTGGTGTGCGTGGTGGCGGGCGGCGTCGATGCGCCGCTGGAGGCGGGCATGGCGGCCTTTGCGGACCGCTACAAGAAGCGCTACGGCATGGGCTTCCAGACGTATGCGCCGTACGCGTACGACGCGACGATGACCTTCGCCGCCGCCATGCGCGCGGCCGGATCGTCCGACCCGGCGAAGTTCCTGCCCGCCCTCGCAAAGATCAAGTACCAGGGCATCACCGGCACCATCGCCTTCGATGCGAACGGCGACCTGCGCGATGCGGCTCTTACGCTATATACCTACCGCCGCGGCCAGCTGACGAAGCTGCGGGTCGTGCGCGACAGCGTAAACTGAGCGAACGATGCGCTACCTGGACTTCAGTTCGTGGCAGGCGCTGGCGACGACCTTCCTCGGTCTCGCCGTCTTCACCTTGATCGGCGTCGGCATCCGCGTGCTCATGATGCAGACGATCCAGCAGCGGCGCGAGCGCATGAACCGCCAGATCAACGAGCGCTTGCGCACCCTGATCGCCGCGTACCGCACGCTGGGCGGCTCGTTCACGGGCGAGCTGACGGTCGATCCGAAGCATCTGCGCGACCTGCGCGCCGCCGGTCACGACGCCGGTTCGGACCGCGCGCGCCGCATCCGCGACGCCGTCGAGGCGGCACTGGCTGACATCTTGCTGCTCGGCACGGAAGAACATTGCCGCCTCGCGGGCCAGGCCGCGAGCGACCTCGCGGCGGGACGGCCGATCCACACGGCCGACCTGGTGATCTCGCTGCGCGCCTTCATCCGCGAAGCGCTCGACCTGGGGCCGGTCCCGGACGGCGTCGCGATCCCGCTGCAGGGGCCCACGCGCACGCAGGGTGCGGGCAGCCGCGGCAAAGGGGAGGGCGGAGGTCGCGGTGGTGGCGGTGGTGGAGGTGGCGGCATGGACGGCGGCGGCGGCCTGGGCGCCGGACTGGCGCTGGGCCATCGCGACAATCACGACCCCGCCGCCTGATGCCGCGGCGCGGCCGTCAGTCCGTCACGGCGTGCCAGACGTTCATCTTCTTGTCGCCTGCGCGGTCGCCCGCCTTCTTGTCCTTCACGAACGTGTACAGCGGCTTGCCCTGGTAGGCGAGCTGCTTGCTGCCGTCGTCGCGCGTGACGGTGGAATACGGCGCGGACACGGCCGCGTCGCCGGCCTTCACCGGCGGCCAGTTCTCCGCGCATGGGCCGTTGCAGGCGCTCTTGCCGCTGCCGGCGACGTCCTTGTCGAACGTGTAGACCGTCATGCCGTGAGCGTCGACGAGGACGCCGTTCACTTTCTTGACCGGCGCCTGGTCGGCGGGATGGGCAGAGAGGGCGAAGAGGGCGGACAGACAGGCGATACCGAATTTCAGTGCTTTCATGGTAGCTCCTTGGAAGACATCGGTTGTCAGGACTGCCCGGACATTCTAGTCCAGGATGCGGGCTATAATGCCGCTCCTTCCCGAAGAGTTTTCCATGTCCCTCGACTGGTTCGCGCCGGCGCAATGCGTCGGCTACATCGCGTTCGTCCTCGGCGTCGCCTGCGCGCTGCAAAAGGACGACCGCCGCTTCAAGCTGTTCATGGCCGGCGAATGCCTGGCCTACATCGTCCACTTCGCCCTGCTCGGCAACCCGACGCCCGTCGCCAGCACGACCATGTCGCTGCTGCGCTCCGTGCTGGCGCTGTACACGCGTTCGGTGTGGGTGGCGGTCGGCGTCGTCGCGATGAACCTCGCCCTGGGCCTGACGCTCGCCACGCGCATGACGGACTGGCTGCCCCTGGGCGCGTCCTGCATCGGCACGCTCGCGCTGTTTCTCCTGCGCGGCGTGCCGATGCGCCTCGCGATGCTGTGCGGGACCTTTCTATGGATCGCGAACAACATCATCGCCGGCTCGATCGGCGGCACGGCGCTCGAGATCGTGATGGCGGTCGTGAACGGCACGACGATCTGGCGCATGACGCGCGCGGCGCGGGTGGCGCAGCCGGCCTGAGGTCCGTCAACGTCGCCCGTGGAGCGTGGCGCGGCGATCGCGGATAATGTCGCCTCGATCCAACCATCGTTCACCCGCACATGGAATTCACACGCGACGACGTCAAACACCAGTTCGATCCCCGCACCTTTGCCCGGGGCGAAGCCTATTGCAGCGAAGACCGCGTCGTCGCGATCGACGTCGATGGCGCGACGATCCATGGGGAAGTCGAAGGCAGCGGCGGCAAATTCTACGGGCAGGCCATCCGCGTGACGACCGGCAAGCGCGGCGTCCAGTTCAAGGGTGACTGCGATTGCCCGATGAGCTACAACTGCAAGCATGTCGTGGCCGTGTTGCTGACGCTGCTGGACCGCGCCGCGCCCGACGTGCCGCTCGCGGCCGAGCGCTGGCTGGCGCTGCTGGCCAGGGTAAAGAACCACGTGCACGGCGCGCACGATCCGTCGGTGCAGGCCTTCAGGATCGAGTACGTGCTCGTGCCCGATCGCCATGACAAGGCGCTGAGCCTGCACCCGTACATCGTGCACCTGGACGAGGCCGGCCGCTTCGGCTCGGCCACCATCGTGAACGACCCGTTGCACCTGCTGACGCATCGGCCGCCGTTCGTCCGGCCCGAGGACGAGGAGCCGCTGCTCCTGCTGGCCGCGCTGCGCATGGGCCAGGGCGCGCCCAGGCCGACGGGGGTGGTCGGCGGACGGCTGCTGGGCGAACTCGCCGCCGCCGGCCGGCTGTGGCGCGCGGCTACCCAGCACAAGGCCACGCGCGGAGAATTGCTGCGGATGACGCCGGGGCCGCGGCGCGCCATCGGCACTGCATGGCATGCGCATCCCGCCAACCCCGAGGCCGTCTTGCTGGGCTGGCAGATGAGCGGAGGCGAGAAGGGCGTGCAGATCCTGCCGACCGATCCCATGTACTACATGGACGATCTCGTCGTGGGCGAACTGGCGGTGCCGGAGGCGCTCGCCGGCGTCCCGTCGGCGGCCCTGATGGACATCGTGGAACAGGCGCCGGTGCTGATCGCGGAACAGCGCGGCGGGGTCGCGGGCCGCCTGCTCGAACTGGGGCTGGACGAATTCGTGCCCGTTCCCGCGACGATGGCAGTGCGCGAGCGGCACGACGTCGTGCCCGTGCCGCGTCTCGTGCTCGACAGCCAGGACGTTCCGGGGCGGCGCGACTGGGTGGTCTGCGACCTCGCGTTCTTGTCGTTCGATTATGACGGCATGTCGACGGACGGCGTCGCCGAGCCCGTGCTGCGCATTGCGCGCGAGGACGGTGTCGACGTGATCGTGCGCGACCGGAAGGCCGAAGCGGCGGCCGGCAACATGCTGGCCGCGCTCGGTTTCATGCCGGCGCCGGCGAACTCGCCCATGCGCGAGTACTGGCCGGATGCCTTGTCCCTTCCAGACGAGACGGCCTGGCTGGCCTTCGTGCGCGACGGCCTGCCGCGCCTGCGCGAAGCGGGATGGTCGATCGAGATCGACCCGGATTTCCGCTACGACTTCGCGCACGTGGACGAGTGGTATGCCGATCTCGATGAACGCGAGGGCGACGGCAACGGCTGGTTCGACCTGGAACTGGGCATCATCGTCGGCGGCGCGCGCCATCCGCTGCTGCCGCTGCTGGTGGACATGATCCGCAAGACGCCGCTCGAATTCGGTATCGACGCCCTGGCCGCCCGTGCCGATACCGACGATTTGCCGCTGACGTTGTCCGACGGCACGCGCGTGGCCCTGCCGTGGGGCCGTGTGAAACCCATCCTGGCCACGCTGGGCGAGCTGTATTTCGGCGACCGCATCGGCGCGAAGATCCAGCTGCCGGCGCTGGATGCGGCACGCCTGGCGGAACTGGAGCGGGCCGCGCGCCTGCGCTGGCTGGGCGGCGATCGCTTGCGTGAACTGGGCCGCAAGCTGCACGATTTCGACGGCATCCGGCCCGTGGACGTGCCGGCCGGCCTGACGGCGCAGTTGCGCCCTTACCAGCGTGCGGGCCTGGACTGGATGCAGTTCCTGCGCGAATACGGTTTCGGCGGCATCCTGGCCGACGACATGGGACTCGGCAAGACCATCCAGACGCTCGCCCACATCCTCGCCGAAAAGGAGGCGGGGCGCCTCGATGCGCCGGCGCTCGTCGTGGCGCCGACGAGCCTGATGGGCAACTGGCAGGCCGAAGCGGCGCGCTTCGCGCCCGGCCTGCGCGTGCTGCTCCTGCATGGCAAGGACAGGAAGGCATCGTTCGACCTGGTCGGCGACGCCGACCTCGTGCTCACGACGTATGCCCTGCTGGGGCGCGACGAGCCGGCGCTGCGCAGGCACCGCTATCACCTCCTCATCCTCGACGAAGCCCAGTACATCAAGAATAGCCGCTCGAAGGCGGCGCAGACCGTGCGCCTGCTCGATGCCCGTCACCGCCTGTGCCTGACCGGTACGCCGGTGCAGAACCACCTCGGTGAATTGTGGTCGCAGTTCCATTTCCTGATGCCGGGCCTGCTGGGTGACGACAAACAGTTCAATACCGTGTTCCGTAAACCGATCGAGCAGCGTGGAGACGTCCAGCGCAAGAACCTGCTGGCACGCCGCGTGAAACCATTCATGCTGCGCCGGACCAAGGACAAGGTCGCCACCGAATTGCCGCCCAAGACGGAGATCGTGCTGCCCATCGAGCTCGACGGCGCCCAGCGCGACCTGTACGAGACCGTGCGCGTGGCGATGGACAGGAAGGTGCGCGACGCCATCGATGCCAAGGGCCTCGCGCGCAGCCAGATCATCATTCTCGATGCCTTGTTGAAATTGCGCCAGGTCTGCTGCGATCCGCGCCTGCTGGACGCGGCCGCCAGGGTGGGGTCGGCCAAGCTGGACACGCTGCTGGAACTGCTCGACACGTTGCTGAGCGAGGGACGCAGCGTCCTCGTGTTTTCCCAGTTCACGAGCATGCTGGCACTGATCGGCGCCGCACTGGACGCGCGCGGTATCGCATTCGTCCAACTGACGGGCGACACGGCCGATCGCGACGCCCCTGTCGGCGCCTTCCAGCGGGGGGACGTGAGCGTGTTCCTGGTCAGCCTGAAGGCGGGCGGTGTCGGCCTGAATCTCACCGCGGCCGACACGGTCATTCATTACGATCCATGGTGGAATCCAGCCAGCGAGAACCAGGCGACCGATCGCGCCTGGCGCATTGGCCAGGATCAGCCCGTGTTCGTCTACAAGCTGATCGCGCAGGGCACGCTCGAAGAAAAAATCCAGGACATGCAGCGCCGCAAGGGCGAACTGGCCAATGCCGTGCTCGATGCCGAAGGCGGGCTCGCGGCGGCCATCGGCCAGGACGATCTGCAGGTGCTGTTCGCGCAACCCTAGGCCGGAACGCGCGCTTCGTGCATTACCGTACGGACGCCCGCGTCCGCCTGCGGCATCCTGAACCCGTGATCAATCGCAAACGAAAGGAGTACGATCATGGGCAAATATTTCCTGGCCTGGATCATGGGCGTACCGGCCATCGTGCTGGTCATCCTGTACCTGTTCTTCCACTGATGACAACGCCACCAACCGGTGGCGTTGTCATTCTCAGGCTTACGCCACGGTGATGTTCACGTCGATATTCCCACGCGACATTTTCGAATACGGGCACGTCTGGTGCGCGGCATGGACCAGGTCCAGCGCGACATCGCGCGGCACGCCGGGCAGGCTCACGGTCAGCCGTGCCTGCAGCGAATAGCCGCCGGCGCCGGTGCCGAGGTCGACTTCCGCATCGACTGCCGTGTCTGCCGGCAGGGTCACGTGCCGGTCGCGCGCGGCGTGGCCCAGCGCGCCGATGAAGCAGGCCGACCAGCCTGCGGCAAACAACTGTTCCGGGTTCGTGCCCTTGCCGTGGCTGCCCGGCGGCGACAGCGTGATGTCGAGGCGGCCATCGTCGCTTTTTGCACTGCCTTCGCGGCCGCCGGTGGTGCGGGTCTTGCCGGTGTAGAGAACCTTGTCGATCTTGCTCATGGTATGTCCTTTCGTTGAATAAAGTGATTACAGGTGGTCGACGGCGATGACGGCATCGGCGAACGCGCGCGGTGCTTCCTGCGGCAGGTTGTGGCCGATGCCCCCTTTGATGAGTTCATGCTTGTACTTGCCGGTGAAGCGCTTGGCGTACGCGGCCGGTTCCGGGTGCGGGGCGCCGTTGGCGTCGCCTTCCAGGGTGATCGTCGGCACGGTGATGGCCGGGAAGGTCGCCAGGCGCTGTTCCAGTTTGTCGTATTTCGCTTCGCCCTGGACGAGGCCGAGGCGCCAGCGGTAGTTGAAGATCGTGATGGCGGCATGGTCCGGGTTCTCCAGCGACGCCGCGCTGCGGTCGAACGTGCGGTCGTCGAACTGCCATTGCGGCGACGCGGTCTTCCAGATCAGCTTGGCGAAATCGTGATGGTTCTTCGCATAGCCGGCGGCGCCGCGGTCGGTGGCGAAGTAGAACTGGTACCACCATTGCAGCTCGGCGGCCGGCGGCAGCGGCTGCTTGCCGCTTTCCTGGCTGCCGATCAGGTAGCCGCTCACGGACACCAGTCCTTTGACACGCTCGGGCCACAGCGCGGCCACGATGTCGGCGCTGCGCGCACCCCAGTCGTAGCCGGCCAGGATAGCCTTGTCGATCTTCAGCGCATCCATCAGGTCGACGACGTCCTGCGCCAGCGCGGCCGGTTCGCCGTTCCGCACGGCCTTCGGATCCAGGAAGCGGGTCGTGCCGTAGCCGCGCAGATGGGGCACGATCACGCGGTAGCCGGCCTTCGTCAGCAGCGGCACGACGTCGACATAGCTGTGGATGTCGTACGGCCAGCCGTGCAGCAGGATCACGACGGGACCATTGGCGGGACCCGCGTCGACGTAGCCGACGTTCAGCACGCCCGCCTTGATCTGCTTGACGGACGAGAAGGCGTCGGACGTTTGTGCGTGGGCCGAGCCGATGGCCGCGACGGCGAGGGCGGCTGCGCCGAAGACGTTGCGCAGCGTGCGGGCGATGGATTGGTTCATGTCGATTCTCCGGTAATTGGTCAGATGGTCTGCTGCCGTAAATTGATTATCGTGATAATCATTATGTCGATAACTGTATCCGAGCTTTTGAAGCTTTGCAAGCGCGAAAACCATTATTTCGATAATTATTTTTGACACGTTGGCCTGCCAGAAACTGGCCCCGCTAAAATGTCTTTTCGACAAATATGAGGAGACGACATGAAAGGTGCGGCTGTTGTCGCCGGATGCCTGCTGGCTGGAATGGCCCAGGCGGCCCAGGTGACGGACCCGGTGCAGGTCACGGGAGGGCGGATCGTCGGCACGGCGGCCGACGGCGTGAACGCGTTCAAGGGCGTGCCGTTCGCGGCGCCGCCCGTCGGCCAACTGCGCTGGCGGGCGCCGCAGCCGGTGGTGCCGTGGCAGGGCGTGAAGACCGCGCAGGCCTACGCGCCGGCCTGCGCGCAGACGGCGGCGTGGATCCCGGATCCGAAAAGCGAAGACTGCCTGTACCTGAACGTGTGGGCGCCCGCGCAGGCGCAGAAGCTTCCCGTCATCGTCTGGGTCCACGGCGGCGGCTATTACGGCGGTACGGGCGCCCAGCCTGGTTATGACGGCGGCAACCTGGCGCGGCGCGGTGTCGTCGTCGTCACCATCAACTACCGCCTCGGCATCTTCGGCTTCTTCGCCCATCCCGAGCTGACGGCGGAGTCGCCGGACAAGGCGTCGGGCAACCAGGGCATGGAAGACCAGGTCGCGGCGCTGCGCTGGGTGCGGCAGAATATCGCGGCCTTCGGCGGCGATCCGGCGCGCGTCACAATCATGGGCGAATCGGCGGGCGGCGAATCGGTCGCGGTGCTCGTCGCGTCACCGCTGGCCAAGGGCCTGTTCCAGCGCGCGATCTCGCAGAGCGGCAACTTCGCGATGCCGATCGACGCCAGCGAGAACGCCTTGTTCGACCGCACGGCCGCGGAACAGGCGGGCGTGGCGTTCACCAGGGCGGTCGGCGCGAAGCGCCTGGCGGACCTGCGCGCGCTGCCCGTCGCCGCGCTGCAGAAACCGGCGTGGGCGCCGCATCCCATCGTCGACGGCCATCTGCTGCGCGAAGACCTGACGACGACGTACCGCAACCATCGCCAGAACGACGTGCCGCTGCTCGCGGGCTGGAATGCGGAAGAGGGCAAGGACCTCGCGCCGGAAATCCTCGGCACCGACAAGTTCACGGCCGCCAGCCACAAGGCGCTCGTGGCGAAGCTGCTGGGCCATGCGCCGTCCGCCGCCGTGCTGGCCGCGTATCCCGGTGCGACGGATGCCGAAGCCAGGGCGTCCATCGACAGGCTCACGACCGACTGGTGGGGCTGGCGTACGTGGTACTGGGCGGGGCTGCAGGCGCAGTACGGCAAGGCCAGGCCCTACCTCTACTATTTCACGCACCGGCCGGCCGAACCCCTGACGCCGTGCGGCTATGGCTGCGGAGCGGGGCATGGCGCGGAGATCCAGTATGTGTTCGATCATCTCGGCCAGGATCCGCGGCCGTGGTCCGCGTACGACCGCCAGCTGGCCGCGCGCCTGGCCGACACGTGGGCGAACTTCGCGCGCACGGGCACGCCGAACGGCAAGGGCTTGCCCGCCTGGGCCGCGTTCGACGGCCGGCCGGCGACCATTCTGCGCATCGGCGACGCGGCCGACCTGCAGGCGCGCGGCAGGCTGCCGGATTTTTCGATGTTCGGACAGCCGCCCAAACGCTAGCGAAACGGCGTAAGCTGTCCGCTTCGATGCCGGGGAGGTCCCATGACGCTTGCCGATACGAAGTTTGGCGGTTCCATTCCGCAGCTCTATGACCGGTTGCTCGTGCCGCTCATCTTCCAGCCCTATGCGGACGACCTGGCGGCGCGGGTCGCACATGAGCGGCCGGCGCACGTGCTGGAGGTCGCGGCCGGCACGGGCGTCGTCACGCGAGCGCTGGCGGCGTGCCTGCCGGCGGCCAGTACGATCGTCGCGACCGACCTCAACCAGGCGATGCTCGACCAGGCCGTCGCCACCGGCACGGCGCGGCCCGTCCAGTGGCAGCAGGCGGACGCCATGCGCCTGCCGTTTCCCGACGCCGCGTTCGACGCCGTCGTGTGCCAGTTCGGCGCCATGTTCTTCCCCGATAAGGCGGCCGCCTATGCCGAGGCGCGACGCGTGCTGCGTCCCGGCGGGCAATTCATCTTCAACGTCTGGGACCGCATCGAAGACAACGACTTCGCGCACGTCGTCACGGACGCGCTGGCACAGGCGTTTCCTCTCGACCCGCCCGGATTCCTCGCGCGCACGCCGCATGGCTACCACGACCTGGCCATCATCGCGGACGACCTGGCGCGAGCCGGCTTCACGACGCCGCCCGTGTGTTCGACGCTGGCCGCGCGCAGCCGGGCTGCCGCACCGGACATACCGGCCATCGCCTATTGCCAGGGCACGCCGCTGCGCAACGAGATCGCGGCCTCCAGTCTGGCGGAAGCGACCGCGCACGCGGCGGCGGCCATCGCGCAGCGGTTCGGGCCAGGACCGGTGGATGGAAAGATCCAGGCGCACGTGATTGCTGTCGCGCGCCCCTAGCTTGCACGAACCTGCGAAGGGCTGAGTCCCAGCAGCCGGCGCATCCAGCGCGCCATGTGGCTCGGATGCGCGAAGCCGGTTTCCAGCGCGACTTCCGTGACGCTGAGCCGCCCCTCGAGCAGATGCAGCCGTGCCCGTTCCACGCGCCGTTCGAGCACGAACCGGTGGACCGGCGTACCGGTCGCCTGCCGGAACAAGGCCTTGAAATGCGAAGGACTGAACCCCGCGACGGCGGCCAGTTCGGCGAGCGTCAGGTCCTGGTCCAGGTGGGCGTCGATATAGTCGATGACGTGGCGCAGGCGCCAGGCGGGCAGCGCCCGCGCCGGCGCGATCCTCGAAGGCGACTGCAGCGCGACGAGGCGCACGGCGAGCGCCGATGCGAGACTGTCGGCGAACAGGCGGCCGCCCGGGTGGGCGTCGTGGTCTTCGGCCTGCATCATCCAGCCGATGCGCTCGATCTGCGGATCGCGGACGTGGATCGCCGGCGCGAGGTCGAAGGCGCGCGCGCCGCGTCCCATGTCGTCGGCCGTCGCGCGCAGGTGCGCCGGCGCGAGCCGGAGCAGCAGCGAGGTGGCCGGCCGGGACAGGGTCCAGCGGGTGCTGGAGCCGCCCGGCACGACGCAGAACTGGCCGTGCAAGCGTACGCCCTGCCGCTCGGCCTTGCCGGCCCGGTACGACACCGGTACCGGCCCGCCCAGGTGAAGGCACAGCACATGACGTTCGTCCACGGGCGAATCGAACCGGCCCGACGGCACCGGCGACGTCAGCACGTCGAGGAGCGGCAGCGGGGCCGTCGCTGGACTGGGATAGCAAGAGGGTCGGTCGGTCATCGTATCCTCCGGTACGCGTTCCGCCAATGTACAAGGAAATCATCCGTTTGTGTCCGCCGCCGGCCGCCGGTGCGCGCGGGGACCGGCGCGCGCCGCTAGCATCCTTCCATGTCCAACGCATCGAAGGAGAGTCGAGCATGAAACGCAGGGATTTCTTGTATGTGATCGCGGCAGCCGTCGTGGCCGGCCGTGCGCAGGCCGCGCAGACGGAGGTGGAACGCTATCGCCACGCGCGGCGCCACGTGGACCTGCCGTGCGGCCGCATCGCATACGTCGAGCGCGGCACGGGCGCGGCGGCGCTGTTCCTGCACGGGGCGCCGCTCAACGGCTTCCAGTGGCGCGGAGCGCTCGACCGCCTCGCCCCGTACCGGCGCTGCATCGCCCCCGATTTCATGGGCCTCGGCTACTCGCAGGTCCCCGAAAACCAGTCGGTGGCGCCCGCCGCCCAGGTGGCGATGCTGGCGGCGCTGCTGGACGCGCTGGGCGTCGGCCAGGCCGACATCGTCGCTTCCGACAGCGGCGGCGCGGTCGCGCAGCTGTTCCTGGTCCGCTTTCCGGCACGGGTGCGCACGCTGGTGCTCACCAACTGCGACACGGAGCCCAACAGCCCGCCGCCGCTGATCCAGCCGGTGCTCGACATGGCCCGTGCGGGCACGCTGGCCGACGACACCGCGCGGTGGCTGGCCGACGGGAACCTGGCGCGCGCGACGTTCGGCGCGGCCGCGTACCACGATCCGGCGCTGCTCACGGACGACATCATCGACTACTACGTGGCACCGATGGTGAGCACGCCGTTGCGGCGCAGGCAGTACCACGCATTCCACAACGCGCTCGCGCCGAATCCGCTGGCGGGCATCGAGGCGGCGCTCAAACGCAGCACGGTGCCGGTGCGGATGGTATGGGGCGCCAGCGACGTGATCTTTCCGATGGCGGATGCTGCTTATCTTGGCCGTATATTCCCGCGCTCGCAGGGAATATGCCGAGTTCCAAAAGGAAAATTATTTTTTCAGGAGGAATTTCCTGATGTAATTGCAGAAGAGGTATTGCAATTGTGGCGTACCGCTTGAATACAAGAGTTGATCGAGATAATCGATATTTTCCGGGGCTAAATAAAAGGATACACATAATATGAAGCCGTATCGGGTATAACGAATACATATGTTTTATATTTGATCGCCGATTTACCCGATTTAAATGTCGGAGTATTTAACAGTTATAGGATGTATATCAATGCGGCTTTAAAAAATTCATTTTCTTTCAAGTAGATAAGTGCTTGGCACAGGAATTGCTAAAGTGTTGCAGTGCATTAAACGCACCTATAACTCTTATTGACTTGAAAGGACCGCAGAGATGAAATTAAAATTCGCGCTGGCCGCTGCCCTCGCATTCACCGCCGTTACCGGTACCGCACACGCCGGCGCCTTTATCAATGGTGGTTTTGAAGATGGCAATGCAAACGGCTGGACGACTGGGGAAGGGTATCGTTGGGATACGCTGAATGCGAGCCTGTCGCCCGCCACTTTCCTGCCGGGCGGCAGCAAGTACACGGGGCCGGCAACCCGCTCGGCCGTCAACGCCGCTGGCACGGTCGATCCGTTGCTGGGCTCGTTGCTGGGTTCGACCGTTTATTCGGGCCAGTACTCGTATCGTGTCGAAGACACTTCGGACGGCGGTAATGCATCGGTCCTCAGCCAGAAAGTGACGAATTACACCGAATCGAATATCTTCTTCGCGTGGAAAGCCGTGCTGGAAAATGGCGGCCACACCGCCGATGAATCGGCCGAATTGCTGATCACGCTGACCGACGATACGACGGGTACGGTCCTGATCAATCGCGTCTACAATGCCGGCGACGGCGGCGGCGGCGTCGACAGCCGTTTCACCATGAATGGCGACCTGTTTTATACCTCGGCCTGGCAAATCGAACAACTCGCGATCGATTCGTCGCTGTCGGGCCACGATTTCACGCTGTCGATTCTGGCTGCCGATTGCCAGCCGTCCGCACACACGGGTTACGCCTATATCGACGGCTTTGGCGCGGTTATCCCGCCGGTGAAAGTTCCGGAACCGGCATCGGCCGCGCTGATGCTGCTGGGTGCCGGCGCAATGCTGCGTTCGCGCCGTCGCAAGCAGGCTAAATAAAACAGGTATGAATAAAACGTCATCCGCGGATGGCGTTTTATTATCGATAGCCTGAAAACAAAAACGCCGACCTGCAAGGGTCGGCGTTTTCGCTTGAAACTTTGGTGGCCCGGGGCGGAATCGAACCACCGACACAAGGATTTTCAATCCTCTGCTCTACCAACTGAGCTACCAGGCCAAAGGAGGCATGATTATAGCGACGGGTTTGCGAAGCCGCAAGACCTGTCGAGCAGTTTTTGGCAACGGCCAGGACGATATGCCCGTCCCGTTCGCCGGAAGCAGGCCACTGCGAAGGTCTATAATGTTCATCATGAGCACACACACCACTTCCTCCGCACATCATCGCAACGTCGACCGCCGCAGCGACATCTGCATCGTTGGCAATGGCGCCATCGCCAAGACGGCGGCCCTGGGCCTGTCGCAGGCCGGGCACAGCGTCACCTTGCTCGTGCCGCCCGCGCGGCCGGACGCACCGGAAGCGCCGGCCGGTGGTGAAAAGCCGTGGGACGTGCGCGTGTACGCGCTCAACCATACGGCGCATACGTTATTGTCGTCGCTGAAAGTCTGGGGCGCGCTCGACATGGCGCGCGTGGCGCCCGTCGACGCCATGGACGTGCGGGGCGACGGGGAGCAGGGCGGCCATCTCGGCTTCGATGCGTTCGGCGCCCATGCGGGCTCGCTCGCGTGGATCGTCGAGGACAGCAACCTGAACCAGGCGCTCGACGCGGCGCTGCGCTTCGCCCAGAACGTCGAGACCGTCACGGGACGCGCCTGCCGCATCGTGAGCAGCGCGGAAGACGTCGAGGTCGAGCTGGAAGACGGCAAGGTACTCGCGGCCCAGCTGCTGGTCGGCGCCGACGGCCGCGATTCCTGGGTGCGCGGGCAGTGCGACATCGGCATCGATTACCGCTCGTACCACCAGCGCGCCATCGTGGCGAATTTTGCGTGCGAACAGCCGCATCACAACGTCGCCTATCAATGGTTTACGTGCAAGGAAGGCATCGTCGCGCTGCTGCCGCTGCCGGGGAATAAAGTGTCGCTCGTGTGGTCCGCGCCGGATACGCTGGCGGACACGATCATGAACGAATCGCTGGGCGAGCTGGCGATCCGCCTGGGCGAGTATTCGGAGAACAAGCTGGGCCTGCTGAAGCCGCTGCAGCCGGAAGACGTCAAGGCGATCCCGCTGGCGCTCGTGCGCCCGCACGCGATCACGGCGCCGCGCGTCGCGCTCATCGGCGACGCGGCCCACGCCGTGCATCCGCTGGCCGGGCACGGCATGAACCTGGGCTTCGGCGACATCAATGGGCTGCTCGACACGCTCGCCGCGCGCGACGACCACCAGGGCCTCGGCGACGAGCGCCTGCTGGCGCGCTACGCGCGGGCGCGCAAGGAAGACGTATTGCTGATGCAACTCGCCACGGATGGCCTGGAGCGCCTGTTCGGCGCAAATCTTGAGCCCGTGCGCGTCGTTCGCAATTTAGGATTAAACTTGCTGGATAAGTTGCCTCTGGTCAAGCGACGGCTGATCGCCCACGCGATGGGCAGGTAACGCGGCACATCTTTAAGGAATTCATTCATGGGTAAAACGAAGCTCGCCGTCCTGCTGGCGACCGGCCTGATCACGTCGTGCGTCGGCGCGCAGAATTCGGTCGAGGCGAACATCAAGAAGGCGATCGAACCGCGCCTTGGCGGCGCCAAGATCGAGTCGATCAAGGAAACGCCGTACGCCGGCCTGTACGAACTGCGCGTCGCCGGTGACATCCTGTACACGGACAAGAAAGGCGAATACCTCATCATCGGCCACGTCTACGATGCCAAGACGACGCGCGACCTGACCCGCGAGCGCATCGACGACGTCAACAAGATCAAGTTCTCGGACCTGCCGCTGAACGACGCCATCAAGCAGGTCAAGGGCGACGGCAAGCGCGTGATCGCCGTGTTCGAAGACCCGAACTGCGGCTACTGCAAGCGCTTGCGCCAGACGACGCTGAAGAACATGGACAACGTGACGATCTACACGTTCCTGTACAACATCCTGTCGCCGGACTCGTTCGAGAAATCGAAGAATGTCTGGTGCGCCCCGGACCGCGCGAAGGCCTGGGATGACTGGATGATCAACAACAAGCCGGCACCGGCCGCGCCGGCGAGCTGCGAATCGCCGAACGAGAAGGTGCTGGCGCTGGGCCAGAAGCTGCACATCACCGGCACGCCGGCGATCTTCTTCTCGGACGGCAGCCGGATTCCGGGCGCCGTCGACCAGAAAACGCTCGAGGCCAAACTGGCCGCCCTCAAGCAGTAACACGAAAAGCCCGGCACCTCCGGGTTTTTTACGACTACACCAACAAGCCAAAACAAGGGAGAAGACATGCTCACATTGAACATCAACGGGCGCGACGTCCAGGTCGACGCCGATCCCTCCACGCCGATCCTGTGGACGCTGCGCGACAACCTGAACATGACCGGCACCAAGTTCGGCTGCGGCGCCGCCCTGTGCGGCGCCTGCACCGTGCACCTGGACGGGCAGGCGATCCGCTCCTGCGTCACCCCGATCTCCGCCGCCGCGGGCCACAAGATCACGACCATCGAAGCGATGGAATCCGACAAGGTCGGCAAGGCCGTGCAGGACGCGTGGGTCAAGCATGACGTCCCGCAGTGCGGCTATTGCCAGAGCGGCCAGGTGATGAGCGCCACGGCCCTGCTGCGCGTGAACAAGAAGCCGACCGACACCGACATCGACAACGCCATGAGCGGCAACATCTGCCGCTGCGGCACCTACCAACGCATCCGCGCGGCCATCAAGGATGCCGCCAAAACCCTGGCATAAGGAGGCCCGCATGCTATTCGAACAGGTGAAACATGTGGCTCCCGCTGGCCGCTTTGCCCCGACCTCGCGCCGCGGGTTCCTGAAGGCCGGCACGCTTGCCACCGGTGGTCTCGTGCTGGGCTTCGTGCTGCCGACGGGCGGCCGCTTCGCCCGCGCCGCGGATGCCGCCAAGCCCACCGTCTACGCCCCGAACGCGTTCCTGCGCGTGGCGCCGGACAACACGGTGACCGTGCAGGTCAACCGTCTCGAATTCGGCCAGGGCGTGCACACGGCGCTGCCGATGGTGATCGCGGACGAACTCGACGCCGACTGGAGCCAGGTGCGCAGCGAGCTCGCGCCGGCCGCCGACGTGTACAAGGATCCGGCCTTCGGCATCCAGATGACGGGCGGCTCGGGCACCATCGCCCACTCGTTCACGCAATACCGCGAAATAGGCGCCCGCGCCCGCGCGATGCTGGTCCAGGCGGCCGCGCAGCAATGGAAGGCGGATCCGTCCCAGTGCCGCACGGCGAAGGGCGTCGTCTACGGCCCGGCGGGCCAGAAGGCGACCTATGGATCGCTGGCCGAAGCGGCGATGGCCCTGCCGGTGCCGCAGACCGTCACGTTGAAGGACCAGAAGGCGTTCCGCTACATCGGCAAGCCGATGCCGCGCCTGGACGCCCGCGCCAAGTCGACGGGCCGCCAGCAGTTCGGCCTCGACGTCAAGCCGGCCGGCACCAAGGTCGCCGTCGTCGCGCACCCGCCCGTGTTCGGCGCGAAGGTGGCGAAGTTCGATGCATCGAAGGCCAAGGCCGTGCGCGGCGTGATCGCGGTGCTGGAGATTCCGGTGGACCGGGGCGGCCGCGGCGTGGCCGTCGTCGCCGACGGCTACTGGCCCGCCAAGCAGGCGCGCGACCTGCTCGCCATCGAGTGGGACACGAGCGCCGTCGAAAAAGTCGACAGCGGCAGGCAGCTGGCGCAGTTCGCGCAACTGGCGAAGACGCCGGGCGCCGTCGCGCGCAAGGCCGATACGTCGAAGCTCGCGGGCGCGGCCAAAAAGATCTCGGCCGTCTACGAATTCCCGTACCTGGCGCACGCGCCGATGGAACCGATCAACTGCACGGTCGACCTGAAGGACGACGCGTGCACGTTGTGGGTCGGCTCGCAATTCCAGACCATCGACCAGCTTGCTGCCGCCGCGACGTCCGGCCTGAAGCCCGGGCAGGTCACCCTGAACACGATGATGGCGGGCGGCGGCTTCGGCCGGCGCGCCGTGCCGACGTCGGACTTCATCGTGGAAGCCGTCAACATCGCCAAGGCCTACAAAGCGGCGGGCCATGCGGGTCCGGTGAAGCTGATCTGGAGCCGCGAGGACGACATCCGCGGCGGCTACTACCGTCCGTCGCACATCCACCGCGCGGACATCGGCCTGGACGCCGGCGGCAACATCGTCGCGTGGGACCACACGATCGTCGGCCAGTCGATCATCAGCGGCACCCCGTTCGAACCGATGATGGTCAAGAACGGCGTCGACGCCACGATGGTCGAAGGCATGGGCGAGCCGTACGACGTGCCGCTGAACCTGACGGCGCATGCGGTGAAAGCCAACGTGCCCGTGCTGTGGTGGCGCTCCGTCGGGTCCACCCACACGGCGTTCGTGATGGAGACGCTGATCGACGAGGCGGCCCATGCTGCCGGCCAGGACCCGGTCGCGTACCGCAAGAAGCTGATCGACGCGAAGCATGCGCGCCATCATGCGGCGCTGGATCTCGCCGTCGCGAAATCCGGCTACGGCAAGAAGACGCTGCCGAAAGGGCACGCATACGGCGTCGCGCTGCACGAGTCGTTCAACACGGTCGTCGCCTACGTCGTCGAGGCGTCGATCGTCGACGGCAGCCCGAAGGTGCACAAGGTCACGGCCGCCGTGCATTGCAACCTGCCCGTCAACCCGATGTCCATCGAAGCGCAAGTGCAGGGTGCCGCGCTGATGGGCCTCGGCACGACCCTGCCGGGTGCGCGCATCACCCTGAAGGACGGCGTCGTCGAACAGCAGAACTTCGGCGACTACACGGTGGCGCGCATGAACGACATGCCGCAGGTGAACGTGTTCATCGTGCCGTCCCAGGATCCGCCGACGGGCATGGGCGAACCGGGCCTGCCGCCGCTGGCGCCGGCGCTGGCCAATGCCGTGTTCAAGCTGACCGGCAAGCGCCTGCGCAAGCTGCCGTTCGACCTGGCGGCGGCGTGAGCGTGTCCCCGGTCGGCATTTTGTTGGCGGCCGGCCGGGGGCGCCGTTTCGATCCCGCCGGGCAGCGCAACAAGCTGCTGCAGCCGCTGGCCGGTGAGCCCGTCGTCGTGGCCAGCGCGCGCAAGCTGCTGGCCGCCGTCCCGCGCGTCGTCGCCGTCGTGCCGCCGCTCGACGCCGGCGTGGCCGAGCGGCTGGCCGCGCTCGGATGCGACGTGACCGTGTGCCCGGATGCCGACAGCGGCATGGCGGCTTCGCTCACGCATGCCATCCGCTATTCGCTGCCAGCGAACCCGCAGGCCTGGCTCGTGGCGCTGGGCGACATGCCCTGGGTGGATCCGGCCACGCTGCGCCGCCTCGCCGACGCGCTGGCGGCCGGGGCGGGCATCGCGGCGCCCGTCATGGATGGGCGCCGCGGCAATCCGGTCGGCTTCGGGGCCGTCCACCTGGACGCATTGCTGGCCTTGCGCGGCGACGAGGGGGCACGGCGCCTGCTGCGCACCTTTCCCGTAACGGAAATCCCGGTCGACGACCCGGGGATCTTGCGCGACATCGACCTGCCGGGCGACATGACGGGAGCGTAAGCCCAACGGTGTGAACACCCTTTTTTCTGAAAAATGCCGTTACACTACGGCGCATCGGAGAGAGATTGTTCACGCCATATGAAAAAAGCACCCCAGAAGCAGCCGCCGGCCATCCAGTACACCATCGTCCCGAAGGACCTCGCCGGGCACCTGTTCAACGTCACCGTCACCGTGGCGGAGCCGCATCCGGACGGGCAGGTGTTTGCGCTGCCGGCCTGGATCCCGGGCAGCTACATGATCCGCGAGTTCGCCCGCAACATCGTGCGCATCCGCGCCGAGGCCGGGGGGGAAGCGGTCCGCCTCACGAAGCTGGACAAGCATAGCTGGCAGGCCGCGCCCGCCGCCGGGCCGCTGACCTTGCATTACGAGGTGTATGCGTGGGACCTGTCGGTGCGCGCCGCCCACCTGGACCAGACCCACGGCTTCTTCAACGGCACGAGCGTGTTCCTGCGCGTCGTGGGCCAGGAGACACGGCCGCACCAGGTCGACATCCAGCGCCCGGGCGACCCGGCCGCCCGCACGTGGCGCGTGGCCACGTCGCTGCCGGAAGCGGGCGCGAAGCGCTACGGCTTCGGTACCTATGTCGCGGGCGACTACGATGAACTGATCGACCACCCCGTCGAGATGGGCGATTTCGTGCTGGGCGGCTTTACCGCGCACGGCGTGCGCCACGACATCGTGATCACGGGCCGCGTGCCGAACCTGGACATGGCGCGCCTGGAAAAAGACCTGAAAGCCATCTGCGAAACGCAGATCGCGTTCTTCGAGCCGAAGACGAAGAAGGCGCCGATGGACCGCTACGTGTTCCTGACGATGGTCGTCGGCGACGGCTACGGCGGCCTAGAACACCGCGCGTCGACGGCGCTGATCTGCGCGCGCACGGACCTGCCGTCGACGGCCGCGCCGAAGATGGCCGAGCCGAACGAGGGCTACATCAAGTTCCTGGGGCTGTGCAGCCACGAGTACTTCCACACCTGGAACGTCAAGCGCATCAAGCCGGCCGGGTTCGCGCCGTACGACCTGCAGGTCGAGAACTACACGCCGCTGCTGTGGCTGTTCGAGGGTTTCACCAGCTACTACGACGACCTGATGCTCGTGCGCAGCGGGATCATCAGCGAGGCCACGTACTTCAAGCTGCTCGGCAAGACCGTCGGCAGCGTCCTGCGCGGCACGGGCCGCACGAAGCAGAGCATCGCCGATTCCAGCTTCGACGCCTGGAGCAAGTACTACCGCCAGGACGAGAATGCGCCGAACGCGATCATCAGTTATTACACCAAGGGTTCGCTGGTCGGCCTCGCGTTCGACCTGACGATCCGCGCGAAGACGGAAGGCGCGAAGTCGCTGGACGACATCATGCTCGCCTTGTGGGACCGCTACGGCCGCGACTTCTACAAAGGCAAGGAAGGAGGTGGGCGCGGGGTCACGGAGCAGGAGGTGGAAAGCCTGTTCGACGAGGTGAGCGGCGTGCGGTCGAAGCCGATCTTCGACCGCTACATCCGCGGCACGGAAGACATCCCGCTGGCCAAGCTGTACGCGCCGTTCAGCGTGAAGGTGACCGAAGAGCGCAAGAACGCCAAGCCGTCGCTGGACGCCGGCATCGGCCGCGACGCCGCCGGCGTCAAGCTGACGCAGGTGCACGAAGGCGGCGCGGCGCACCAGGCGGGCCTGTCGGCCGGCGACATCCTGATCGCCGTCGACAGCCTGCGCGTGAACGGCAACCCGTCCAACCTGGACCAGCTGTTCGCGCGCTACCGTGTGGGCGACACCGTGACCGTGCACGCGTTCCGCCGCGACGAGCTGATGGCGTTCGACGTCACCCTGCAGGGCGACCGCGTGCCGTGCGTGCAGATCTCTGTGGTGCCGGGCACGCGCAAGGGGCCGGCGGTGAAGCGGCCGAGCGCAAGTTAATTCGGCAGATAGGATCGCAAGAGATCGAAATCGATCGGCTTGGTGAGGTGACGGTCGAACCCGGCCGCGAAGGCGCGCTCGCGGTCCTTCTGCTGGCCCCACCCGGTCGTCGCGACCAGCGTGATGCCGGCCCCCGCGGGCAACTGGCGCACGCGGCGCGCCAGTTCGTAGCCGTTCATGTCCGGCAGGCCGATGTCGAGCAGGGCCGCGGCGGGCGCGAAGCCGGGGAGCATCTCCAGCGCGCGGGTGGCCGTCGCCGCCGTTCTTACCTCGCAGCCGTGCAGCTCCAGCGTCATCGCCAGCGTCTCGGCGGCGTCCTCGTTGTCGTCCACGACGAGGATGCGCAGCTGGGCCGGCGCCGCCGTTCGGGACGGCGCCTGTAACGACGGCGCGCACACGCTGCCTTGCGCCAGCGGCAGCCGGATCGTGAACGTGCTGCCCAGGCCCGGTCCCGGGCTGTCCGCATGCACGCTGCCGCCGTGCAGTTCGACGATCCCGCGCACAAGCGCCAGGCCGATCCCGAGGCCGCCTTTCGAGCGTTCGAGCGCCGGCTCGAGTTGCGAGAACATGTCGAAGACGGTGGCGAGCGCCGAGGCGGGCAGGCCGATGCCGTTGTCGCGCACCTGGATCTCGGCCACGCCGTCGTCGCACGACAGGTGCAGTTCGATCGTGCCGCCGTCCGGCGTGTACTTGGCGGCATTGGTCAGCAGGTTGATGACGACCTGCGCGAGGCGCGTCGCATCGCCGTCCACGATCACGGGCGGTTCGGCGATGGAGACGCGCAGCGTGTGGCGCGCCGCTTCCATCGTCGCGGCGAGGTCGTGTGCCGCGCCCTGCACGAGGGCCGACAATTCCACCGGCGCGCGTTGCAGCTGCATGCGGCCCTGTGTGATGCGCGAGACTTCCATCAGGTCGTCGACGAGGCGCGTCATGTGGCGCATCTGCCGGTCGAACGCCTGCAGCAGGCGGTTGTCCGTGCCGTGGCCGAACTTCAGCTTGAGGACGTCGAGCGCGCTGCGCATCGGCGCGAGCGGGTTGCGCAGTTCATGCGACAGGGTCGCGAGGAATTCGTCCTTGCGCCGGTCCGCGGCCGACAGCTGCGCATTCAGCTTTTGCAATTCCTCCTCGGCGCTGCGGCGCGCGTCCAGCGCCGCTTCCGCCGCCTTGCGGGCCGCCAGCAGTTCGCGTTCGTACGCGCGCCGGTCGGACGCCTTGAACAGGGCCCAGTGGTCGATCATGCCGTCCGCTTCCTGGCGGCGGCTGATGTTGATCAGCATGGGCAGGCGCTCCTGGCGCTTGTTGCGCAGGTCGACCTGGATCTCGGCCACGGAGCCCTGCACCTGCAGGATCGGCTGGCAATGCGTGTGGTAGAACAGACGGGCGCCCACCGGAAGCAGATCCTGCATGCGCACCTTGCCGACGAGTTCCTCCTCCGCATGGCCGAGCCACGTGCACGCCATGCTGTTCGCCTTCAGGATCACGCCGTCGCCCGCCGTCAGCAGCAGCGCGCAGGCGGCGTGGTCGAACAGGAGGTCGCCGGAGGGCGCGGTCGGCACGGATGTCAGCGCAGTGCGTGCGCGAGGAAGTTGTCGATGGCGCGCGAGCTTTCCGTGGGTGCGCTCATGTGCGGACAATGACCGACGTTCTCGATGACGTGCAGGACGCTGTCCGGCAGGTGCCGGTGCAGGAAGTCGCCGACGGCACGGGGCGCAACGAGGTCGTCGCTGCATTGCAGGATCAATGCCGGCACGGTCGAACGGGGCACGTCCGCGCGGTGGTCGGACAGGAACGTCACGCGGGCGAAATGCTTGGCGATCTCGGGATCGTTGCGGCAAAAGCTCTCGGTCAGCTCCGTGCGCAGTTCCGGACGGTCGGGCACGCCCATGATTGCGGGCGCCAAACTGCTCGACCAGCCGAGGTAATTGGCGTCCATTGTCTCGAGCAGCTCGTCGATGTCTTCCCGGCTGAACCCGCCGACGTAGTCGCCGTCGTTGATGTAGCAGGGCGACGGGCCCACCATGACCTGCGCGACGAATTTTTCCGGCGCCTTGATCGTGGCCAGCAGGCCGATCATCGTGCTGACGGAATGGCCGACGAAGATGACGGGACCGGTCGCGCATTCGTCGACGATCTCGAGCAGGTCGTCCGCGTAGCCGTGCAGGGTGCCGTACTTGTCGCGGTCGTACGCGGACAGGTCGGACCCCCCGCTGCCGACCAGGTCGAACGCGATCGTGCGGAAGCGATCCTCGTACGCCGGCGCCAGGAACCGCCACATGGTCTGGTCGCAGCCGAAGCCGTGGGCAAACACCATCGTCGCCGGGCCGGTGCCGGCCAGCCGGACATTGTTCCTGCGCTGTATTGTCGACATGAATATGAAATGTGTAAAAATGTAACGAATGATTATAGATCGGATATTGCCGAGCAGGCGCACCCGTGGCGCATCGTCACGGCGACGTGTATTCCGACGCCTGCGGCCCCGCCAGGCTGCGCAGCTGATACCGCTCGCTGTCCGCGAACAGGAAGGTTTCGGAGAACGTGAGCCGGCCTGTCGGCGGGGGCGGCAGCGGCGAACTGCGCCGCACGGACGCCAGCGCGATCTCGGACGCATTGGGATTGCGCGAGCGCTGCACGGCCACGTCCGCCAGCTGGCCGTCGCGGTCGACCGTGATCTCGAGCACGACGATGGCCGGCAGCATGGGCGGCAGGGTGCCCATGTAGGCGCGTTCGGGATTGTGGTCGGCCACGTGGCGCGCGACCTGGGTCTTGTAGTCGTCCAGGCCCGCGGGCGCGGGCGCCGTCGGCGGGGCAGGATGGAAGATACGTCCGACGGAAGAGGTGACGGCCTCGGTGGCCGTCCTGACGCTCGAGCATCCGCCCAGGCCTGCGATCGAGATGATGAGAACGAGGCCTGGGCGGATGATCGGGTTCATGGCAGTCGATTACTACTCAAATAAGCGTTTAAGTTCCGTGCCGGGATCGGGCGCGCGCATGAACGCTTCGCCCACCAGGAAAGCATGCACGTTGGCGTCGCGCATGCGCTTGACGTCGGCGGGCGCCAGGATCGCGGACTCCGTGACCACGAGCCGTTCCGCCGGAATGCGCGGCAGCAGGCCGATGGTCGTGTCGAGCGTGACCTCGAAGGTGCGCAGGTTGCGGTTGTTGATGCCCAGCAGGCGCGTCTTGAGCTTCAGGGCCGCCTCCAGTTCGTCGCCGTCATGAACTTCGACCAGCACGTCCATGCCGAGTTCCTGCGCACACGCTTCCAGTTCCGCCATCAGGCCATGATCCAGCGCAGCGACGATCAGCAGAATCGCGTCCGCACCCATCGCGCGGGCTTCGTATACCTGGTAAGGGTCGATGATGAAATCCTTGCGGATCACGGGCAGGTCGCACGCGGCGCGCGCCTGCTTCAGGTACTCGGGCGAGCCCTGGAAGAATTGCACGTCGGTCAGGACGGACAGGCACGATGCGCCGCCCGCGGCATAGCTCCGGGCGATCTCGGCCGGACGGAAGTCGGCCCGGATCACGCCTTTCGACGGCGACGCCTTTTTCACTTCCGCGATCACGCCGGCGCGGCCCGCGGCGATGCTGCGGCGCAGGCTGGCCTCGAAGCCGCGCAGGTCGGCGCGCAGGGCGGCATCGCTTTCGACGTCGCGGCGCAGGCTGTTGAAATCGCGCTGCTGCTTGGCCGCGGCGACTTCCGTGGCTTTGACGTCGAGGATCTTGTTCAGGATATCGGACATGGTATTCAGTGTTGTTTCGCCAGCGCCAGCTTGACGCCGAGCCAGACGAACAGGCCGCCGGTGGCGCGGTTGAGCCATTGCGTGACGGCGGGATTCAGTTTCAGACGGGCGCGTGCCTGCGCGGTGAACAGCGCCAGCGCATGGCACCACAACATGCCGTTGATGTTGAAGATGGCGCCCAGGATCAGGAATGCGGCCGCCTTGTGCGGCGCGTTCGCGGCTATGAATTGCGGGACGAAGGCGAGGAAGAACAGTGCCACCTTCGGATTCAGCACGTTCGTCAGGATGCCTTGCGCGTAGATGCGGCGCAGGGGCAGCGGGGTGACGGTGAGCGGCTTTTCGACGCCGTCGCCGCGCTTGCTGAGCAGCATGCCGACAGCGAGGTACAGGATGTACGCGGCGCCCGCCAGCTTGACGACGGTGAATGCGGCCGCGGACGTCGCTAGGATCGCCGACAGACCGAGGGCCGCCGCGACAATGTGCACGAAGGTGCCCGTGCCGATGCCGAGGGCCGCCGCGCTGCCGGCGCGCCAGCCCTGCGTCGCGCTGCGCGTCATGATGAGCAGGGAGTCCGGGCCCGGCATGATGTTCAGCAGCAGGCCGGACACGACGAACAGCGCGAGGTCGTGGATGCCGAACATGATGTCAGCTCGCCGCGCCGAGCTGGCGCGTGACGCTCACGAACTGGTCGAGCTTCGCCAGCGCCGCACCCGACGCGATGGCGGTGCGCGCGCGCTGCAGGCCGTCCTCGATGGATGCCGCCACGCCAGCCGCGTACAACGCCGTGCCCGCGTTCAGCGCCACGATGTCGTGCGCCGGACCCGCTTCTCCGCGCAGCGCTTCCATGATGCGCGCCTTCGATTCGGTGGCGTCGGCCACTTTCAGGTTGCGGCTGGCGATCATCGCGAGGCCGTAGTCTTCCGGGTGGATCTCGTATTCGCGGATTTCGCCGTTGACGAGTTCACCGACCATCGTGCCGGCGCCGAGCGAGACTTCGTCCATGTTGTCGCGGCCCCAGACGACGAGCGCATGCTGGGCGCCGAGACGCTGCAGCACGCGTACCTGGATGCCGACGAGGTCCGGGTGGAACACGCCCATCAGGATGTTCGGCGCGCCGGCCGGATTCGTCAGCGGCCCGAGGATGTTGAAGATGCTGCGCACGCCCATCTCGCGGCGCACGGCGGCCACGTTCTTCATGGCGGCGTGGTGGTTCGGGGCGAACATGAAGCCGATGCCCGTCTGCGCGATCGACTGGGCGATCTGCTCGGGCTTCAGGTCGATGTGCGCGCCCAGCGATTCGATGACGTCCGCGCTGCCGGACGACGACGACACGCTGCGCCCGCCGTGCTTCGCGACGCGCGCGCCCGCGGCGGCGGCGACGAACATCGACGCGGTCGAGATATTGAAGGTGTGCGCGCCGTCGCCGCCGGTGCCGACGATGTCGACGAGGTGCGTCGTGTCGGCCATCGGGACCTTGGTGGAGAATTCGCGCATCACCTGCGCCGCGGCGGTGATTTCGCCGATGGTTTCTTTCTTCACGCGCAGGCCCATGGTCAGCGCGGCGACCATCGTCGGCGAGATTTCGCCGGACATGATCTGGCGGAACAGGTGCAGCATCTCGTCGTGGAAGATTTCACGGTGCTCGATGCAGCGGAGGAGGGCTTCTTGTGGGGTGATCATGGCAGGTCTTTCAATCGGTCAGGCGGTGCGTTCGAGGAAGTTCTTCAGCATCGCATGCCCGTGCTCCGACAGGATCGACTCGGGGTGGAACTGCACGCCCTCGATGTCGAATTCCTTGTGGCGCACGCCCATGATCTCGCCATCGTCCGTCCACGCCGTCACTTCCAGGCACGCGGGCAGCGACGCGCGCTCGATCGCCAGCGAGTGGTAGCGGATCACCGTGAAGGGGCTCGGCAGGCCCTTGAACACGCCTTCGCCGATGTGCGCGATCTTCGACGTCTTGCCGTGCATGACCTGCTTGGCGCGGATGATCTTGCCGCCGAACGCTTCGCCGATGGCCTGGTGGCCCAGGCACACGCCGAGGATCGGCTTCTTCCCTTTGAATTCGCGCAGCACGTCCACCGACACGCCGGCATCCTTCGGCGACTTCGGGCCCGGCGAGATGCAGATGCGGTCCGGGTCCAGGGCCGCGATCTCTTCCAGGGTGATCTCGTCGTTGCGCACGGTGCGCACTTCCTCGCCCAGCTCACCGAAGTACTGCACGATGTTGTAGGTGAACGAGTCGTAGTTGTCGATCATGAGCAGCATGTCAGATCTCCCCATCCAGTCCGTCTTGCACTTGCTCGGCCGCGCGCAGCACGGCGCGCGCCTTGTGTTCCGTTTCCAGCCATTCCATCTCGGGAATGGAATCCGCGACGATGCCCGCCGACGCCTGCACGTACAGGTTGCCGTCCTTGATCACGCCCGTGCGGATCGCGATCGCCACGTCCATCTCGCCGCCGAAGGAGAGATAACCGCAGGCGCCGCCGTAGATGCCGCGCATCACGGGCTCGAGTTCGTCGATGATTTCCATCGCGCGCACCTTCGGCGCACCCGTCAAGGTGCCGGCCGGGAAGGTAGCGCGCAGCACGTCCAGGTTCGACATGCCGTCCTTCAGCGTGCCTTCCACGTTGGAGACGATGTGCTGCACGTGCGAGTACTTCTCGATGACCATCTGGTCCGTGACCTTGACGCTGCCGGTCGTGGCGATGCGGCCGATGTCGTTGCGCGCCAGGTCGATCAGCATCACGTGTTCCGCCACTTCCTTCGGATCGTTCAGGAGTTCGTGCGCCAGCTCGGCGTCGCGTTCCGGCGTCGAACCGCGCGGGCGGGTGCCGGCGATCGGGCGCAGCGTCACCTTGCGGCCGCCGTCGGCGTCCTTCTCGTTGCGCACCAGGATCTCGGGCGACGAACCCACGATCTGCATGTCGCCGAAGTTGTAGTAATACATGTACGGCGACGGGTTCAGCGAGCGCAGGGAGCGGTACAGCGACAGCGGCGAATCCACGTACGGCTTGCGGATGCGCTGGCCGATCTGGACCTGCATCAGGTCTCCCGCCATCACGTATTCCTTCGCGACCGCGACGGCCTTCAGGTAGTCTTCCTTGCTGAAGTCGCGCACGGCCTCGGTCCGTACGGAGCTCGACGTCACCGGTGCGTCCACGCTCCGGCGCAGCATCACGCGCAAGTCCTTCAGGCGCTGGCGGGCCTTGTTATAGGCCTCGGGCTGGGACGGATCGGCATACACGATCAGGTACAGCTTGCCCGACAGGTTGTCGATCACCGCCAGCTCTTCCGTCACCATCAGCTGGATTTCCGGCAGGTCCAGTTCGTCGCGCGGCGCCGTGTGCGCCAGCTTCTTCTCGATGTGGCGCACGGTGTCGTAGCCGAAGTAGCCGGCCAGGCCGCCGCAGAAGCGGGGCAGACCCGGGCGCAGCGCGACCTTGAAGCGCGATTGATAGGCCTCGATGAAGTCGAGCGGATTGCCTTCGTGCGTCTCGATGACTTCCCCGTTCTTCTCGACCGTCGTGACGTTGCCGCGCGTGCGCAGCAGCGTCCTGGCCGGCAGGCCGATGAAGGAGTAGCGGCCGAAGCGTTCGCCACCGACCACGGACTCGAGCAGGAACGTGTTCTTGCCGGCGTCCTGGCTCTGGGCCAGCTTCAGGTACAAGGTGAGCGGGGTTTCGAGATCGGCAAATGCTTCCGCGATCAGGGGAATACGGTTATAGCCTTGCGTGGCGAGCGATTTGAATTCGAGTTCGGTCATGCTTTTCTCCGGGCCGCCCGCAGGGAAGGGGAACGGGCGGCGATTTCTTCAAAAAAACCTGCCGGTATCTATGTGCACAGGGCGTGCACCGGCAGCAATCAGCTTGGGTCAGATGGACCAGGATTGCCAGCGTCGCCACAGCCAGGCCTCATGGGCACCGGTTGGGTTGACGATGTGTTTTTTGGCGAAAAACATGGAGTAGATGGTTTAGGAGTTGGCTTTGTTATGAGCGCTGATCAGTTCAGCCGCTTCAAGTAGCGAACCAACTATACCATCGGAATTAATACTTTGCACAGGTTTTCCGTGGTTGTAGCCATACGGGACCGACAACACGAAACACCCGGCCGCGCGCGCCGCTTCGGCGTCGTTGCTGGAGTCGCCGATCGCGACCACGCGCGCCGGCTCCACGTCGAAGTCGCGGCACACCTGCAGCAGCGGCATCGGATCCGGCTTCTTGCGCGGGAACGAGTCGCCGCCGTACACCAGTTCGAAGTACGGCGTGAGACCTTTCTTCGCCAGCAGCGGCTGGGTGAACGCGACGGGCTTGTTGGTCACGCACGCGAGGCGCAGACCCAGGTCCTTCAGGGCCTGCAGGCCTTCGATCACGTGCGGATACAGCGTCGCGCGTTCGCCGTTGATGGCGAGGTAGTGGCGCTGGTAGGCGGCCATCGCGTCGTTGAACACGGCGTCGATGCGATCCGTGTCGAAGTCGCGGGCCAGCACGTCGCGGATCAGCTTTTCCGAGCCCTTGCCGACCATCGGCTCGATGATCTGCTGGGTGATCGGCGCCAGGCCGAATTCCGCGCGCATGCCGTTCAGCGCGAGCTCGAAATCCGGCACGGTGTGCAGCATCGTGCCGTCCAGGTCGATGATGGCGGCCCGGATCGCCGCAGCGCCGCTTTTCATTACGCAGCCTTCTTCGCGACGGTGGCCAGTTCGGCGCGCATCGCGTCGATGACGGCCTTGTAGTCCGGCTTGCCGAAGATGGCGGAACCGGCCACGAACGTGTCGGCGCCGGCTGCGGCGGCAGCGGCGATGTTGTCGGCCTTGATGCCGCCGTCGACCTCCAGCATGATGTCGCGGCCCGATTCATCGATCATGCGGCGCGCGAGCGCGATCTTCTTCAGCGCTTCCGGGATGAACGACTGGCCGCCGAAGCCCGGGTTGACGGACATGATGAGGATCATGTCGATCTTGTCCATCACGTGTTCCAGGTGGTGCAGCGGGGTGCCCGGGTTGAACACGAGGCCGGCCTTGCAGCCGTTGTCGCGGATGAGCTGCAGCGTGCGGTCGACGTGTTCCGACGCTTCCGGGTGGAAGGTGATGATGTCGGCGCCGGCCTTGGCGAAATCGGGGATGATGCGGTCGACCGGCTTGACCATCAGGTGGACGTCGATCGGCACCTGCACATGCGGACGGATGGCCTGGCACACCAGCGGGCCGATGGTGAGGTTCGGGACATAATGGTTGTCCATCACGTCGAAGTGGATGATGTCGGCGCCGGCGGCGACGACATTGCGCACTTCCTCGCCCAGGCGGGCAAAGTCGGCGGACAGGATGCTGGGAGCGATGCGGTAGGTGGTCATGGTGGGCCGGGGTTGCTTAAGACAAAGCCAGCATTGTACGCCGACGCCGTGCTTTCGGCCGACGTTGTATCATGTTGGCCACGCGCTCTTTTGCCAATCAAACAAGGAACACCGATGCCCGCCTACGATTTCGAGATCACCGTCAGGACCCAATACCTGCCGGAGCAATCCCACCCGGAGCGGACGCAGCACGTGTTCACCTACACCATCACGATCAAGAACACGGGCACCGTCGCGGCCCAGCTGATTTCGCGCCACTGGGTGATCACGGACGCCAACAACAAGGTGCAGGAAGTACGGGGCCTGGGCGTCGTCGGCCACCAGCCGCTGCTGCAGCCGGGCGAACAGTTCGAATACACGAGCGGCACCCAGATGGAAACGCCGCAGGGTTCGATGGTCGGCGAGTATTTCTTCGTCGCCGAGGACGGCCACCGTTTCGAAGTCAAGATTCCCGAGTTCGTGCTGTCGCTGCCGCACGCGTTGCACTGATCAGATCTCGGGCGTATCGTTCTTCCTGGTCGAGGACGGCTTCTGCTCGGGCTTGCGGCCCGAGAACATCGTCCACCAGACGATGAACACCAGCAGGAACAAGGCCACGCCGGCCTCCAACATCAGCATCCACATTCCGTTGTCATCCCATATGTTTTCGACACGCCGCAGTGTACCCGCTTTATTGACCCTCGTCGCCTTGCTGGCGGCATGTACCACGACGCCGCCCCCGCAGCCGCCCATCAAGCTGCCGCCGCCCGTCGGACCCGTGCCGGTGCCGCCGACCCAGCCGCCGGCGCAGCCGCAACAGCCGCCGCCGCCCGCGCCCCTGTTCACGCCCGTCACGTTCGATGCGTTGCCGGGCTGGCAGCAGGACGACCTGCGCCAGGCCTGGCCCGCGTTCCAGGCGTCCTGCCGCGCGCTGGGCGCGAAGCCGGACTGGAAGGCGCCGTGCGCGGCGGGTAAATCGGTCGATCCCGGCGACGGCACGGCCATCCGCCAGTTCTTCGAGACGTATTTCGTGCCGAACCTCGTGCGCGCCCCCGACGGCGCGGACGCGGGCCTGATCACGGGCTACTATGAGCCGATGCTGCGCGGCGCCCGCGAGCGCGGCGGTGCGTACCAGACGCCGCTCTATAAAGTGCCGGACGACCTGATCACCGTGAACCTGGCGAGCGTCTACCCGAGCCTGAAGGGCATGCGGCTGCGCGGACGCCTCGTCGGCAAGACCGTCGTCCCGTACGCCACGCGCGCCGACATCGAGCGCGCGCGCATCCCGGGCAAGGAGCTGGTGTGGGTCGACGATCCCGTGGAGGCGTTCTTCCTCGAAGTGCAGGGCTCCGGCCGCGTGCAGCTGGACGACGGCGACACCGTGCGCATCGCCTACGCCGACCAGAACGGCCATCCGTACAAGGCGATCGGCCGCTGGCTGATCGACCAGAAGGAACTCGCGCCGGGCGAGGCGACGGCGCAGGGCATCAAGGCGTGGATCGCCGTGCATCCGGAGCGCCGCCAGGAGCTCCTCAACGTCAACCCGAGCTACGTGTTCTTCCGCGAGGAGCGCCTGCCCGATCCGAACGTCGGCCCGAAGGGCGCCCTGGGCGTGCCGCTGACGCCCACACGCTCCGTCGCCGTCGATCCGGCCTTCATCCCGCTCGGCGCGCCACTGTTCCTGTCGACGACGGAGCCGGCGGACGACGTGCCGCTGCAGCGCCTCGTGATGGCGCAGGACACGGGCGGCGCCATCAAGGGGGCCGTGCGCGCGGACTTCTTCTTCGGCTTCGGCGGCCAGGCGGCCGACAACGCGGGCCGCATGAAGCAGCGCGGGCAGATCTGGGCGCTGCTGCCGCGACCGGGTAACTGAGGCTTATTGCCGTATCCGGTGCAGACGGGTGCCGAACAACGTGGTGAGGGTCAGCAGCAGGGCGCCCGCCGCGACGACCGTCAGGCCGCCGCGCACGCCGAGCCGTTCGGCCAGCGCACCGGCACCGGCCGCGCCGACCGGGGCCATGGCCACGGTCATGAAGCGCATCGTCGACGTCATCCGGCCCAGCAGCGCATCGGGCGTGACGCGCTGGCGCAGCGCGAGATAGGGCAGGAAGAACAGGGTGCCGCCGCAATCGAGGCAGAACACGACGCCGGCATAGGCGGCCGCGGTGGCGGCGCGGTTGCCCAGCAGGTCGCGCGGGATCGTCGGCATCAGCATGAAGCCGAGGCACGAGATGCACAGGCCCGTGGCGATGGCGCCGCCGGAGCCGAAGCGGCGCGTCAGCGGTTTCAGCATCAGTGAACTGAGCAGCACGCCGGCGCCGCCCAGCATCTGCGACGTGCCCATCAGGCCCGGCGACATCCCCAGTACGCGCGTGGCGAACAGCACGTACAGCGCCGTGTAGCCATAGAACAGCAGGTGCCAGCAAGCGGACGTCCATGCGAGCAGCCGCAGTACCGGCTGGCTCCACACGAATTTCAATCCTTCGGCCACGTCGCGCAGCACGTGGGATTGGGGCGGCTGCGGCTGCGGCTCGCGCGTGCGGATCCGGCGCAGATTCCACAACGAGACCGTAAAGCCGGCCACGTTGCACAGGATCGCGACGGGCGCCCCCAGCGCCTGCACGAGCAGGCCCGCGATGCCGGGGCCGAGCAGGCGCGAGGCGGATTCCGTCGCGCCCAGCTTCGATTGCGCATCGATCAGGCCATCGCGGCCCACGAGGAACGTCAGGAAGATCTGCTCCGCGCTGCCGCCCACGACGAATCCGGTCCCCAGCATGAACTGCACCGCATACAGCCAGTGCACGCTGAGCCACCCCTGCCACCACGCGAACGGCACGCTGGCGAGGCTCAGCGCGACCATCGCATCGCTGGCCAGCATGACGGGCAGGCGCCGGCTGCGGTCGAGCAGGACACCCGTCGGCAGCGAGAACAGCAGGAACGGCAGGGAGCCGACGGCGGCCAGGGCGCCCATCTGGGCTGGCGTCGCATGCAGCAGCAGGGCCGCGCAGATGGGGAGGGCCAGCAGCGTGATCTGGGCGCCGAAATTGGTCAGCGTGCTGCTGAACCAGAAACGGCGAAAGTCGGCGTTGCGCAGCTGGCGGTCGGTGGCGAGGTTGCGGAGGAGAGGCACGCACCGATGATAACAAAGACATGATTGCCGTATACGTCACTTTCGTCGTTCAGGCGCTACAATCTGGGCTCATCTTATTAAGGGGTGTCCCATGGAATATTCTGACCTGCTGATCGAACACCACGACAAGGTGGTCGTGATCCGCCTGAACCGTCCGAAGGCGCTGAACGCCCTCAACGACAACATGATGAACGAGCTGGGCGACGCGCTGTACAAGTTCGACGCCGACCCGGCCGTCAACGTCATCATCCTGACCGGCAGCGACAAGGTGTTCGCCGCGGGCGCCGACATCGCCGCGATGGCCAATTACACGTACGCCGACACGTATCCCGGTAATTACATCGGCCGCAACTGGGAACACATCCTCAATGTGCGCAAGCCGGTGATCGGCGTCGTCGCCGGCTATGCGCTGGGCGGCGGCTGCGAGCTGGCGATGATGTGCGACTTCCTGATCGCGTCGGAGACGGCCAAGTTCGGCCAGCCGGAGATCAAGGTCGGCGTGACCCCGGGCGCCGGCGGCACGCAGCGCCTGCCGCGCGCGATCGGCAAGTCGAAAGCCATGGACATGCTGCTGACGGCGCGCATGATCGACGCGGCGGAAGCGGAGCGCACGGGTCTCGTGTCGCGCGTCGTGCCGGCCGACCTCGTGATGACGGTGGCGCTGGAAGTGGCGGAGACGATCGCGGCGATGCCGGTGTCGGTGGCCATGCAGATCAAGGATGCGGTCAACCGCGCGTTCGAGACCACGCTGACCGAAGGCGTGCGCTACGAGCGCCGCTTCTTTCATGCCGGATTCGGCACGCCGGCACAGAAGGAGGGGATGGCGGCGTTCCTGGAGAAGCGCAAGCCGAATTTCGAAGGGATGTAATTTTTCCACAGCCCCTTGCATGGGCGCGGACGGGTTTGCTATAGTTCGCGTCCTGCTTCTGCAGCGCACGAAATCGAAAGAATTCAATGTGTTGCAGAAACAGCGAGGGGTTGACGAGTTAAGCGAAACACTGCATACTCTCACTTCTCTGCTGCTGACGAACAAAACGATTCGCAAACGCAGCAAGGCAGTACCGAATACAGTTCTTTAACAATAAACAGTCGATAAGTGTGGGCGTTTGATGAAGTGCCAGCAGTCGCGTAAGTGGCTGCTGAATGCTTAAATTATCAAATGTTCACGCAAAAGAAATACGTTGCTCAGCAATGAGTGACGGTCAGTATTTTGAGTGAGCGACATGACACGAAAGTGTCAAAACAGAGATTAAACTGAAGAGTTTGATCCTGGCTCAGATTGAACGCTGGCGGCATGCTTTACACATGCAAGTCGA